>JBKDYO010000117.1:0-3693 GCA_046305855.1 Paracoccaceae bacterium
CCACCGGTACGGGTTCGACCCGCTGGAGACCTCTGCCGTGGAGACGGTCGAGGCCCTCGGCAAGTTCCTCCCCGACGTCGACCGCCCCAACGAGGGCGTCTTCGCCTGGCAGGATGAGGACGCCGACTGGCTGGCCCTGCGGTACGACCTCACCGCCCCCCTCGCCCGCGTCGCCGCCCAGTACCGCAACGACCTCCCCTCCCCCTACCGCCGCTTCGCGATGGGCCCCGTCTGGCGGAACGAGAAACCTGGCCCGGGCCGCTTCCGCCAGTTCTACCAGTGCGACGCGGACACGGTGGGGTCCGCCTCAGTCGCCGCCGACGCCGAAATCTGCGCCATGCTCGCCGACGCCCTGGAAGAAGTTGGCATCCCCCGCGGCGACTACGTGGTGAAGGTGAACAACCGGAAGGTCCTGAACGGCGTGATGGAAGTCGCAGGGCTGGCCGGAGACGACAAGGAACACGAGCGCGGCATCGTCCTGCGCGCCATCGACAAGATCGACCGTCTGGGACCGGAGGGGGTTCGCGCCCTCCTCGGCGAGGGCCGCAAGGACGAGAGCGGCGACTTCACCAAGGGTGCCGGATTGCGCGCTGATCAGGCCGAGGTCGTGATGGGCTTCACCACCGCCAAGCGCGATACGGGGGCCGCAACGGTTTCCCGGTTGCGGGAGTTGGTGGGCGGCTCCACCATCGGTGCGGAAGGTGTCGACGAGTTGGAAGGCATCGCCGCCCTTCTCGACGCCCAAGGCTACGGTCCGGACCGGATCGTGCTGGACCCCGGTGTGGTACGGGGCCTTGGGTACTATACCGGTCCGGTCTACGAGGCGGAGCTGACTTTCGAGATCCTCGACGAAAAGGGCCGGAAGCGGCAGTTCGGATCGGTCGCTGGGGGCGGGCGGTATGATGGGCTGGTGAAGCGCTTCACCGGGCAGGATGTGCCCGCGACGGGGGTCTCGATCGGGGTGGACCGGCTGCTGGCCGCTTTGCAGGCCAAGGGACGGATGCAGGGAGAGAGCGCGGGACCGGTGGTCGTGACCGTGATGGATCGCGACCGGATGGCTGACTACATGGCGATGGTCGGAGAGCTTCGGCAGGCGGGCATCCGGGCCGAGGTCTACCTGGGGAACCCGAAGAACTTCGGCAACCAGTTGAAATATGCCGACAAGCGTGCCTCGCCCGTGGCGGTGATCCAGGGCGGGAACGAGGCCGCGGTGGGCACGGTGATCCTGAAGGACCTGATCCTAGGTGCCAAGATCGCCGAGCACGCGACATTGGAGGAATGGAAGGACCGGCCGGCTCAGGTCGAGGTCCCGAGAGCCGATCTGGTTGCTTCCGTCCAAAAGATGATCGGCCAATGACCCCAAAAGCGGCGATCCGAGCCGAGGGCGAGCGCCTGCTGCAAGGCTTCCTGCAAGCCGGTGCGGTGCCGGTCGAGGCGGACGTCCTGCAGCCAGCGGGCACTCTCCTGGACCTTTACGGCGAGGATATCCGGGCGCGGGCCTATGTGACCGACGATCCCGTCCGGGGCGAGATGATGCTACGGCCCGACTTCACCGTGCCGGTGGTACAGGCCCACATGGCGCATGGGGCGGAACCGGCGCGCTACGCCTATCTGGGCGAAGTGTTCCGCAAGCAGATGCGCGGTTCGGGGCGGGCCAGCGAATACCTTCAGGTAGGGTACGAGGTCTTTGACCGGGCCTCGCCCGAGGCGGCGGATGCCGAGGTGTTCGCTCTGTTCCGTGACCTGCTTTCGGGGCTGAACCTGCGGCCGGTGACCGGGGATATCGGGATCCTGATGGCGGCGGTCCGGGGGCTGGAAACCTCGGATCGCCGGAAGGCGGCTTTGCTGCGGCATGTCTGGCGGCCGGTTCGGTTCAAGGCTTTGCTTGACCGGTTTGCGGGGCGGGCTCCGGTGCCTGCTGGTCGGGTCGCTCTGTTGGAGCGGCTGAAGGCGGGCACTCCTATGGCGCTGATCGAGGAAGCGGGGAGCTTCGTCGGTCTGCGGTCCGCTGAAGAGATTGCAATGCGGGCCGAGGCGCTGGTGGCCGATGCTGAGACTCCGCCGATCAAGGCGACCGAGGCAGCGCTTCTGTATGACCTTCTCAGCCTTGAGGCCCCGGCAGCTCATGCCTTGAGCCACTTGCGGGGGATCACGCCGATGCTTCCAGCCATTGGCCCGGCGGTTGATCGCTTCGCAGCTCGGCTTGACGCTCTGGCGGCTCGGAGTGTGAACGTCTCGACGCTGGCCTTCGAGGCAAGCCACGGGCGGACGGCGCTGGAATACTATGACGGGTTCGTATTCAGCTTCCTCGCCGACGGGATGCCTCCCGTTGCGAGCGGCGGCCGCTATGACGCCCTGACGGCGGTCCTTGGCGCGGGAGCGTTCATCCCGGCAGTCGGCGGCGTGATCCGGCCCGAGCTGGTAACCCGCTTGAAAGGGGTCCTGGCATGATGCGGATCGGGGTGCCGTCCAAGGGTCGGCTGATGCAAGACTGTTTTGACTGGTTCGGTGCATGCGGCGTGGTGATGAAGCGCGCGGGCTCGGATCGGGAGTATTCGGGTGTCGTCGAGGGTGTCGAGGGGGTGGTCCCGGTGCTGCTGTCGGCGGGGGAAATCCCGCGCGAACTGGCGGCGGGGCGGATCCATCTGGGGGTCACGGGCTCGGACCTAGTGCGCGAGCAGCTAGGCGAGGACGAGGTCGCCGAGGTGGCAAAGCTGGGCTTTGGCCAGGCTGATCTGGTGATCGCGGTGCCAAACGTCTGGATTGATGTCGAGACGGTGGACGACCTCGACGCAGCGGCTGCAGGCTTTCGCAAGGCGCACGGGCATCGCTTGCGGATCGCGACCAAGTATCACCGACTGGTGCGGGATTTCCTGCAGGCGCAAGGGGTTGCGGATTACCAGCTGGTCGACAGCCAGGGCGCGACCGAGGGCACAGTGAAGAACGGGACGGCCGAGGCCATCGCGGATATCACTTCGTCCGGCGAGACGTTGCGGGCCAACCACCTGCGCATCCTGTCGGACGGGCTGATCCATTCCAGCGAGGCAGTGCTTTGGGCCAGCCGGGTGGCGGAATGGTCGGTGGAGGATCGGGCCGCCTATGCGGGGTTGGCGGCCATGTTGCAGGTTCCAGCAACGCCCTTCTGAGAGGCGGTGGGCGGATTGCCCACCCTACCTGCGGGCCAGCGCGACCCCGATCCCGGCCAGCGCCATGCCCGCCCAGGCGAGGGGCGGCATCGCCTCACCCAACAGCGGCCAGGCGAAAAGCGCCGAGAGCGGCGGGACGAGGTAAAAGAGCGCCGAGACGCGTGCGACCTCTCCGGCGCGGATCATCGCGAGGAGGAGGGTGATCGAGATGAGTGAGTTGCCGATCACCAGATAGGCGAGAGTGTAGAAAAGCTCCGGCGTCCAGTCAGCCTGGAACCCTTCGGTTGACCAGGCCAGTGGCAGGGTGAAGACCGCGCCGACAGCGTATTGGATCAGGTTGGCGGGGACCGGGTGTGTGGTGACGCCGAAGCGCTTTTCGTACAGCGTGGCGGCGGTCATGCCGATGAGGCCCCCCACGGCGGCCAGAACCCCAAGCGGGGGCTCATGCGCGATGCCGGAGCGGGCGAGGATCACCGTGACGGCCCCGCCAAGGCCGAGAGCGAGGCCGATCCAGCGCAGGCGGCTGACGGTTTCGCCGACCATCCAG
>JBKDYO010000118.1:0-3994 GCA_046305855.1 Paracoccaceae bacterium
ACCCTGCGCTTCGATTCCGGGCTTCTCAGCCGCCTGCTGCGCGCGCTGGAGAAAGAAGGGCTGGTCGTGGTGAAACCGGACCCCACAGACCGCCGGCGCCGCATCGCCCATCTGACCGCAGCAGGAACGGCCGAATGGCAGGTCTACGATCAGCTCGGCCATGACAAGGCCAAGGCAGTCTTCGACCGCGCCGGGTCGCGCCAGCAAGCCTTGATCGACGCGATGGACCTCATTGCCACGGTCATGCTGCAAGACGACGTGGACATCCGCGACGCCGATCCCGATGACCCGGCCGCCCTGTCCTGCCTTTCGGCGTACTACCAGATGCTTCTCGACAGCTTCGCCTTGTTTACACCCGAGATGCTGCCCCTGCCCTTGCCCGACGCCGCCCGGTACCGCGGACCTGACGGTGCGTTTCTCGTCGCCTGGTCCGACGATCTGCCCATCGGCTGCGTGTCTCTGCGTCCGCTGGAACCCGGGGTCGGCGAGGTCAAGCGCCTGTGGGTCCATCCCACGGCCCGCGGACAGGGCCTCGCCCGCCGCCTGATGCGCGCCCTCGAGGCCCGCGCCCGCGACATGGGCATGACCCGCCTGCAGCTGGACACCAACACGGGCCTCCCCGAAGCAGTCGCGCTCTATCGCCGCGACGGCTGGACCGATATCGCCCCCTACACGACCCCGCCCGCCAACCTCTGGATGGCCAAGGCCCTCTGAGCCCCGCTGCATCGTCTTTCTCCATCTCTCAGCGGCCAATTGACCGCAAAGGCCCTTCCATTGAGATGCTCGGCAACAAGCGGCCCAAGAGGCTGGCAAAACCAATGAGCCGGGGGTGACCAGCCACCAGACCCGATCAAGGCTCATCCGCTTCGGCGCTTCAGCGTGACATGGACATGGCCCTCATGCGCCGGATCAAGCGACCGGCCAAGCGGCCCCACGACCATGCCCTTGGTCGCCAAAGGAAACCCCTGCCGCATCCGCCCGCCGCCCCAACCAGCGCACACGCCCACCGTGCCGGAGCCGCCCCGAAGGCCAAGCATGCTTCGCTTGCCATGAGGTCGAGCCGGGCCTAGGCTTTGTCGGAAACCTCAGGCCCTGCACATGTCCGTGCCTCCGATCTCCATCAGCCGGGAAGACCCGGAGTTGCCCGAAGCAAAGCTCTGCCTGCGCGCCTATTTCGCGCTGCTGGTGGACCGCATCCCCGGCATCTCTTCCACCCATGTCCCCGATCCAGACCCCGAGGCCGATGCCTACCGTCCGCCGGACGGCACCTTTCTCATCGCCTGGTCCGATGCCCAGCCTCTGGCCTGCGTCTCCCTGAAACGCCACGAAGGCTCGACCGGTGAGATCAAGCGTCTCTGGGTCGACCCCGCTGCACGCGGCATCGGCCTTGCGCGCCGCATGATGACTGCCGTCGAGGCCGAGGCGCGCGCTCTGGGCTTCACTGGCCTCGTCCTTGACACCAATGGCGCCCTGACCGAAGCCATCGCCCTGTACCGTGCGACCGGCTGGCACGACACCGAGCCCTACACCGGCTTTCCCGCCACCCACTGGTTCGCCAAGCCGCTCTAAGGCCCGCCTGCTAGACGTTGCAGGCTGCCCCCATCGTCGCTACATGTGCGCCAACCCTCGGATCGGAGCACTGACATGGCCGCTTACCAATACGTCTATCACATGGAGAACGTCTCCAAGACCTACCCGGGCGGGAAGAAGTGCTTCGAGAACATCCATCTCAACTTCCTGCCCGGCGTGAAGATCGGGGTCGTCGGCGTCAACGGCGCGGGGAAATCCACGCTGTTGAAGATCATGGCCGGGATGGACACCGATTTCAAAGGCGAGGCCTGGGCCGCCAAGGGCGCCAAGGTCGGCTACCTCGCGCAGGAGCCGCACCTCGACCCGACCCTGACCGCCAAGGAAAACGTGATGCTGGGTGTGGCCGCGCAGACCGCGATCCTCGAACGCTACAACGAACTGGCGATGAACTACTCGGACGAGACCGCCGAGGAGATGGCCGCCCTGCAAGACCAGATCGACGCCCAGAACCTGTGGGAGCTTGAGGCGACCGTCGGCGTCGCGATGGACGCGCTCCGCTGCCCGCCCGACGATGCCGACGTGACCACGCTTTCGGGCGGCGAGCGTCGCCGCGTGGCCCTCTGCCGGTTGCTCCTCGAAAAGCCCGACATGCTCCTTCTCGACGAACCGACCAACCACCTGGACGCCGAGTCGATCGCCTGGCTGCAAAAGCATCTGATCGACTACAAGGGCACGATCCTGATCGTCACCCACGACCGCTACTTCCTGGATGACATCACCGGCTGGATCCTGGAACTCGACCGCGGCCGCGGCATTCCCTACGAAGGCAACTACTCCGCCTGGCTCGACCAGAAGGCCAAGCGGATGGCGCAGGAAGCCCGTGAGGACAAGTCCAAGCAGAAGGCGCTGGAAAAGGAACTGGAGTGGATCCGCTCCGGCGCCAAGGCCCGTCAGGCCAAGGGCAAGGCCCGCCTGTCGCGCTACAACGAGATGGCCAGCCAGACCGTCATGGAACGCTCGACCAGCGCCCAGATCATCATCCCGAACGGCGAACGCCTCGGCAACAAGGTGATCGAGGTCGTGGGCCTGAAAAAGCACATGGGTGACAAGCTCCTGATCGAGGACCTCTCGTTCACCGTCCCGCCGGGGGCCATCGTCGGCGTCATCGGCCCGAACGGTGCTGGCAAATCCACCCTCTTCCGCATGATCATCGGCGACGAGAAGCCCGATGAGGGCACGATCACCCTTGGCAACACGGTCAAACTGGCTTTCGTCGACCAGTCGCGTGACGCCCTGGACCCCAACAAGAACGTCTGGGAGGAAATCTCCGGCGGGGCCGAGGTCATCCACCTTGGCGACATGCAGATGAACTCCCGCGTCTACACCGGGGCGTTCAACTTCAAGGGGACGGACCAGCAGAAGAAGGTCGGGTTGCTGTCCGGTGGGGAGCGGAACCGCGTCCACATGGCCAAGCTGTTGAAATCAGGCGGCAACGTCCTCCTCCTTGACGAGCCGACCAACGACCTCGACGTCGAGACGCTGCAGGCGCTGGAGGCGGCCATCGAAGACTTCGCCGGCTGCGCGATCATCATCAGCCACGACCGCTTCTTCCTGGACCGGCTTTGCACGCACATCCTCGCCTTCGAAGGCGACGCCCACGTGGAATGGTTCGAAGGCAACTTCCAGGCCTACGAAGAAGACAAGGTCCGCCGGTTAGGCCCGGATGCGCTGGAGCCGAAGCGCGTGAAGTACAAGCGGTTCGCGCGGTGACACGCCTCTGGCTGGCACTGGCGGTGGGCCTTGCGCTCACCGCCTGCGCCAAGCCGCCGGTGGCCGCAAAGCCGCCTCTCTACACCGCTGGGGCGGCCAATCCGCCCGACCAGATCACCTTCCTAGTCCCCGGTGCCCTCACCACCGCCCGCATCTTCGGCCCCGCGAACGGCTGGAACACAGACGACCATCTCGTCGTCGAATACCGCCTCCCCGGCATGCGGGGTGAGCCCCTGTCGCCCCCCCTCGACCTGAAGCGCGCGGCCCAGTGGGTTGCCGACTACGCGAACCGCTACCCCGAGGCCCGGATCAATCTCCTCGGCTATTCGACCGGCGCCGCCATCGCGATCGAGGCCACCGGCCTGATCGACCACAGCGAGCGGGTCAAGGTCGCGGCCATCTCCAGCGCCACACCCTTTCCCGGGGCCGCCCTCGCCTTCCTGCGCGGCGGCATCGGCATCGCTGGAACGGCCATCGCGGCGAACAGCCTCGACCCGCAGACCGTCTGGGACGAATACTTCATCACCCTCTACCTCGGCTCCGGCTGGCGCAACTCGCCCGAAAAACGCGCGCTGGCAGACCAGCTTCGCGAAAGCTTCAAGGGCCGGATCAACACCCCCGGCGAAGGCCGTGGCCGCTCCCAATCCGCGAGCCTCCTTGCCTGGACCCTGTCACCCGAAGCGCTGGCCTCACA
>JBKDYO010000119.1:0-4161 GCA_046305855.1 Paracoccaceae bacterium
AACGTGTCGAGGCGATGCGTACGTGCCGACAATGGCAGTGGCACCTGGATGAAGTCTACGTGAAGATCAATGGGGTGACGCACTACCTCTGGCGCGCGGTCGATCACGAAGGCGAGGTCCTAGAAAGTATCGTGACCAAGAAGCGAGACCGCAAAGCAGCATTGAAATTCTTGAAGAAATCAATGAAGCGCCACGGTCGGCCGGACACCACCGTAACGGATCTTCTTCGGTCCTACGGGGCAGCGCTGAGGGACCTGGGCCGCGGTGATGACCGCGAGATGGGGCGCTGGCTTAACAACCGGGCCGAGAACTTGCACCTGCCGTTCCGACGACGCGAGCGGGCGATGTTGCGGTTCCGGCGCATGCGAACGTTGCAGAAGTTCGCTTCAGTCCATGCCTCGGTCCACAACCACTTACCGACGGAGCGCCATCTCCAGAACCGCAACGCCTGCAAGACGACCCGCGCCGCCGCTCTCGCAGAGTGGCGCGGCCTTCTCGCGGCCTGACATCCGGGCGGGGCTAGGGAAACGGAGACTGGTTCGCATTCGTCTGAAAGCAACGTCGCAACTATTCCTCGCATTTTCTCTTAAAATGTCGGGGACCAAACATGTTTCCGCCACGTTCTAAAGGGAATGACTAACGCTAGGTTAAGGGCGCACAACCTTTCGATACGTTAACGATTGGCACATGAAGGACGACCGGGAAATGCAGCCAGACGAAGAAGCCCACGGTGGTCATACGATCCTGCGGATTCAGGCACCTAGGCTGGATGCCAGCAAAGCATCTGATCTGCGGGAGGTGCTCGTCGACCTGATCGTCGGTGGACAGCAGTCGATCATTCTGGACCTTGAAATGGTCGAGTTCATGGATAGCGCGGCGATGAGCGCGCTGATCACGGCGGTCAAGAAACTCGGGCCGTTCGGCACAATTTCGGTAGCCGCGGTTCGTTTCCCTGTGGCAAGATTGTTTTCCATTACAAAGATGGATCGGATTTTCCCGATTACAGCAACCGTCGACGAGGCCATCAATAGCCTGGCCGCATGAAGTGAGTGATTAGATGGCGGAAACGTGCTTCTGGGCCGTCGATCGTGACCTGGAGGCAATCGGACCCGCCGCGGACGCTCTTCGGAAGACCCTGCGCGATGTGCTCGACGAAGAAGGATTGGCCTGCGTCGAGCTTGCAGTTGTGGAAGCTTTGACCAATGCCATCCTTTTCGGCATCTCGGCGACAGGTAAACCGGTAGAGCTTTTTTTGGAGATCGACGAGCGCCAGGTTGTGGTAGAGATCGGCGACGAGACCCAACCCGATGCCAGTCTGTTTAAGGATGCCGGGTTGGAGCGGTTGGATTTTGACCCCGACGATCGCCAGACCTTACCCGAAAGCGGTCGCGGACTGACGCTGATCGTACTGTCAATGCACGAGGTTAGCTTCCGCACAGTGGGCGATCAGGTCCGCCTGCGCTTGGTCCGCAACCGCACCTAGCGAGCAAAGGTCAGCGCGGCGCCAATAATGGCAGGCCTCCAGGCGGGCCCAGCCGCCGCGGCCTTATCCCAAAGTTCGTCGGCTCGCTTTCGCGCTTGATCGGTGTCCAGCACCCCCGCCTGGACCGCGGTCGACAAGGCCACAAGGAGCGAGGCCGCGGCCGACGCATCCTTGGGAAACGCCGCCAACCGCGCCTCGGCCTCCGCCAAGGCGCCCGTCGCCTCTGCTGCGAGCCGTTCGTCCGTAGCGGCTACGCGGGCCTTCTCGGCCGCGTCGCGCTCGCCGATGTCCAACTGCTCCAGGTGGACGATCGCCACCGTCGACAATGTTAAGGCCGCAATCCAGGCAATCTGGCTCCGCGCGCCTACCAGGGCCTCACTGAACTTCATGCTGGAACTGTTCCATGATGGGCAGGTCGTACTCAGGGTCTGGCTTCCAGACGGCGGCCAGGATGATGGGCAACAGCGAGAGGATGTTGTTTACACCCCAAAGCGTATTTGCCACCAGCCCGCCGATGGAATAGTCGCCGGCGCCGCCCAGATGCCGCGTCCAGGCCCAGATCAACCCGGCAACCGTCAGCCCGACCACCAGAAGCTGCCACTTGACCAGCGAAAGGAACCGCCCCTCGCTGCGCTGTTTCGGGGTGACCGGAAAGGAAATCTTGCGTTTGCGAACCACGGCCCAGAGCGCCTGGATGTTCAACGGGAACATCGCCAGGTACCAGCGCCGTCCGGACATGGTCTTGGCCCCCCACAGCCCGGCCAGCTGCGCCAGTTCGTTGAGAAGGAGAAACGGCACGATGTGCAGGAGGAAGTCGATCGAATAGGTGGCGACGGGCACGATCCCGGTGAAGAGAAAGATGACCGGCCACAGGATGAAGACCACGTTCCACAAGGGCGAAAGGTAAGAGTAGAAAGTCACCCCGTACATGATCCGCTGCGGCAGGGTCATGCCCTTGGCAAACAGCGGGTTATCGGTCCGCAGGATGTCCAGTGTCCCCCCGGCATACTTGAAGCGCTGGATCGTCCAGCTGAGCAGGTCGTTGGGCGAGATCATCCGCGACACCACGACCGGGTGCTGCACGGATTTCCAGCCGCGCTCGCGGTCCTTGTGCAACCGGATTGAGGTGTAGATGTCCTCCGAAACATGCAGCATGAAAGGGGTGAAATCCACCTCTTGCGCGGCGGTCACCCGGGTGACGGATGCCAATTGGGCATTAACCTCGGCCTCACCGGTAATCTGTCGGATCTCTTGTATCTGCCGCTTGGCTGAGGCATCGACATCCGCCGCCCAGGTTCGGATCGCGACTTCCATCACCGCTTCGCGCCGGTGGACTGATCCGGCCCCGCAGCAGAAGGCTGCATTGGCCCAGTTCCGCCGCCGCAGGATGAAGTCGTAGAAAAGCTGCGGATCGTTGCCAAACGGGTCTTCCCCAAAGCGGACCGGGCCGATCAGCTTTTCCACGCCGCGCCCGATGCGATCCCCGATCCGACCAAGGCGTCGCGCCAGATAAACAGGCAGCGGCACGCCGGGCGGCACGTCCCAGAACCATTGCGGCGTCTGAACCCAGGCCATGCGCGGATCGCGGAAATAGCCAAGCGTCTCGATCAAGAGGTGTGGCAAAGGGATCGTGTCGGCATCGCAGATCACGATCAGATCGCCCGAGGACTGGTTCATCGCGTTGCGCAGATTCCCGGCCTTGTAGCCCACATTGTCCGGCCGAGTGATGTAATTTGCCCCCTCCTCGCGCGCGACCTCGCCCATGGGCGGGCGGCGGCCGTCGTCGAGCACATGCACCCGGACCTCAATTGAATGTGGATAGTCCAGTCCCTTCACGGCCTGAAGGCCCTTGCGGACGATCTCGGGGTCTTCGTTGTAAGTGGCGAAGAACACATCAACGATGATCGGCCGATCCAGAGCCGTCGGGTCGTCGGTGATATCCTTCAGCCGTGCCGGCGGCGGGCCGGGCTTGGGCGATTTGTCGGTCCAGATGTTTATCGTGAAAAGGATCAGCCCGATGTAGGCCAGCGTCTCTGCCACAACTAGCGGCAAGGAGAACCACAGCGCGGCGATGTTCAGCGATTCCGTCCAGCGCCACCAGAGATACCATGCGCCAAAGATGAGGCTGCAGGTAGCCAGGAACTGCCACACCGCATGATGCAGAGCTGAATGTCTGCTGATCTGCCAAGGGACCTGTCGCTCGAAGCGAGTCACACCTGCGCGTGCACCAGAAGGGCTACTAGGATTAAGCGGGACCGAGTTCATGGGCCCAATACTCAATCCATTCGCGGGATGTGTCGAGGGCTACACAGCAATCAATGGGCTAAAAGGTGTTGTCAGAAGAACTTTGCTTGAGCCGATGAGGGTGGCCCGTTAGCGTTCAGGGGCGACGAACCGCTCCCCTTTCCGCTACTTCGAGACCAGCCCCGAGATCATCCGCCTGGCGGTCATGCTCTACATGCCGTTCCCGCTGTCGCTCCGAAATGTGGAGGATCTTCTGCACGAACGTGGCATCGAGATTAGCCATGAGACGGTGTGTTTCTGGTGGAACCGGTTCGGCCCGATGTTCGCCGCCGAAATCCGCGGTAAACGTGTCGAGGCGATGCGTACGTGCCGACAATGGCAGTGGCACCTGGATGAAGTCTACGTGAAGATCAATGGGGTGACGCACTACCTCT
>JBKDYO010000120.1:0-27742 GCA_046305855.1 Paracoccaceae bacterium
GTCGAAATCGCCCTTCTCTTCATCACGCTCGCCGCGCTTGGCCCCCTGGTCCGGATCGGCACTTCCCACTCCCTGACGGACCAAGGCCAGCCAGGCTTGCGGCTGACCGAATTCCCAACCTGACAACGGAGGACCCCTGAATGGTTGGTGTTACTTTCTTCGGAAACTTCGATCTCGCCTCACTGGCGATCTGGCTCTTCTGGGGCTTCTTCGCGGTTCTGATCTACTACCTGCAGACCGAAAACATGCGCGAAGGCTTCCCCTTCGAGAACGAGGACGGCTCGCAGGCCTCGAACCAGGCGATCTATCCGCTGCCGAAGCCAAAGACCTTCTTCTTGCCCTTGGGCAAGGGAACAGTCACCGTGCCCTCGGCGGAAAACGAAGCTGCGCACCGTCGTACCGACCTTGCGCTGGTGCCCTCCGGGTCCGAGGGCTTCCCGCTGATCCCCACGGGCAACCCGATGCTCGACGGTGTTGGCCCCGCATCCTGGACGCCGCGCCGAGACGAGCCCGAAGTCGATGCCCATGGCCACGCCAAGATTCAGCCGATGGCATCGGTTGCCGGCATGGAGGTCAGCGCCGGTCGCGATCCGCGCGGTCTGCCGGTCCAGGCAGGCGATCTTGAGGTCGTCGGTCGGGTCAAAGAGCTGTGGGTCGACGTGCCGGAACAGCTGGTCCGCTATCTGGAGATCGACCTGAACTCCGGTGGCACGCGCCTTGTGCCGATGACGATGGCCAAGATCTGGGCCGACCGGGTGCGCATCAATGCCATCACCTCGGACCTCTTCGCCACGATCCCCGCGACGAAAAGCCAGACCAGTGTGACCAAGCTGGAAGAAGAAAAGATCTCCGCCTACGTTGCCTCGGGCTGGATGTATGCCAAGGGCCGCAAGCGCGGCTACTGACGACGAAGGGAAGCGGCGCGCGCCCGCGCCGCTTCGTCTTACCCCGACGATGGAGGGTCTGCCATGTCAGACCGTGATTTCGACTTCGAGCCGCAACCCGGCTTGCCCAAAGCCCTACCTAAGGGCGAAGACCTGCTCTGGCAGGGCAGCCCCGACCCCGCCGCTCTGGCCCATGAGGCCTTCAAGGCGAACTGGGTGCTTGGCTACCTTCTGATCCTTGCCGTCTGGCGTGCCAGCATGGCCTTCTCGGACGGCGGCTTCGGCCAGTCCGTCGCGGTGTTCCTGCCCTACCTCGTGCTCGCCCTTGTCGCCTACGGCCTGATCCGTCTTCTGGCCCGCGCCGTGGCCCGCGCCGCAATCTACTCGATCACCACGCACCGGGTGATCCTGCGGATCGGGGCCGCACTGCAGGTGACCTGGACCGTGCCCTTCACCAAGGTCGCCGCCGCCTCGCTGTCGACCCGCCCGATGACCGGCACCGGCACAATCGCGCTGGAACTGGTGGACGGTCAGCACATCTCGTACCTCGCCCTCTGGCCGCACCTCCGCCCCGGCTTCGCCCGCAAGGTTCAACCCGCCTTCCGCTGCATCCCCGATGCCGCCCGGGTGGCCCGGATCCTGTCGGACGCCGCCCAGACGCGCGTCAACGAACCCGTTGTGTCCTTTGCGCCGCAAGGCGCGCTGGCCGCGGAATAGGAGGGGCCGGGATGTCATACCTCAAGGCCCTTGCCGACCGCCCAAGCCCGGAACGCGAGATGATCCCTCGCGCGCTTCTCTGGGGCATGCTCGCCCTTGCTCTCTCGGCGCTGGCGATCACCACCTTCTCGGTTGTGACCGACCGCCCCCCGACCGGCAAACCGCTGGCCGGGACCGTGGTCGCCCAGCGCGAACTGATCCTCGAAGGCCGCTCGGCCCAGGCCGTCACCGTCTATGCGGCCGACGGCACGCTTCTCGCTGACATGGACCATGGTGGCTTCATCACCGTGATCCAGAACGCCATCCAACGCGCCCGCACTGTTGCGCGTGTGGAAGGCAACCCGCCGATCAGGATCGTCCAGTATGACAACGGCCGCCTTGTGGCCGAAGACCCGGCCACGGGGGCGTCGATCGAACTCTACGCTTTTGGTGCCGACAACAAAGCTGCCGTAGAGCGGCTCATGCTTCAACAATAAGGGAACGCAATCATGGGTATCTTCAAGAAAGCGAAGGAAACCGTGCCCTGCACGGTCGAAGTCAGCCACCGGTTCGAAAGCCTCCACGCCCACGTCCGCTTTGACAACGGCGCGGTCGTCCATCCCGGCGACGAAGTCCTCGTCCACGGCGCGCCGATCCTGGCCGCTTACGGCGAAGTCATCGTCGAACGCCGCAACGCCACCATCACCCGCGCCACACCCCTGGAACGCTGGTGGACCCGCGCCACCGGCGATCTCGGGTTCATGGAACTGTGCGAATTCTCGTTCTCAGAGGAGCTGCTGGCATGAAAGACTCCCTCAACGACACCACTCACGGGGAACTCCACTCCGAACTCGCGGGCAAGTTCGACACCACCGCGATGGCGACGGAGACGACCCTCCTCAACCCGCGCTTCTACACCACCGACTTCGACGAGATGGACCGCGTCGACGTGACCCCCGTCCGCAAGGAATGGGACGCGCTTCTGGCCCAGATGAAGTCCGACCCGAACAAGGGCCACTTCAAGAAGACCGAGGCCTGGGACGCCGTCGACTGGGAAGGCATGGACCCCGCGCTCCGCGCCGAGTTCATCGACTTCCTCGTCTCCTCCTGCACCGCCGAATTCTCCGGCTGTGTGCTGTACAAAGAGATGAAGCGCCGCGGCAACAACCCCGACATCTGCGAGCTTTTCAACTACATGGCCCGGGATGAGGCCCGCCACGCCGGCTTCATCAACGACGCCCTGCGCGAGGCGGGGGTGGCCGTGAACCTCGGCTTCCTGACCAAGGCCAAGAAGTACACCTACTTCCGGCCGAAGTTCATCTACTACGCCACCTACCTGTCCGAGAAGATCGGCTACGCCCGCTACATCACCATCTACCGGCACCTGGAAGCACACCCCGAACACCGCTTCCACCCGATCTTCAAGTGGTTCCGCGAGTGGTGCAATGACGAGTTCTCCCACGGAGAAGCCTTCGCGCTCCTGATGCGGACCGACCCGAAACTGACGCAAAGCTTCTCCAACAAGCTCTGGATCAAGTTCTTCCTCGTCGCTGTCTATTCGACAATGTGGGTCCGCGACCATGCGCGTAAGGACTTCCACAATGCCCTCGGCGTCGACATCGACTGGTATGACCAGGAGGTGTTCCGCAAGACCTCGACCATCGCCAAACAGGTCTTCCCGATGGAGATCGACATCGACCACCCGGCGTGGATTCCGGCGCTGAACCGGATGAACGCGGCGATGCTCGACATGGAACGCGGCAAGCGCAAAGGCGGCATCACCGGCCGCATCGCCCATGCCACCGCCACCGCCCGCGCGCTGACGGCTTTCGCGCGGATGTATCTGATCCCGGTCAAGCGCAGCACTCCGCCCGTCTCGGTGCGGCTGGAGCCGTCGTATTGACCGTAGACTACCATACCATCGCCTCGGCGATGGGTAGAGTGCGGGATGGGCGCGTCCTGGCACTCTGTGCGGCATCCCTGTCATGGGGGTGCCGCACGTGACCAATCCATGGATCATCGCCCTCTCTGCCATCTTCCTCTGGTGGGCCTCGACCGGGCTGATCCTCTGGCGCGTGCGCAGCGCCGATCTGGGCGGACCGGATGCTCACCTCTGGTCCGTCCTCCTCGGCCTGCCCTTGCTTGTCGGCGGGGCACTTGGGGCCCATGCCTCGGTCAGCCAGCTGACTGTCGGCGGCGTCTACGGCGGATTCCTTGCGGCCCTGGCTTTCTGGGGCTGGATCGAGCTTGCGTTCCTGTCCGGCATCGTCACAGGCCCGCACCGCGAACCCTGCCCGCCCGAAGCCCGCCTTGGCGAACGGCTGTGGCGTGCGGTCGGCTCGATCCTCTGGCACGAATTCGCGCTGATCGCGGGCCTTCTGGCACTGACTCACCTCACGCTGGATGCGCCGAACCCCTTCGCGGCGCTGACCTTCGCCACGCTTTTCTTCGCCCGCGTCTCGGCCAAGCTGAACCTCTTCCTCGGCGCGCCGCGCATCAACACTGAATTCCTTCCCCGCCCGCTCGCCCACCTTGCAAGTCACTTCCGCAAGGCACCGATGACGGCCCTTCTGCCGATTTCGATTGCCGTCCTCGCGCTGGCAACCGGCTGGTGGGCGGCGCTTGCCGCGCATGCGACGGAAGACGCGCCCTTCATCGGCTATCTCTTGCTTGCCACGCTCACTGCCCTTGCCCTGATCGAACACCTCTTCATGGTGGTTCCGATCCCCGACCAGAAACTCTGGCGCTGGATGCTTCCTGAAGCCCCGGTCGCCCAACCAACCAAGCACGACACCTGACAGGAAGCAGCCCCATGGACTTCGCCACCTATTTCCAAGACCGCATCGAGGCCCTCAAAGCCGAAGGCAACTACCGCGTCTTCGCCGACCTGGAGAAACGCTGCGGCAGTTTCCCCAAGGCCGAGCGGCACCGCGCGGACGGGACCAAGGAAAGCGTGACCATCTGGTGCTCGAACGACTACCTTGGAATGGGCCAGCACCCGGACGTGGTGGGCGCAATGGTCGAGGCTGTCCAAAGTTGCGGCACGGGCGCGGGCGGCACCCGCAACATCTCGGGCACCAACCACCACCACGTCATGCTGGAACACGAACTTGCCGACCTGCATGGCAAGGAAGCGGCACTCCTGTTCACCTCCGGCTACGTCTCGAACTGGGCAGCCCTTTCGACCCTCGGCAGCCAGATCCCGAATGCGGTGATCCTGTCGGACGAAAAGAACCACGCCTCGATGATCGAAGGCATACGCCACTCCCGCGCCGACAAGGTCCTGTGGAAGCACAACGACTGGCGCGACCTTGACCGCAAGCTTCACGCCGTCGGCGACCGCCCGAAGATCGTGGCCTTTGAATCCGTCTACTCGATGGACGGCGACATCGCGCCCATCCGCGAGATTGTCGAGGTCTGCGAAGCCCACGGTGCCCTCAGCTACATCGACGAAGTCCACGCCGTCGGCATGTACGGCCCCCGCGGTGGTGGCGTCTCGGAAGAACGCGGCCTCGCCCACCGGATCGACGTGATCGAGGGCACGCTTGGCAAAGCCTTCGGCGTCGTCGGCGGCTACATCACGGCCAAGGCCGAACTGGTCGACTTCGTCCGCAGCTTCTCGTCCGGCTTCATCTTCACCACGGCCCTGCCCCCGGCCTGCGCCGCTGCGGCCCAGACCTCGGTCAAACACCTCAAGCAGTCGACACAGGAACGCAACCGGCAGAAGGCCAACGTGGCCAAGGTCCGCGCCATGCTGGATGCGCGCGGCATCCCGCACATGAAGAACGAAAGCCACATCATCCCGGTGATGATCGGCGACCCGGTCAAGTGCCGGATGATCTCGGACATGCTGATGGCCGACTGGGGCATCTACGTCCAGCCGATCAACTACCCGACCGTGCCGAAAGGCACCGAACGGCTGCGGATCACCCCGGGCCCCCTGCACTCGGCCGAGGACATCAGCCACCTGATCGAGGCCCTCTCCTCCCTCTGGAGCCGCTGCGCCATCGCACACGCGGTGGCCTAAGGCCAGATCGCGCCGAAGTGTCTCGAATCCCCTTGCCTTTTGTTCGCGCCGCCGCATTTGATGCGGTCGCAAATACCCCGGAGGAACCAATGAAACTTAAGCTTACCGCCGCCATCCTTACCCTGGTCGCCGCCCCCGCCTTTGCCGATGGGCACGCCACCGGCGACGCCGCCGCCGGCGAAAAGGTCTTCAACAAGTGCCAGACCTGCCACGTCATCGCCAATGAGGCCGGGGAAATCCTCGCCGGCAAGGCCGGCAAGACCGGCCCGAACCTCTTTGGCCTGCCCGGCCGCGTCGCTGGCAGCTATCCGGACTTCAAGTACGGCGAGTCGATCGTCGCCGTCGGCGCGTCCGGCGTCACCTGGAACGAGGCCGACTTCGTCGCCTATGTCGCCGACCCGGCCAAGTTCCTGAAGGAAAAGACCGGCGACAAGGCCGCCAAGACCAAGATGAGCTTCAAGCTGCCGAAAGAGGAAGACGCCAAGAACGTCTGGGCGTTCATCGCTTCCCTCTCCCCGGCACCTGCCGCCACGAACTGACCCGTGACGGCCCGTCCCCCGGGGCGGGCCTCACCAGCTCCCGGTCGACGGCATGCTCGCCCAGGGCTCCGCCACCGGTTTCGCCGGCCCCCGCTGCAGAATCTCGATCGAGATGTTGTCGGGCGACCGCACAAAGGCCATCCGCCCGTCGCGCGGCGGCCGATTGATCAGCACCCCGTTCTTCGCCAGGTTCGCGCAGGTCGCGTAGATGTCGTCCACTTCATAGGCGAGATGCCCGAAGTGGCGGCTGTCCGACGGCAACCCGTTGTCGCCATCCCAGTTATACGTCAGCTCCACCGGGCAATCCTCCTGTCCCGGAGGCGCCATGAACACCAGCGTGAACCGCCCCTGCTCGCTTTCATGCCGCCGCGTCTCCTTCAGGCCCAGAAGCCTGTAGAACGCCATCGACTTCTCCAGATCCTTCACGCGCACCATCGTGTGCAGATACCTGATCGCCATTCGCACCCTCCATCATTTCATCCATCTTGCGGTATCGGACCCCCGCACCGCAAGCTATAGTCGTCCCCGACTCAAAACCTTCATGAGGCCCCCGATGCCGCTGACCCCCGACCAACTGGCCGAAATCGAGGCCGCCCGGGCCACCCCCCGCCAAACCCTCCGCGCCGTCTCCGAAGGGATGGAGGCGCACCTTTACCGCGCCCATCCCGTCCTTGACCACGGCTTCATCCGCGTCATCGACTACATGGGCGACGACAGCGCCATCGTCCAGGCCGCCCGCGTATCCTATGGGGCGGGCACCAAGCACGTCCAGAACGACGAGGGCCTGATCCGCTACCTCATGCGCCACTGGCACTCCACCCCGTTCGAGATGTGCGAGATCAAGCTCCACGTCAAACTCCCCGTCTTCGTCGCCCGCCAGTGGATCCGCCACCGCACCGCCAACGTCAACGAATACTCCGCCCGTTACTCGATCCTCGACCGGGAGTTCTACATCCCCGCCCCCGACCAGCTTGCCGCCCAGTCCACCGTCAACAACCAGGGCCGGGGCGAGGTCCTGACCGGCGAGGAAGCCGCCCGCGTCCTCGACCTTCTGAAATCCGACGCCAACCGCGCCTATGACCATTACGAGGCGATGCTGTCCCAGGACGGCCAGCAGGGCCTCGCGCGCGAGCTTGCCCGCATGAACCTCCCCGCC
The DNA here is from genome assembly GCA_046305855.1 of Paracoccaceae bacterium. GTDB lineage: Bacteria > Pseudomonadota > Alphaproteobacteria > Rhodobacterales > Rhodobacteraceae > Tabrizicola. The sequence continues at coordinate 7,303 of JBKDYO010000120.1, forward strand.
AACATCTACACCCAGTGGTACTGGAAGGTCGACCTGCACAACCTCTTCCACTTCCTCCGCCTCCGCGCCGACCCCCACGCCCAATACGAAATCCGCGTCTACGCCGAGGCGATTGCGGCCACCGTGCGCGACTGGGTCCCCCTGGCCTACGGGGCGTTCGAGGACTACCGGATGGGGGGAGTGACGCTGTCCGCGAAGGCGATTGCGGTGTTGAAGCGGAGGCTGGCTGGGGAAGCGGTCACGCAGGAGGCCTCTGGCATGTCGAAGGGCGAGTGGCGCGAGTTTGTGGAAGTGTGGAGCTAAAGGTAGTTGAATATTCTGATAACAAAAAGACTTCGTGAAGAGCGACTTCGTCTTGGAAGAGATCTACCCGACCAAAGTGGAATTCGATTTAGAATTCATCAGCTCACTTGTGATGATGTGTTAGATGCACATTTTGCAATTGCCGACTTCTTTTACAGAGATGACTACGGAATGGCCGGGGTTGGGTATCGCAACCTTGGGATTTTCATATCGACCATTGAACGACAGTTCACCTCTTTTGGAGGAAACAATGTATGCGAAAGTGAGTATGAGGAGATAGCAACACTTCTGTTCGGGATTATAAAGAACCATCCGTTTTATGATGCAAATAAGCGAACTGCATTCCTTTGTTGTTTGGTTCAGTTACATCGCCTTGGACGAACCATCACCGTTGCTGAGAAAGAGTTTGAGGACCTTATGGTTCAGATTGCCGAGGGCTCAATTGGAAACAAGGCTGCACTAAAGGACCTAAGAAAGGCAAAAGTCGATAGACCGGAGATAAAGTTTCTTGCTCGGTATCTACAAAAAAACTCTAGAAAGAATGCAAGATTGTCGCTTACAATCAAGTTCCGTGATCTTCGATCAATTGTAGAAGCAAATGGGTTTGCTTTTGCGAACGCACATCGCGGCACAATTGATCTTGTCAAGATTGAAGAACGGCGCGTTCCTCGATTCTTTTTCAGAGATCGAATCGAAAGAACGAATCGCGTTATATTGAACATCGCCTATCACGGAGAGGGCGTGGATGTCCCTGACAATACTCTCAAAATGGTTCGGCAGGCATGTGGTCTAACGGAACAAGATGGCTTTGACGGAGAAGTGTTACTCCGCGATGCAACTCCTACCTTTCAATTGATCAAGAGCTATAGAACGGCTCTGCAGAACCTTGCCTATAGGTAACAAGTGCAGGTCGGGGCGTGCCTCAACTCTCCCAATGGCGGGGCACGCCCCGCCCTACCACACCGCCCCACCCGCATCGCGGTGCCATGACGAAAACGGCCACTCCCGCGGATGCCCGACCAACCCGTGCTTCACCGGGTTGATCCAACAATACCGCACATGCTCCGCGAAATCCCGGTCATCCCGGATGTGATGCTCCCAGAACCGCTTTTGCCAAATGGGCGCTTCGTCCCGTAGGTCGGGGCGTGCCCCGACTCCTTCTTCCGAGCGTGCCCCGACTCTCTCGCGTCCACCCCGCGCGCCATACGGGTTTTCACCCGTGGGAGTCGGGGCACGCCCCGACCTACGCAGCGCCATCGAAAACTGCCCTTTGATCTCGCGCCACCGACCGGAAAAATCCGCGTCCCCCTCCGGCAAGGTCCACACGCAATGCATATGGTCCGGCAACACCACCCACGCATCAATCCCGAACGGCCGCTTCGCCCGCGTGATCGCAACCGCCTGCCGCAACACCTCCACATGCCGCACAAGCGTATCCGCACCCCGATCCACAAGGTTGACCGTGAAGAACACGCAAGCACCAGGCACTTTGGGGCGGATGTAGCACGACATGCGCCACATCCTGACCCAACGCGGTTAACGGGGTGTTATCACCGTCCCGTCTGCGCCCAGATCAACCGCACCTGATCCGCCGTCAGAAATCCGGTGACCCGCTCGCCCTCATCCGCCTGCCAGGCGCCAATGGCCCGGCGGGTCGTGTTGCTGAAGGTCCCGTCCGTGCGCCCGGTGTCATAGCCAAGCTGCCTCAGCCGGGCCTGCAGGTCGGCGCGTTCTTCCACGGACAGGTCCAGAAGTTGCTCTTCCAGCGCCGCCTCGTTCGTGGGCGGCGGCGGGGCCACCTTCCCGGCCTGGTCGGCGATCAGCCTGACCTGGGACGCCGTCACATAGCCCGTCTGGGTCTTCTTGTTCGCTTTCTGCCAGGTCTTGATCGCCACCCTGGTCTTCGACCCCCACAGCCCGTCCGCCACGCCCGCGTCATAGCCCAGCGCGGTCAGCTGCTTCTGGATCGTCGTCCGCTGCGTCCGGGTCAGCCTCAGCGCCGCCTCGATCTCGGCAGGCGCAAGCGCACCCGGATCGACATCATCCGGCGGCGGCACCACCACCACACCGCGCAAGAGGACGCGCAGCTGCGCCTCGGTCACATAGCCCGTGACCTTTTCCTTCCGGTCGCGCTGCCAGGTCGCAATCGCATTCCGGGTGTTCCGGCCCCAGGCCCCGTCCGCGCCGCCCGACAGATAGCCCAGCCGCGCCAGTTCCCGCTGCACCGCCACGCGCTGCGACCGCGTGATCCGCAGCCGGGCCTCGGCCGCTGCCGCCGCCTCGGTCGAGCCATCAATCGGCGCACCCAGCTTGGCCAGCGCCCGCTCGGCGTTCACCTTGTAGATGCCCTTGGGGTATCTCTTCAGATAGTTCTGGTAGGCCGCCACCGTGTTCGCATTCTGCGCGGCGATATAGGCCTGCTTGTCCAGCTCCTGCTGCAGCAGGCTGTCGGCGATTCCACCGATGATATCCTCCAGATCCTGCGCCGGGGCCGGGGCCGTCAGGGCAAGGCTCATCGCAATCATCAGGGGCAGGGTCAGGGTCCGCATCGGTTTTCCTCATTTCATGCGCGGTCTCGGGCCGCATTTGCCTTGGATAACGCGCGGAATCGGGGATGGTTGCAAGCGGGCACTGGTCGGGCGGCCTTGCCGTATTACCTTTTCCGCCGAAGGAGCCTTCCATGACCCTCACTCTCTACGCCGCAACCGCCGCCGTCTTCCTGATCCTCGACGCGATCATGCTGACGCTGGTGATGAAGCCCCTCTTCTCCCGCCACATCGGCCCCCTTCTGATCGAGCCGATCCGCTATGTCCCGGCGGGCCTTTTCTACGCGGCCTATGTCGGGGGCCTGATCTACCTTGTCTCCCTCCCCGCCCTGAAGACCGGCGCGCCGATCGTGATCCCCGCAGCGATCATCGGCGCGATGGCCTACGGGACCTACGAGTTCACCAGCTACGCGATCATGAAGGACTGGCACCCGTCGATGGTGGCGACCGACTTCCTCTGGGGCACCTTCCTCACCGCATTCTCCGCCTGGGCCGGAGTGACGATCACCCGGATGATCCACGGCTGACCCCTTTGCGGCCCCCGCGCAAACATGTTACCAATCGGTAAACGCCCACGCGCAAGCGTTTGGTATCACGCGATAATCCGAAAATGTCCACCGTGGACAGGAAGGCCCAAATGATCCTCTACGGCATCTCCACCTGCGACACCTGCAAGCGGGCGCTCAAGACCCTGGAAGCCGCAGGAAAGGACGTCACCTTCCGCGACATCCGGGCCACCCCCCTTTCAGCCGCTGAAATCGAGGCCATCACCCACGAATTCGGCGACCTCGCGGTGAACAAGCAGTCCACCACCTACCGGTCGTTCAACGATTTCCTGAAAGCCTCCGACCCCGAGGCGCAGATCGCGGCTCAGCCGACCGTGATGAAACGGCCGGTCATCCAGGATGGGGATCGCTGGTACCTCGGATGGGACAGCGCGACCGAAGCCGCGCTGACCAGTTAAAGCAGCCGCAGATCGCCGGCGGACTGCTTGCCGTCGCGGCCCGACTGAAGCTCGTAGCCGATCTTCTGGTTGTCGCTGAGGCCCTTCAGCCCGGCCCGTTCCACCGCCGAGATGTGAACGAACACGTCCTTACCGCCGTCGTCGGGGGCGATGAACCCGTAGCCCTTGGTCGAATTGAACCACTTCACGGTGCCCGTCGGCATTCCGCTTCTCCTCTCAGAACCCCCTGCGGCGAGATTGCCGCAAGCCGTGCCACCAGGTCTTCCAGGGCTTCGTTCCGAGAGCCGGTCAGGAATTCTGTCGTCACTGTGGCGATGATGCCAATGATTCGCCGAAAATCAAGCCGCAAGGCGAGCGCGTTCAACCCCAAGGAACCGATCCGCCGAGAGCGGCCCCGGTCCCTTCAGGACCAGCACGGCCAAGAGGAACACCCAGAACGCCCGCTGGTCTAGGATCAGCGCATCGGACGCGCGGTCAAACCAGGCCCCCGCTGCCGCTCCGTGGCCAAGGATGTCGGTCAGGCTTTGGACCAGAACAAACCCCACCATGCCCAGCGCCGCTGCCCGGGTCAGCAGGCCCAGCACGATCAGCACTGGCAGCACGAACTCGGCCCAGCTGCCCGCCAGCACCACAAGCCGGTGCCAAAGCCCCATCTGCCCGACATCATATCCCACTGCCTCGAAGGCCTTCGGGAAGATCTGCGCATAGGCCCCCATCGACGGCGTGAACAGACCGTCCAGCTTGGTCATCGCCGACGCCCAGAAATAGCCGAACAGCACCCCGGCAAAGACCAGTCGCGCAAGGGTCGGCACCAGCCAGTCGCCCGTACGGGTCGCCCCCGCGTTCAGGGCATGCAACATGTTCATTCGGTAACTCCTGTTATAGCTTGACCCGCGATCATCAGTCCAAGGACCGCAGGCAGGTCGAGGTCTGGTCCGGCAAGGTCGACGGCCGCACCCAGGCTTTCCCCGGCAAGAATTCCAGCGACGGAGGCCCCGCCTCCTGGCGGCAGGCTTCGCGGCTTCGGGTCGAACTCCGGTCGCAGAACAAGGGCATCCTCGGCCCCCGCGCGCGGGGCAGGCCCGCCTTCGGCGTTCGCCGCCCAGATCGACACGATGGGCCAGGGAGAGCGGACCAGCCGCAGCGAGGGTGCAAGCGTCAGGCGCAGCTGGGCCAGATCCGCGCCGATCAGACGCTGCAGCCCCGCCTGATCCAGTGCCTGGCTGTCCGCCGCATGATAGCTTTCCCGCATCGCCTGATCGAGCCGCGCCACATCCGGCAGATAGCCCAGATGGCTTACCGGCGGAAAGCCTTGCAGAAACGCAGGGAACTCGGCCCCGTACAGCATCAGCATGCGCGAGGTCGGCGGATGGGCCCGCAGGAAGACGACAGCCATGGCCGCAAAGAACTCGTCCCCGACAAGCTTGCGCACTGTTGGAAAGGCGGCCTCCAGCGCCCGGGTCAGCGACGAGGCGACGTTGTTGCGATAGACCGAAAACCGCTTGGGCGAAGGGCGTCCTGCCGGATCGGTGATGCCCGGCGGCACGGCGGCCTCGGGGTCCAGCAGGGCCTTGGCGAACTGGGCCTGCCTCATTGCACGCCCTCCAGCACCCGTGTCGCGCGCCCGGCCTCAGCGGCCAGAACCGGCCAGTCTGGCACCTCGTTGTCCCACTCGATCAGGGTCGGCAGCGGACCTGCCTTCCCGATCACCCGCGCATACAACGCCCAGACCGGGTCCACCACTTCGGCCCCGTGGCTGTCGATCAGCAGGCGGTTGCCGTGATCGTCGCGGTCCTCGTCATGACCACCCAAATGCACCTCGCCCACCAGATGCAGCGGGAAGGCGTCCAGATAGGCCTGCGGATCATAATTCTGATTGGTGCCCGAGACATAGACGTTGTTCACATCCAGCAAGAGGCCACAGCCGGTGCGCCGCGCCACTTCGGTCAGGAACTCGACCTCGCCCATCGCCGTCTCGGCAAAGGCGACGTAGGTCGATGGGTTTTCGAGAAGCATCCGACGGCCCAACACGTTCTGGACCTCGTCGATATGGTCCGCGACCTGGGCCAGGGTTGCCGCCGTATAAGGCAAAGGCAGCAGGTCGTTCAGATAGGCCCCGTCATGCGTCGACCAGGCCAGGTGTTCGGAAAAGCTTGCCGGGTTCAGCCAGCTGCAAAGCTCGCGAAGCCGGGCCAGATGGTCGCGGTCCAGCGGCCCCTCGCCGCCGATCGACAGGCCCACCCCGTGCACGGAAATCGGAAAGCGCTCGGCAAGATGCCGCAGTTGCGCCAGCGGACGGCCCCCCGCCCCCATGTAGTTCTCGGCATGGATCTCCAGCCAGCCGACCGGGCCCGCATCGGCCATGATCGAGGCAAAATGCTGCGGCTTGTAGCCAACACCCGGACGGGCGGGCAGGCCGAAACTCCGATCAAGCATGCGGTCCCCCTTCGCGAAAAGCGCCCCCTGGCCCGCAAGGGGCCAAGGGGCAAGCGGCATCAAGCGGTGGGCAGGTCGCGCTCAAGCGCGGTCAGCGAGCCCTTGCGCGCCATCCCGTCATCAGCGGCGGGCAGTTCCATGGTTTCGCAGGTGCCAGCAGGAACCAGAGTCCAGGCATTGCCCTGATAGTCGACCTTCGAGGTCCCGGCGCAGGTCGTGCCTTCGCCCGCTGCGCAGTCGTTCTGGCCGGCCAGCGAAACGCCGAAGCACTTTTCGTTTTCCTGGGCCGAAGCCATCCCGGCAAGGCCCGAAAGTGCGGTAGCAAGGGCGCCTGCGATGACAAGCGATTTGGACTGATAAGACATGGTGAGATCCCTTCGGTTAGGTTGGTCGAGGTTAAAGTCGAGCATGTTTTGGCTTGGCCGCATCGGTGCGACGCAACAAACAGTTCGGTCGAAAGCGCCAGAAATTACGCCGACGGGTCCGTGAGCCACGGTTTCGTGAAGGGCGTGCTTGACCGGGCCGAACGCGGCCTCCCGGTCAAGCAGCCAGAAGTCTTTATTCAGAATCAATCAGTTGGATCAGTTTCCAGCAGGCGGCAGCGCCTCAAACCCGAAGATCGAGACGGCGGAATCCAGCCCAATCGTTTCAGTCCGCGTCTCTCCCAGACGACGAACTGAAACAGTTCTGGCCTCGACCTCCTGCATCCCGATGGCGAGGATCACCGGGATCTTGCCGACAGAATGCTCGCGGACCTTGTAGTTGATCTTCTCGTTGCGCACGTCGGCCTCGGCCCGGACCCCCGCCTTGCGAAGGGCCGCCACGACTTCATGCACGAACGGATCGGCATCCGAGACGATGCTGGCCACCACGACCTGCCGCGGGGCCAGCCAGAAGGGCAGCTTGCCGCCGTAGTTTTCCAGAAGGATGCCAATGAACCGCTCGAACGAGCCCAGGATCGCACGGTGCAGCATGTAGGGCATGTGCTTGGCCCCATCCTCACCGACATATTCCGCGCCAAGACGGTCGGGCAGTTGCGCGTCCACCTGGAAGGTGCCGCATTGCCATTTGCGCCCGATCGCATCGGTCAGCTTGAAGTCGAGCTTGGGGCCGTAGAACGCGCCTTCACCTGGGTCGATTTCATAGGCGTTGCCGGTCTTGCGGATCGCGTTCTCCAGCGCTCCTTCAACGATGTCCCAAGTCTCGTCCTTGCCGATCCGGACCGCGGGCCGCGTCGACAGCTTGATCTCGAAGCTGTCGAACCCAAGGTCCTTGTAGACCGAAGCCAGAAGCGTGATGAAATCCGCGCACTCGCTTTCGATCTGGTCTTCCGTGCAGAAGATATGCGCGTCGTCCTGCGTGAACCCGCGCACCCGCATCAGCCCGTGCATCGAGCCTGATGACTCATACCGATGGCACGACCCGAACTCGGCCAGCCGCAAGGGCAGGTCGCGGTAGGACTTCAGGCCCTGGTTGTAGACCTGCACATGGCAGGGGCAGTTCATCGGCTTCAGCGCGTTGATGCGCTTTTCCTTCGCGCCCTCTTCGTCGACCTCGACGATGAACATGTTCTCGCGGTAGGCCTCCCAGTGGCCCGACTTCTCCCACAGAACCCGGTCCACCACCTGAGGCGTCCTGATCTCCTTGTAGCCCGCGTTGCGCAGGCGGCCGCGCATGTAGTCTTCCAGCTGCCGGTAGATCGTCCAGCCGTTCGGGTGCCAGAAGACCATCCCCGGCGCTTCTTCCTGCAGGTGGAACAGCTCCATCTCACGGCCAAGCTTGCGGTGGTCGCGCTTGGCGGCCTCCTCCAGCATCGTCAGATGCGCCTTCAGGTCGTCACGGTTGCGGAAGGCCACCCCATAGATGCGCTGGAGCATGGGGCGTGAGGCATCGCCCAGCCAATAGGCCCCCGCCACATGCGTCAGCTTGAACGCATCCGCCGGAACCTGCCCCGTGTGCTGCAGGTGCGGCCCCCGGCACAGGTCCTGCCAGTCGCCGTGCCAGTACATCCGCAGGTCTTCGCCTTCGGGGATACGGTCGATCAGCTCCAGCTTGAACGGCTCATGGCGGCCCCGGTAGTACTCCACCGCCTTTTCGCGCGGCCATACTTCCGTCTTCACCGGCTCGCGGGCGTTGATGATCTGCTTCATCCGGGCCTCGATCGCCCCGAGGTCCTCGGGCGTGAACGGCTCCTCGCGGTCGAAGTCGTAGAACCAGCCGTAATCGCGGACCGGGCCGATCGTGACCTTCACCTCCGGCCAAATTTCCTGCACCGCCCGCGCCATGATGTGCGCCAGGTCATGCCGGATCAGCTCCAGAGCCGGGGCTTCGTCCTTCAGCGTGTTCAGGGAAATCGTCGCGTCCGCCGGGATCGGCCAGGCCAGGTCCCAGTGCTTGCCGTTGACCGTGGCCGAGATCGACGCCTTGGCCAGCGATGGCGCAATCGACGCCGCCACTTCGGCAGGCGTCACGCCCGCCGCATACTGGCGCTGGTTGCCGTCGGGAAATGTCAGGGAAATCTGGCTCATGGCCGTCTCCTCGTCAGTTTGGCGCCTACGAAACGCCCGGTTGCGGGTTATGTCCGGCGGTTTCTGCCCCCGCGCGCGGCCCAAGTCAAGCCATGCGCGGTTCTTCGCCCGCCAGTTGCGGCGGCCCTGACGGATACCGCCCCGGCTTGCTATCTTCTGACCATGACAACCTTTCTCACCACCCCGCAAGGCCGCCACATCGCCTATCACCACACCCCCGGCAAAGGCCCGGGCGTGGTGTTTCTTGGCGGGTTCCGCTCGGACATGACAGGCACCAAGGCGCAGGCCCTGCAGGCCTGGGCCGAGGCGGAAGGGCGATCCTTCCTCCGCTTCGACTACTCGGGCCATGGCCAGTCGCATGGCGCTTTCGTCGATGGCGCGATCTCGGACTGGCGCGACGACGCGGCAACCGTGATCGAGGTCTTGACCGAAGGCCCGCAGATCCTTGTCGGCTCCTCGATGGGCGGCTGGATTGCGCTTCTTCTGGCCCGCGACCTTGGCCCCCGCATCACCGGATTTGTCGGCATCGCCGCCGCCCCCGACTTCACCGAACGGATGTGGGAGGCCGAATTCACCCTCGCCGAGCGTACCTCGCTGCTGGAGGATGGCGTCTTCCTTCGCCCCACCGGCTACTCCGAGGAACCCTACCCTATCACGCTGCGGCTGATCGAGGACGGGCGGCAGAACCTCGTTATGAACGGCCCCCTGCACCTCGCCATGCCCGTGCGCCTTCTGCAGGGCAGCGCGGACAGTGACGTGCCGCCTGCCGTTGCGATCTCGCTCTTCCATCAGATCTCCAGCCCCGATCTGCGCCTGACGCTGGTGAAGGACGCTGACCACCGCTTCTCGACCCCACCTTGTCTGGCGATGATCACCGAGGCCGTCGAAGATGTCCTGCGCGCACGCGATGCACTTCCGCTGGAAGACCACGGCTTGCAGGTATCGAACCTTGGCTGATGTGGCCCTTGTGCCGCTTGCATCAACCGTTCGCTGACTCTGGGTTTGAATCCAGACGCTTGTGGACTATCCTTTGGAAAACAAAAGACACCACCGCTTGCAGAAATCCTGCGCGAAGGTCGTGACGTGAGCGAGCCCCTTGTCCTGATTCCCGGTTTCATGGCCGATGCGCGCAGCTTCATGCCGCAGATCGCCCAGCTTGGCGCCGACCGCCCGGTGATCGTGCTGAGCCCCGGCCTTGGCGACAGCCTGGAGAAGATCGTCGCCGATCACGCGCCGCATCTGCCGCCCCGTTTTGCCCTTGTCGCGCATGGGCTGGGCGGCAACATCGCCATCGAGATTTTCCGCCGACGCCCCGAGGCGGTCACCCGGATCGCGCTCATCTCTACCGACCCGCTGCCGGAATCCGCCCAGCTTGCGGCCGAACAAGAGGCGCTGCTCGTTGCGGTGAAGACCGGCCACATTCGGGCCTGCATGGCGCAGATGCTGCCGGACTCCGCGCTGCACGATGCGCCCTGGCGGGACGAGGTCATGGCGCTTGTGATGGACATGGCCGAGACGCTTGGCCCCGACCAGTTCCAGCGCCACCTGCGCGTGTTGCAGCGCCGCCCGGACCAGCAGAAGACATTGCGCAAGGCGAATGTGCCGACGCTGATCATCGCGGGTGCAAGCGACACGCTGATCCCGCGTCGCCGGGCCGAGTTTCTGGCCGCGATGATGCCGCAAGGCTGTCTGGAGATCATCCCCGAGGCTGGCCACCTGCCCCAGCTGGAACAGCCGGAGGCCGTCACGAAACTGCTGGCGACGTTCCTCGCGGGCCGTCTTCCGACGCTGATGCTCCAATGACCCGCAAGGGTAGTCTAAGAGTTTTCTAGAAAATTCTTAGACTTGCCAGGTCTCCGCAGGATCACTGGGTTTACTGCGCCGAAGCCAGCGCGATCTTCGTCTTGGGCTTGCCTGCCGCGCGGTCGATGAAGTTCAGGACCAGCGGGCGGATGTTCAGGCGCCAGCTTTTCCCGGCGAAGATGCCGTAGTGGCCTGCGCCCGGCTCCAGATGCTGACCCTTCTTGTCATCCGACAGCCCGGTCAGAAGGTTCAGTGCCGCAACGCATTGCCCCGGTGCCGAGATGTCGTCATTCGCGCCCTCGACCGTCATCACCGAAACCTTGGTGATCGCGCCGAAATCCACCTTGCGGCCCGCCACCACGAACTCGTTCCGGGCAATCTCGCGGTTCTTGAAGATGCGTTCGACCGTCGACAGGTAGAACTCGGCCGTCATGTCCATCACGGCAAGGTATTCGTCGTAGAACCGGTTGTGCGCGTCGTGATCGGACGCCTCGCCCCGGGCTGCGCGCAGGATCTGGTCGGAAAACGCCTTGCCATGCCGTTCGGCATTCATCGTGATGAAGCTTTGCAACTGCAACAGGCCAGGATAGACCAGCCGCCCCGCGCCCTTGTGCTTGAAGCCGACGCGCTGGATTGCCAGGTGTTCCAGCTGGCCCATCGTCACCCGGCGGCCGAAATCGGTCACTTCCGTCGCAGCGGCATCCGGATCGACCGGACCGCCGATCAGCACCAGGCTGCGCGGCTGCGCATCGGGATCCTCGGCCGCCAGATAGGCGGTGGCCGCCAGCGTCAGCGGGACGGGCTGGCAGACCGCGATCACATGCGTCTCCGGACCCAGCACCTTCATGAATTCGGCAAGGTAAAGCGTATAGTCCTCGACGTCGAACTTGCCCGCGCTGACCGGGATGTCCCGCGCGTTGTGCCAGTCGGTCACGAAGACATCGGCGTCAGGCAAGAGGCTGGCGACGGTGGACCGCAGCAGGGTCGCATAGTGGCCCGACATCGGGGCGACCAGCAGCACCTTGCGCGCCATCGGCGACCGGCGGCGGACGAAGAATTGCACCAGGTTGCCGAAGGGCTTTTCCACCACGGCATTCACATCGACCAGATGGTCCTGCCCGTCGGGGCCGACGATCGAGCGGATGCCCCAGTCGGGCTTGGCGATCATGCGGCTGAAAGTCCGTTCCGTCACCTCGCCCCAGGCGGCCATCAGGGGCAGCATCGGGTTCATCGACATCGCGAAGGCGGGATAACTCGCAAAAGCCCTGGCAGATGCACCCAACCACTCATTGGTGTTGCGGGCGCTTTCCATCAGGTCATAGGTGAACATATACTTCATCACGTCTCCTCGCCCGGGTGGGCAGATGTCACATGGCATGTCCTGAGAGACAGGCTATGCTGCACAGCGGCGACGATAAGGGGGAATGCTTAGCATGACAACAGAAGACAACACCCCCGACCCCAACGAACGCGTAGACCGGTTGAATGCTAACCTCGCGAAAGTTGAGGAATTGTCAAAGCGCATGACGGCGGCGCTGACCCAGCGCCGCAAGGTCGACCCTGCGCTGCACGGTCCCGCCCCGGACGTCTACATGAAGGCCGCCGCCGCCTATTTCGCCGAGATGATGGCCAATCCCGCCCGCGTGGTCGAGCATCAGGTCAACTACTGGGGCAAGACGCTGAAGCATTATGTCGAGGCGCAGCAGACGCTTGCCAAGGGCGAGTTCAAGGCCCCACCTGATCCGGGGCCCAGCGACCGCCGCTTTGCCAACCCCCTGTGGGAGACGCATCCCTTCTTCAACTACCTCAAGCAGCAGTACCAGCTGAACTCCGACGCGATCTCGACCGCCGTGGGCGACATGGAGACGCTGCAGCCCGAAGACCGCCGCCGGGTCGAGTACTTCACGAAACAGATTGTCGACATGTTCAGCCCGACCAATTTTCTCGGGACCAACCCCGAGGCGCTGGAAAAGGCAGTCGAGACCGACGGCGAAAGCCTCGTGCAGGGTCTGGAGAATCTGGTCCGCGACATCGAATCGAACAACGGTGATCTTCTGGTCACGCTCGCCGACCGCGAAGCGTTCCATGTCGGCCAGAACATCGCGACCACCCCCGGCGCCGTCGTCTACCGCAACCGGATGCTGGAGCTGATCCAGTACGAACCAACGACGGAAAAGGTCCACCAGACCCCGCTGCTGATCTTCCCGCCCTGGATCAACAAGTTCTACATCATGGACCTCAAGGCCCAGAATTCGTTGATCAAATGGATTGTCGACCAGGGCTTCACCCTGTTTGTCGTCTCTTGGGTCAACCCCGACGCCACCTATGCTGGGATCGGGATGGATGACTACATCCGCGACGGCTATCTGCGCGCCATGGCCGAAGTCCGGCGGATCACCGGTGAGAAGCAGATCAACGCCGTCGGCTACTGCATCGCCGGCACGACTCTAGGCCTGACGCTTGCGCATCTGCAGAAGGCCGGAGACGAGTCGGTCAAGTCCGCAACCTTCTTCACCACCCTCACCGACTTCTCCGACCCGGGTGAGGTCGGCGTCTTTCTCAACGACGATTTCGTCGACGGCATCGAACGCCAGACTGCGCTGGACGGCATCCTCTCCCGCAAGTTCATGAGCAAGACCTTCAGCTTCCTGCGCTCGAACGACCTGATCTACTCCCCCGCCATCAAGTCCTACATGCTGGGCGAAGCACCCCCAGCGTTCGATCTCCTCTTCTGGAACGGCGACGGCACCAACCTGCCTGCGACCATGGCCGTCCAGTACCTGCGCGGCCTTTGCCAGAACGACGGCTTTGCCAAGGGCGAGTTTCAGGTCTTTGGCCGCCCCGTCAGCCTTGCCGACATCAAGCTCCCGGTCTGCGCCATCGCCTGCGAGACCGACCACATCGCCCACTGGCGTGGCAGCTTCAACGGCTTCAAGCAGATGGGATCGAAGGACAAGACCTTCCTTCTGTCCGAGTCGGGCCATATCGCCGGGATCATCAATCCGCCCTCCAAGGACAAGTACGGCCATTACACCAACGATGGTCCCGTCGCGGGCGACCCCGAGGCCTGGCTCAAGGCCGCGACCTACCACAAGGGCAGCTGGTGGCCGCGCTGGGGCAAGTGGCTCGCCAGCCAGTCCGGGCCGATGATCAAGGCGCGCATTCCCGCCGATTCGCTGTGCCCGGCACCCGGCACCTATGTCGTAGCCGCGCCCGAGCTCTGACATTTCACCCGCTTTCCGCAGGGTTACCCCGTGCAACTCGGGGTTTTGCTGCATTGCAGAAAAGGACTTGAAATGCTGCACTGCAGCACGTATATCTCTGTCATCAGGAAACGGGCCAAATCCTCCCTCCCCCCTCTCTGGCCCACATGGAGAATGACATGACCAAGACCCCGGATTTCGCCAAGACCATGCAGGACATGATGGCTTCGTTCCCGGTTGACGCTTCGGCGTTCCAGAACGCGTTCAAGACCCAGGCTGCCTTCGCCGAGAAGTTCTCGAAAGTCGCGATCGAAGCCGCTGAAAAGTCGACCGAGATTTCGGCCAAGTGGACCAAGGACGCGCTGGCCAAGGTTGGCGACATCGCCAAAGCCAAAGCCGAGCCGGCTGACTACACCAAGTCGGTGACCGACTTCGCGTCGGCCGCTGCCGAAATGGCCGCTGAAAACATGGCCGCCTTCGCTGAAGTCGCGAAGAAAGTGCAGATGGAAACCGTCGAGCTGATGCTGGCTGCTGGCAAGGACATGTCGGAAGACGCGACCGCCGCTGTCAAGAAAGCCACCGCGGACGTGACCTCGGTCGCCAAGAAAGCCGCTGCCGCTGCGAAGTAATTCGTAACGAGTTTCGCGTCCCTCAAGACGCTTGAAAGGGCCCGGAGGCAACTCCGGGCCTTGTTCTTTGACAAAGCCTCCGCCTATCCTGATCCGGACCCAGGAACAGCGAGGCAGCATGTCCGGTCCCTTCACGATCTGGACCTATGACTGGGTGCCGAACGGCCCGCGCGGCCATGTGCGCGACATCCGTCTCCGCTGGGCCTGTGTCGAGGCTGGCCTGCCTTACAGCATAGCCACGGTCCGGTTCGAGGATCGCACCGGCCCCGACCACCTCGACCGCCAGCCCTTTGCCCAGGTTCCCGCGCTGCAGGACGGCGACATCACGCTGTTCGAAAGCGGGGCCTGCCTCCTTTACCTCGCGGAACAGTCCGACCTCCTGATGCCGCGCGATCCGCAGTCCCGTGCCGAAACGCTGCAATGGGTGATCGCGGGCCTCAATTCGGTCGAGATGGTCTCGGTCCCCTGGTGGTTCGTCGGCCTGTCGAAACCGCCCGAAAACCCGCTGGAGGGCTGGCTCAACGCCCGGCTTGACCGGCTTTCCGCGGTGCTGCAATCCCGCGACTGGCTTGCCGCCGGGCGGTTTACCGTGGCCGATCTCCTGATGGCCGACATCCTGCGCGTCCCGAAACTCCGCGCCATGCTCGGTCCCTTTCCGGCGCTGCAGGCCTATCTCGCCCGCATCCTCGACCGGCCCGCATTCCAGCAGGCGCTCAAGGACCAGCTTGATCACTTTGCCGCCGCCGATGCTGCACGTGCAAAGGGCCCATCGGGGTAAAGTCCCGGGACCAAAGGCTGACCTTTCTTTTTGCTGCGCCCTCCCCTAGACTTCTCTGCACGCGCATAATCCCTTGGGGAGGGAAACCATGGCCGACTCCGACAAGCCGCTTCTGATCAAGCGATATGCCAGCCGACGGCTCTACAACACGGAAACCTCCGACTACGTGACGCTGGAAGACATTGCCGGTTTCATCCGTCAGGGCCGTGAAGTGCAGATCGTCGACCTGAAGTCGGGCGATGACCTGACCCGGCAATATCTCCTCCAGATCGTCGCGGAACATGAATCCAAGGGCGAAAGCGTGCTGCCGGTCGGCGTTCTCACTGACCTCGTGCGCAGCTATGCCACCGGTATGCAGTCGGTGATGCCGCAGTTCCTCGCCTCCAGTTTTGAGATGCTGCGCGAAAGCCAGGCCAAGATGGTGGAAAACCTCACCGCCTTCCCGAACCCCCTCGCCGCCGTCCCGGGCTTCGAGGCGATGCGCAAGCAGCAGGAAGCCTTCCTCAAGACGATGATGGTCGGCATGCCCGGCTGGGCTGGCTCGGGCCCGGCAAAAGAGGAAGAGCCTGCCTCTCCGGACGACATCGCCGACATCAAGAAGCAGCTGGCCGAGTTGCAGAAGAAACTCTCCAAGCTCTGACCGATGGCTGACCCCGAAGGCCGCGTCACGCTCTGGGGGATCGAGGTCTTCGTCGCCGCCGCCGAGGAAGGCTCGATCTCGGCGGCCGCCCGCCGTCTCGGCGTCAGCCCTTCGGCTGTCAGCCAGCAGCTCTCTGCCCTTGAGGCGGCGCTTGGCGCGGTCCTCTTGGACCGCTCTGGTCGCCCGGTTCAGGTGACGCCTGCAGGTGCGATGTTCCGCCGCCACGCCCAGACCATCCTGAACGCCGCCTCCGAAGCCCGGGCCGAGCTTGCGATGGCCGACTTCTCCGGCATGACCACCCTGCGCATCGGCGTGATCGAAGATTTCGACAGCGACGTCACCCCGCGTCTCTTGTCCGCTCTCGCCGCCGACCTGAAGGGCTGCCGCTTCCTTCTGGAAACCGGGGCCAGCCACCGGCTGATGGACCAGCTTGAGGCCCGCGCGCTTGACATCGTCATCGCTGCCGACTCAGGCACCGACAGCGCCCCGGAAGACTGGCGCGAGATCCACCCGATCCTGTCCGAGCCCTTCGTCGCTGTCGCGCCCCCGGGCCGAAAGATCGAGGACCTGCCGCTCATCCTCTACACCGCCCGCCACTTGATGGGCCGCCAGATCGCCGCCCATCTGACCCGCCACGGCTTGAAGCCGGCGCACCGGTTCGAACTGGACAGCTACGCCGCCATCCTGGCCATGGTCGCGGGCGGCGAAGGCTGGACGATCCTCACCCCGCTTGCGCTTCACCAAGCCCGTGCCTTCCGCGCGCAGGTCGAGGTTCGCCCGCTTCCCTTCCCGGCCTTGGCCCGCACGCTGTCGCTTTCGGCCCGCGCCGGGATTCTGCAGGGCGTTCCCGCCCAGATCGCCCAGCGCCTGAAGCCCCTGATCGCCGAAGTGGTCATCGCCCCGGCACTGAAAGCCACGCCCTGGCTCGCCCCGACGCTGCGCGTGCTCTAGGCCTCGGCGCCGACACCACCATCGGTCTTGCCCTTTTCGACAAATACTCCCGCCGGAGGCGTCCAACCGCCATGCCGAGCGCGGCCTCCGGTCCTTGACCCAGTGCCAGCACCAAGTACCTCCCCTCCCCCTCCGTGGGGAGGGGATGGGGGTGGGGGAACGGTGCAAGCAGACCTTAAGATTTCCCTAACGGGAAACACCAAGTCATTGATTCTCCGTCACTTTGACGATTTGTCCACGGTGGACAGCCTAGCCCCGCACTTCGACCGCCGCATCGACGATCGCCGCCGCGATGAAGTCCAGCTCGGCCTCCGTCAGTCGCGTCGGCAAGCGCACGTCGCAGGCCCGCATCAGCATGTCGCGGGTCTGCGGCAGGTCCGGCACTTCGCCCAGGAACTGCCAGTTCCAGTAGGCCCGCGCGTTCCCTTCGCTCAGGCCGAAGACCTGGACCGACACGCCCCGTGCCTTCGCTGCCGCCTGAAAATCCCGCGCCTCAGTGTCGCTCCAGCCGCCCGTCAGGTTGAACTGGATCGAATCCGGCGCCCGCTCCTCCGGCCCCAGCGCCTTTGGCACCGACAGGTGGGCAGACCCGTTCAGAACAGCCGCCACCCGATCATGCCCCGCCCGCCCCTTCGCGACCCGCTCGGCGACCAAGGGCAGTTGCGGCCGGATCACCGCCGCCGACAGGTTCTGCATCCGCAGGTTATAAAGCGGCAGCTTGTTCTGCCAGTGCGCGCAGGAATTCGTCAGGCCCGGATGCTTCTTCCAGTTGGTCTCGTAGGCCCCCGACATGATGATCGCCCGGGCGGCAATCTCGGGGTCGTCGGTGATCATGATCCCGCCCTCGCCCGCGTTCACCAGCTTGTAGGATTGGAAGCTGAAGCAGCCAACCTTCCCGATGGTCCCGATGTTCCGCCCGCCCCAGACCGTCCCCAGACTGTGCGCCGCATCCTCGATCACCGGCACGCCCGCCGCATCACACAGCGCCATGATCGCATCCATGTCCGAGGTATGCCCCCGCATATGGCTGATCATCACCGCATCCGCATCGGGCAGCTTCTTCGCGAAGTCTGCCATGTCGACCCGGTAGTTCTCGCCCACCTCGACCAGCACCGGCACGCAGTCCGCATGCACCACGCTGGACGGTACGGCGGCAAAGGTGAAGGCCGGGATCAGGACCTTGGCGCCCTTCGGCAGGTCCAGCGCCTTCAGGGACAGGAACAGCGCCGCCGAACAGGACGACACAGCCAGCGCATAGCGCGCGCCCAGAAGGTCGGCAAACTCCGCCTCCAGCAAAGCCACCGGCGCGTCCGACGGAGCCGTGTAGCGGAAGAGGTCGCCCGAGGTCAGAAGCCGTTCGATCTCACTCCGAGCGGCCTCGGGGATCGGTTCGGCGTCGTAGACATTCGGGGCAGCAGCTTGGGCAAGGGTCTGACCATCGGGGGCCATTCGTGCACCTTTTCTAAATCCTTCGTTAAGAAAAGGTTTAAACTCCGGAAAGATCACGCGCCAGTGACAAAATCCTCGCCTAGCGCCTTTCCGCCTAGATTTTCATCCCGGCGCGTGCGGCAACCATCTGCAGTGAAGTCTCGATCTCGTGCCAGGCCGTCCGCGCCATCGACCGGAACACCATGATCTCGAAGGCATAGTCGCCTACCCGAAGGATCACCGCATTCATGTGGTTGATCTGGCTCCGCAATGCTGTCCCGACCGGACAGGCCACAAGCCGCAGATCCACCGGGACCAGCCGCGCCAGCACATCGACCGCAGTGGGGCCGCTTACGCCCAGCACCGCCCAGCCGTCCGACTGGTCCGTGACGGCAGCACCGTCCAGCGCCGCAGGCCCCGGGCCGATCAGGAAAGCCTGATCCCGGCCCGTCCACACGATCCGCGCGCCGTTCTTTTCGGCAAAGGTGTTCGCCGCAGGCATCGCCAGCCCAAGGGCCTTCAGCCCTTTTGCCACCGTCTTGGCCCCGCCCGGGAAGACCGCGACCGAGGTGATAGGCCCCACCTCAACCTCGGCCAGTGTCACCCCGCCCAAGGTCAGCGCGCGCCCGTCAAGCGCAGATTTCGCAATAAGTTCAGGCACGAAGCTTCTCTCCCTCCGGGTCGTGGACCACCGGGTTCACCACCTCGCACAGCACATCAAGGCCGCGCAGGTGATCCACCAGCCGCACTTTCTCGCCCAGCCGCGCGCGTCCGTCCTTCAGGAAGCCCAGCCCAAGCCAGGCACCGACCGTCGGTGACCAACAGACCGAGGTAACATACCCCTGGTCCATCTCGCGGTGCACTTCCGTCCCTGGCACGAACAGGTGTGCCCCCGCTGAAATCGGCGCGCTGGCCTTCAACCCCACAAGCTGCTCGCGCTCCGGGCCCCAAAGGCCGGGCCGCGTCGCCGCCGCCTTGCCGATGCAGTCCTTCTTTGCGCTGACCATCTTCTCCATCCCGATGTCATGCGCCGTGACCCGGCCATGAATCTCGGAGTGCGTGATGAAGCCCTTCTCGATCCGCAGGACGTTCAGCGCCTCCATCCCGTAGGGCCCGCCGCCCATCGTCTCGGCCCGTGCTACCAGATCGCGGAACAGCGCCTCGCCATACCGGGTCGGCACTGCGACCTCATACCCCTCTTCGCCCGAGAAGCTGATCCGGAACAAACGCCCGTCCACCCCCCCGATCCGCACCGGAGCAACGCCCATGAAGGCCAGGTCCACGGGGGTTTCCAGGAACGAGTTCACCAGCGCCCGTGCCTTCGGGCCGGCCACCGCAAACTGCGCCCAGCTTTCGGTGACCGAGATGAACCGCACCTGCCAGTCCGCGCAGAAGGCCTGATGTACGAAATCCAGATGCCGCATCACCAGCCCCGCGGCGGCGGTCGTGGTGGTCATCAGGTAATGGCTTTCCCCCAGCCGGGCCGAGGTGCCGTCGTCCAGCACCAGCCCATCCTCGCGCAGCATCAGGCCGTAGCGGACCCGACCCACTGGCAAGGTGCTGAAAGTGTTCGTGTAAACGAAGTCGAGGAACCGGCCCGCGTCCTTGCCCTGAATGTCGATCTTCCCCAGGGTCGAGACATCGGCCACGCCGACTGCCTGCCGGACCATCATCACTTCGCGGTCGCACGCCTCGCGCCAGGTCGTCTCACCCGGCTTTGGGAAGTAGCTGGGCCGATACCACAGCCCCGCCTCGATCATCGGCGCACCCCGGTCGCGGCTGGCCTGATCGCTGGTCAGAAAGCGTTGCGGCGCAAAGCCCTCGGCCCGCCCCCCCGCGCCCATCGCGGCAATCGACACCGGAGTATAGGGCGGCCGGAACGTCGTGACCCCCGTCTCCGCAATCCCCCGCCCCGTGGCATCCGCCAGCACGGCCAGCGCGGCCACGTTGGAGTTCTTCCCCTGATCCGGCGCCATCCCTTGCGTCGTGTAGCGCTTCATGTGTTCGACGGACCGGAAGCCCTCCTGCGCGGCCAACTTCACGTCCTTTGTCGTCACGTCGTTGGCAAAATCGAGCCAAGCCCGCCCTTTCCCCTCGACCGCCCACAAGGCCTTCAGCCGGTAGGGCGCATCCTCTGCCTCCGGCACCGGGACCGACACCTTGCGTCCCAGCGCCTCGACCATCTTCACTGCCGCCGCATGGCCCGTCGCCAGCGCCCCGTGCGTGGACAT
>JBKDYO010000121.1:0-45866 GCA_046305855.1 Paracoccaceae bacterium
TTGGTCATCCGCGGCATCGGGATATGCGCAAAGCTTTCGCGGCGGCCATTGCCGGTTGCGGCCACGCCCATCAGCCGGGCGTTCTGGCGGTCCTGCATGTAGCCGACAAGGACGCCGTCCTCGATCAGCACGTTCTTTGCCGAGGGCGTGCCTTCGTCATCGATCGAGATAGAACCTCGACGGTCGGGGATTGTGCCGTCATCAAGGACAGTGACGCCTTTCGACGCGATCTGTTTCCCCAAAAGGCCCGCAAAGGCTGAGGTTTCCTTGCGATTGAAGTCGCCTTCCAGCCCGTGACCGATAGCCTCGTGAAGAAGAATCCCCGGCCAGCCGGGGCCAAGGACCACGTCCATTACGCCTGCCGGGGCCTCGACCGCGCCAAGGTTCACGCGGGCAATACGCAGGGCCTCGGCGATCATCGGCTTCCATGTCTCGGGCGTCATCAGCTCGGCCAGACCGTGCCGCCCGCCCTTGCCGGTCCCGCCCTGTTCGCGGCGGCCGTTTTCCTCAATCATGACCGAGACGTTGATGCGGGCCATCGGGCGGATGTCGGCAAGTCTTGTGCCTTCGGGGCGCAGGATTTCGACTTCTTGCAGGCTGGCGGACAGGGTGGCCGAGACCTGCACGACCCGGGGGTCCAGATCGCGGGCGTAGGCGTCGATCTCGCGCAGAAGCTCGATCTTCACCGGGAAGGCGGCATCGGCCATCGGGTCGAGAGCCGCGTAAAGGCGTGTGTTGGTGCCGCGCGGGGGGGCCGCAAGAGTGCCGCCGCCTGCGCCGACGGCCAGACGGGCGGTCTCGGAGGCGCGGCGGAGTGAGGATTCGGTGATCTCGGTCGAATGGGCATAGCCCGCAACCTCACCCCGGACGGCACGAAGGCCGAAGCCCTGGCTTGCGTCATAGGTCGCCTGCCGGATGCGACCGTCGTCCAGCACGATGCTTTCCGCCCGGCGGCGTTCGAGGAAGAGCTCGCCATCGTCAGCCCCAGCGGTTGCGGCGCGGAGGGTGGCCAGCGCGGCGGCTTCGTCGAGGTGGGTCTGGAACGGGCGGAAGGGGGCTTCGGTCATACGGGGCCTCGTGCGGTAGGTCACCAGAGATGGGCCGGAGCGTGGGCAGGGTCAAGGACCGATGGTCCGATCGATGAACTCTGCCTCTTGCGCCCAAGTGGCGGGAGAGAACAGCGCCTCGTGCCCGACGGGGCCGAGGGAGAGGAAGGTTTTGGGGTCCTTTGCGGCCTCGAACAGGCGTTTACCGAAGCCTTGCGGGATCACGCTGTCAGCCTCGCCATGCAGGATAAGGAGGGGGGCGTTGATCCGGGCGATGTGATCGCGCGTCCGGAACTGGTCTTTCATCAGAAGGCCAACGGGCAGCCAGGGGTAGGCGGTCCGGGCAATGTCGACGGCGGCGGAGTAGGGGGCTTCCAGCACAACGGCGCCGACCGGGTTCTGGGAGGCTGTCATCACGGCAGGGCCGGTGCCAAGGGATTCGCCCACCAGGACGATCTTGCCGGGCGGGATACCAAGGCCGCGGAGGTGGTCGTAGGCGGCCTTGGCGTCGGTCAGGAGACCTTGTTCCGACGGTTTCCCGGTCGAGCCGCCATAGCCGCGCCAAGACAAGAAGGCGACCCCGTACCCGCGCGACTGGTAGAAGGCAAAGCGGTCGGCACGATCGGCGATCTCGCCCGCGTTGCCGTGCAGGAACAGGATCACCGGGGCAGCGTCGGAGGGACGGGAAAGCCATAGCACCAGCGTCTCGCCATCCGGGGTCGGAAGTGCGACGCGGTCCACGTTCTGTAGCCCCAAGGCTTGAACCGACGGGTCGCGGCGGGTGGGGAAATACTGCAGGTCACGCTGGAAAACATACATGCCGGACAAGGCCGTGGCGTAAAGGACGCCGAAGGTCACAAGGGTCAGTTTGATGATCGCGAGCATCCCGAACCCCTCGTTCCCGGCCCGGCGCGGGGCGCTCTATTGTCGCAACGGTTTTGCTTGTCGCGGGCAAGCTAATATGGTTTGAGGGCCGAAGGGAACCAGCGGGATTCTGCCCTTGATGGCAGGGCCCAGGAAAGCGGCGCGAAGCCGCAACGTGAACGGGATAAGCGACATGCGTCTTTCGACTGTGATCAACGGGATAGCGGCCGCGGCCATCACCACGCTGATGGCGGGTGCGGCCCTTGCGCAGCAGGCATTGGAAATCATCGGGCAGCCGGTCGATGGGGCAATGGGCTTTCAGCCGTCCGCGACCGAGCTGAAGCATGACATCGTCTGGCTGGACACGATGATCAACTACATCATCGGCGCGATCGTGATCTTCGTGACCGGGCTTCTGTTGTACACGGTCGTCCGTTTCAACCGGCGCTCCAACCCGACGCCCGCGCGGTTCACCCACAACACGCCGCTGGAAGTGGTCTGGACGCTGCTTCCGATCGTGATCCTGGTGTTCATCGGCGCGTTCTCGCTGCCTATCCTGTTCAAGCAGCAGGAAATTCCTGTTGGCGATGTCACCATCAAGGCCACCGGCTACCAGTGGTACTGGGGCTATGAGTATGTCGATGAGGTCAAGGCTGATGGTAGTTCGTTGAGCTTCGAAAGCTTCCTTGTCGATGGAGCCTACAAGATCGATGATGAGGCAGCAGGGTGGGGCGATGATCAGGAAATGGGGACACCCATGGTTCTGAACGAGGTCGCAATAAAGAAGCTGGAGTATTTTGGATATACGAGGGATCAGTTCCTTTTGGCGACCGACACTGCAGTCGTTGTGCCTGTGGGCAAAAACATCGTGGTGCAGGTGACCGGGGCGGACGTGATCCATTCCTGGAAGATTCCGGCCTTCGGTGTGATGCAGGACGCCGTTCCGGGCCGGACCGCCGCGCTGTGGTTCAATGCCGAGAAGGAAGGCATCTACTTCGGCCAGTGCTCGGAACTGTGCGGGCAGGCGCACGCTTACATGCCGATCACGGTGAAGGTCGTGTCGGAAGCCGCCTATGCCGAATGGCTGACCAAGGCCAAGGCGGGCGATGTCCAGCTGTCCTCGGCCGCGACGGAGCCGGCTGAAGTGAAGGTCGCCTCGAACGACTGAGGCGTCAGGTTTGTCGGTGCAACGGGGGCTGGCCGGAAGGTCCGGCCCCGCCGCGCCAGAGAAGGTCCAGGATGAGCGATGTCAGTGCATATGAGGGCGTGACCGCAACCCCGCACGAGCCGGGGTTTGGCGATTACGTGCAGCTTCTGAAGCCGCGCGTGATGTCGCTGGTCGTGTTCACGGCACTGGTGGGCCTTCTGGTCGCGCCGGTCAGCCTGCATCCGGTCGAGGCGTTTTCGGCCATCCTCTTCATCGCGCTGGGGGCCGGGGCCTCGGGGGCGTTGAACATGTGGTGGGACGCCGACATCGACGCCGTGATGAAGCGCACGGCGCGGCGCCCGGTGCCCGCAGGCAAGGTACAGGCCGGCGAGGCTCTGGCTGTGGGGCTGGCCCTGTCGGGGATCAGCATCGTGATGTTGTGGCTGACCACGAACTGGGTCGCTGCGGCGCTGCTGGCCTTTACCATCTTCTTCTATGCCGTCGTCTATTCGATGTGGCTGAAACGCTCGACCCCGCAGAACATCGTGATCGGCGGCGCGGCCGGGGCCTTCCCGCCCATGATCGGCTGGGTCTGCGCGACGGGCAGCGTTTCGGTCGAGGCGTTCCTGATGTTCGCGCTGATCTTCATGTGGACCCCGCCGCACTTCTGGGCGCTCGCGCTGTTCATGAAGGAAGACTACCACACTGCGGGCGTCCCGATGCTGACGGTCACGCATGGCCGCAAGGCGACGCGCGCACACATCCTGGTCTACACAGTGTTGCTGGTTCCGGTGGCCGTCGGCGCCGCGCTGACGACGATAGGTGGGCCGCTGACGCTGGCGGTGGCCGTGGTGCTGAACGCCTGGTTCGTTGTCGGCGCCTTCCGCATCTGGAAGCGCGACGAAGCGACGGCCGAGGCCGACAAGTACGCGGTCGAGAAGGCGGTCTTCCGCTTTTCGCTGCTGTATCTCTTCCTGCATTTCGCGGCCTTCCTGGCCGAGGCCGCGCTGAAGTCGGCCGGGATCGGGGGCTGGTAAGATGACCTTCCGCCCCGATCACGAACTGCACAAGCGCCGCTTCAGCCGCAATCTTGGGCTGGGCCTGACGCTGGCGGCTTTCGTGGCGCTGGTCTTTGCCCTGACGGTCGTCAAGGTCAAGCGCGGCGATCCGATGCAGGGCTTTGACCATACCATCGAGCCGTCGCTGGTGCCGCAGGAGAAGACCGAATGATCTTTCCGAAGCTTCAAGGCAAGAACCGGACGCTCGTGCAACTGGTCGGCGTCGTGGTGACGATGGGGTCGCTGTCCTTTGCGGCAGTGCCGTTCTACGACTGGTTCTGCCGGGTGACGGGATATGGCGGCACGCCGTCGGTGGCCGAAGCCTCGACCGGCGTGATCCTGGACCAGACGGTGAAGATCCGCTTTGACGCCTCGGTCGAGCAGGGGATGCCCTGGGTCTTCAAGCCGGTGGTGCGATCAATGGATGTCCGCATCGGCGAAACCGGTCTTGCCTTCTACGAGGCGCACAATCCGACCGACCGGGTGGTTGCGGGCACGGCAAGCTTCAACGTCTTCCCGGACACGACGGGCGGCTATTTCACCAAGATCGAATGCTTCTGCTTCCAGCAGCAGGTCCTGCAACCCGGTGAAACCGTGCAGATGCCTGTCAGCTTTTTCGTCGATCCAAGCATGGTTGACGACCCGGATGCGAAGTTTGTGCACGAGATCGTGCTGAGCTATACCTTCCACGAAACTGCGCTGCCCGACGAACAGGCCGCGCTGCATACATCCCCTGCGGCGGACGCGGCCGCGGTGAACTGAGACAAGAAACGAGGGAACGACGCACCATGGCGCACGAAAAGAACCACGATTACCATGTTTTGCCGCCGTCGATCTGGCCGCTTCTGGGGGCGCTCGCCGGGTTTATCATGCTCTTCGGCATGGTTCTGATGATCTCGCCGCAGATCTCCTCGGACAGCGCGATGAAACAGCCGTGGTTGTTTCTGGCAGGCCTCGTGGGCGTTCTTTATGTGATGTACGCTTGGTGGGCTGAAGTGGTGCATGAAAGCCAGGTCGGCGACCATACGCCGGTCGTGCGGCTGGGCCTGAAATACGGGTTCATCCTGTTCATCATGTCGGAAGTGATGTTCTTCTCGGCCTGGTTCTGGACCTTCTTCAAGCACCGCATGTATCCGATGGGGCCGGACAGCCCGGCGATCGACGGGGTCTGGCCGCCCGCCGGAATCGAAACCTTCGACCCGTGGCACCTGCCCTTCATCAACACGCTGATCCTGCTCCTGTCGGGCTGTGCCGCGACTTGGGCCCACCACGCGCTGGTGCATGAGAACAACCGCAAGGATCTGAAGAACGGGTTGATCCTGGCGATTGCTCTCGGTGTCGTCTTCACCGGCATGCAGGCCTATGAATACAGCCATGCGGCCTTCGGCTTTGCGGGCAACATCTATGGCGCAAGCTTCTTCATGGCGACGGGCTTCCACGGTTTCCACGTCATCATCGGGACGATCTTCCTGACCGTCTGTCTGATCCGCGTCTACAAGGGCCATTTCACCCCGGAAAAGCACGTGGGGTTTGAGGCTGCTGCCTGGTACTGGCACTTCGTCGACGTGGTCTGGCTGTTCCTGTTTGCTGCCGTCTACGTCTGGGGTCAGGGCTGATCCTTCCCCTTTAAGCGAACTTGGCGCGGGCCTTCGGGCCTGCGCTTTCATTTCTGGGGTATGCGATGCGCCGTTACGTCTTTCCGGTCCTGATGGGCGTCGTCGGGGTCGCGATCCTGATGAGCCTCGGCTTCTGGCAGCTGCGCCGGATGGAGGAGAAGCGGGTCTACCTGGACGAGATCGAGGCGCGGATCGGCAATGCTGCGATCCCCTTGCCTGCCGTGCCGGAAGAGGGGCCGCACAAGTTCCAGGCAGTCTTTGCCGAAGGGGCGTTCACCGGCGAGTATCTGGAGGTTCTGGCGGGCCAGAAGGGCGCAAGCCCGGGGGTGATGGTGATCGAGGCCTTCGCGCTGCCGGATGGCCGCCGGATCATGGTCCAGCGCGGGTTTGTCGAGGAGGAGGTGCGCGGGGTGACGCGCGCGCCCCTTGCGGCGAAGGTGGAGGGGAACCTGCATTGGCCGGATGACACCAATAGCTCCACCCCGCCGCCGGATGCAAAGACCGGGCTGTGGTTCGCCCGGGACGTTCCGGCGATGGCGGCGAAGCTGAAGACGGAACCGACACTTATTGTCGCAAGCCGGCCAACCGGTGACGGGATCGCGCCGATGCCGGTGGATACCTCGGGTATACCCAACGACCATTGGGGCTATGCGATCCAGTGGTTCCTGTTGGCGGCAACCTGGGCGGGGATGACACTGTTCCTCCTGTGGCGTATCAGGACGCGGAAGGTTTGAAGGCGACAGCGATGAGATACGTTTCCACCCGCGGCACGGCCCCGGTTCTTGGCTTCGGCGAGGCGATGATGACGGGCCTGGCCCGCGACGGCGGGCTTTATGTCCCCGAGACCGTGCCGGTCCTGACCAAGGCCGAGATCGCCGCTCTGGCCGGCGCGCCCTATGAGGAGGTCGCGTTCAAGGTGATGCGGCCCTATCTTGGCGGATTCTTTGGCGACGATGAGTTCCGGGGCCTGATCGCCAAGGCCTACCAGGGCTTCCACCACGCCGCCCGCGCGCCGATGGTGCAATTGGGTTCGAACCACTTCCTTCTGGAGCTGTTTCACGGGCCGACGCTGGCGTTCAAGGACTTCGCCATGCAGCTCATCGGGCAGATGATGCAGGCGGCGCTGGCGAAGACGGGGGAGCGGATCACTATCGTTGGGGCGACCTCGGGCGATACCGGGTCGGCGGCGATGGAGGCGTTCCGGGGTCTGGCGAATGTGGATGTCTTCATCCTGTTTCCGCATGGTCGGGTGTCGGATGTGCAGCGGCGGCAGATGACGACGCCCTCCGAGGCGAATTGCCACGCGCTCGCCATCGACGGGGATTTCGACGACGCGCAGGCCCGCGTGAAGGACATGTTCAACGATTTCGCCTTCCGCGACGGCGTGCGGCTGGCGGGCGTGAACAGCATCAACTGGGCGCGGGTGCTGGCGCAGGTGGTCTACTATTTCTACGCAGGGACCGCACTGGGCGCACCGCACCGCGAGGTCAGCTTCACCGTGCCCACGGGCAACTTCGGCGACATCTTCGCGGGCTACATCGCCAAGCGGATGGGCTTGCCAATCGACAAGCTGGTCATCGCGACAAACCAGAACGACATCCTCGACCGCGCGCTGAAGTCGGGGGACTATAGGACGAACGGGGTCAAGCCCTCGATCAGCCCGTCGATGGACATTCAGGTGTCGTCGAACTTCGAACGCGCCTTGTTCGAGGCCTATGGCAGGGACGGCGCGGCCATTGCCCAGCTGATGGGCGAGATGAAGGCGGGCGGGTTCAGGATCAGCCAAGGGGCCATCGAAAGCCTGCGAGGCACTTTCGCCTCGGGCCGGTGTGACGAGGATGAGACGCTGGCAGTGATCGCGCGGCACTGGAAGACGACGGGAGAGCTTCTGTGCCCGCACTCCGCTGTCGGCGTGAAGGTGGCCGAGGAGCATCTTGGGGGGGCGCCGATGATCACCCTGGCCACTGCGCATCCGGCGAAGTTCCCCGATGCGGTGCAGCGGGCGACGGGTGTCCGACCCGCCCTTCCGCCGCATATGGCGGACCTTTTCGACAAGCCCGAGCGGATGACCCGGGTGCCGAACGACCTTGGTGCCCTGCAGGCGCTTGTCCAGACAAGGATTTCCCGTTGATGCAGAAGCTGCACACCCTGCCAAACGGGTTCCGGATCGTCACCGAAGCCATGCCCGGACTGCAATCGGCAAGCGTCGGCCTGTGGGTCGAGGCCGGAGGACGGCACGAGACGCCCGAACAGAACGGCATCGCGCATTTTCTGGAGCATATGGCGTTCAAGGGCACCCGGCGGCGGTCGGCGCTGCGGATTGCCGAAGAGATCGAGGACGTGGGCGGCTACATCAACGCCTACACCAGCCGCGAGATGACGGCCTATTACGCGCGCGTCCTGAGCCAGGACGTAGTGATGGCGTTGGACGTGATCGCGGACATCGTCCTCAACCCCCTGTTCCGCAAGGCCGACATCGAGACCGAGCGCCACGTCATCCTGCAGGAAATCGGGCAGGCACTGGATACGCCCGACGACATCATCTTCGACTGGCTGCACGAGGTGAGCTATCCCGACCAGCCCTTCGGCCGCACGATCCTGGGGCCGGAGGAACGGGTTTCGGCCTTCCGCAAGGCAGACTTCGAGGGCTTCACTGGCGCGCATTACGGTCCCGATCAGATGATCCTGTCGGCGGCGGGTGGTGTGGACCACGAGGCCATTGTTGAAGCTGCCGAGCGCATCTTCGGGGCCCTTAAGCCGGTGGGGGCTTCGAAGGTTGAAGCCGCGCGCTTTGTCGGGGGCGAGCGCCGCGAAGTGAAGGACCTGGAACAGGTGCATCTTGCCCTGTCCTTCGAGGGGCCGGGATATCGCGACGACAAGGTCTATACCGCGCAGGTCTATTCGACGGCGATGGGGGGCGGCATGTCCAGCCGCCTTTTCCAAAAGATCCGCGAGGATCGGGGGCTGTGCTATTCGATCTATGCCCAATCCGCCGCCTATGAGGATACCGGGCAGATCACGGTCTATGCGGGCACGTCCGAGGCCGAAATCGGCGAACTGACCCGGCTGACAATTGACGAGTTGAAGCGTGCAGCCGACGACATGACAGAGGCCGAAGTCGCACGGTCGCGGGCGCAACTGCGGGCTGGGCTGCTGATGGGGCTGGAAAGCCCGTCCTCGCGCGCGGAACGCAACGCCCGGCTACTGTCGATCTGGGGCCGCATTCCGGCGGTCAGCGAAGCGGTCGCCAAGATCGACGCCGTGGATACCGCCGCCGTCCGCAGCTATGCGGCGGAGCTGACGACAGCGCGGTCGGCGCTGGCGATCTATGGGCCGGTCGCCGCGGCTCCGGGCATTGAAGAGGTTCGGCAAGGGCTGTCCGCCTGATGCTGGGCCTGAAACGCCGTGTCCGGGTGGAGACCGAGCGGATGACGCTGCGGTTGCCGGAACATGGCGACTGGCGGCAATGGTCCGAATTGCGCGAAGCCTCGTCCGAGTTCCTGATCAAGTGGGAGCCGGTCTGGTCGAACGACCATCTGACGCGTCGCGCCTTCACCAACCGGGTCTACTGGGCGCAGCGGGCCGAAGCGCAGGGTCAAGCGCTGCCGATGCTTCTGATCCGGCGCGCGGACCAGCAACTGCTGGGTGCGCTGACGCTGGACAACATCCGGCGCGGGCCGTCGCAGACCGGGACCTTCGGCTACTGGATCGGTGCGCCCTATGCGCGGCACGGCTACATGCGCGAGGCGATCCTGGCGCTGACGCATCACGCCTTCACCCGGATGGACCTGTCGCGGCTGGAAGCGGCCTGCCTGCCCGAGAACCTGCCCTCGCGCGGTGTGCTGGAGAAATGCGGCTTCAAGTACGAGGGCGTGGCGCAGAGCTACCTGCAGATCAACGGCCGCTGGCGGAACCACGTGCTTTACGCCAACCTGCGGGGCGACCGGCGCGGACGGACCGACGTCGGCTGAGGTCGCGGCGCCTGTCAAATTGAGCGCGTGCCGCGCAAGGCTTTTGTCTCGCGGATTTGCGTGAAGGACGCAAAGCCGCTCGGGGGCCTCCGGCGGGGATATTTGGCGAAGGGAAAGCCATGGGCGTCTGGGTGGCCTTGCTGCGGGGGGTGAACGTCTCGGGCGCGGGGAAGCTGCCGATGGCAGAGTTCCGCGCGATGCTGGCGGGGCTCGGGCTCGGGCGGGTCGAGACCTATATCCAGTCCGGAAATGCGGTGTTCGACAGCGTTCTTCCGGGCGAGGTGCTGGAAGCGAAGATCCGCGATGCCGTCGCTTCCCGGTTCGGCTTTGCGCCGGAAACCTTTGTCCTGACTGCGGGGGAGATCGCGGCTGCGCTGGTGGACCATCCCTTTGCCGGGGCGGAGCCAAAGCTGGTGCACGTCTTCTTCCTGCGCGAGACGCCTGCGCCGGACACGGCCGCATTGCGTGCCCTGGCCAAGTCGGGGGACGGCTGGCACATCGGACCGCGCCGGTTCACGCTGCACACTCCGGGGGGCTTCGGGACGTCGAAGCTGGCGGAGAGGCTGCCGCGATTGCTTCCGACACCGATGACGGCGCGGAATCTGCGCACGGTGGCTGAACTGGACCGGATGGCGCGGCGCTGACCTCGCGCATCCGTGATCCGAAGTCCTGATGACGCAGGGCAGTTCCGGGTTACCCTTGGTTCAGCCCCGGAGGTGACCCATGCGCCTGCCCCTGATCCTTGCCGTGCTTGCCAGCCCTGCACTTGGGCAAGAGCGTATCCCGTCGCATTGCATTGCCGTCGCCGCCGCCGAGCCGCAGGTTGTCCCCGTGGCGCTGGAGGAGGGGCTTGAGGCCGACAGCGTCCTGATCCGCTACATCGACCATGCGAGCTTTGCGATCGTCACTGCGGATGGCACGGTCGCGGTGACCGACTATACCGGCTACTTTGGGACGGCAGACCTGGTGCCGGACGTGGTGACGATGAACAACGCCCATTCCACGCACTGGACCGCCGCCCCTGACCCGCGAATCCCGAACGTGCTGGATGGTTGGCCGAACGGCGAAGGCCCTGCCGATCATCGTCTGGATCTTGGGTCGATGCTGGTGCGCAACGTGACCACCGACACGCGCGGACCCTTTGGCGAGGGGGCGCGTAAGGACGGCAACTCGATCTTCATCTTTGAGGCCGCGGGCCTTTGCATTGGGCATCTGGGGCACCTGCACCAGATCCCGTCCGACGAGCAATATGCCGCGATCGGGCGGCTGGACGTGGTGATGGTGCCCGTCGATGGCGGCTATACGATGCGGATGGCGGATATGGCCGGGGTCGTGCGGCGGCTGCGGTCTTCGGTCGTGATCCCGATGCATTGGTTCAGCCAGACGTCGCTGGAGGCCTTCCTGGCCGAGATGTCGGCGGAACTTACGGTCGTGGAGACTGGCGGGGCGCAGATTGTGCTGTCACTGGATGATCTGCCGTCGCAGCCGACGATCATGGTTCTGGAACCGGCCTATCTGGACTGAGCGCCCTCTGGCGCAGGGCGGGCCCCGGCGCTACCAAGGGGACCGAGGAGCGCCGCCCATGCTGACCCCCTGCGACCCCGGCTTTGTTTCATCTCTGGCAGCGGACCTGCCCGAAGGCACGCTGACTCCGCCCGAACCGCGCCACCTGGAAGAGCCGCGCGGGCGCTGGCAGGGACAGGGAGGTGTGCTGGCAAAGCCCCGGACCACCGAGGAGGTCGCACGGATCGTCAGCGCCTGTGCGGCAGCAAAGGTCGGCATCGTGCCGATCAGCGGCGGCACCGGGCTGGTCGGCGGCCAGATCATGACCGAAGGACCGGCACCACTGCTTTTGTCGCTGGAACGGATGACGCGGGTGCGGGGCGTCTACCCGGAAGAAAACGCGATGGTGGTCGAGGCGGGGATGGTGCTGGCCGATGTGCAGGCCGCAGCGGCGCAGGTGGGCCGGTTGTTTCCGCTGTCGCTGGCCTCCGAGGGCAGCTGCCGGATCGGCGGGAACCTAGCGGCCAATGCGGGCGGGACGGCAGTGCTGCGCTATGGTAATGCGCGCGACCTGTGCCTGGGGCTGGAGGCAGTTCTGCCGGATGGAAGTGTTTTCAATGGCTTGACACGGCTTCGCAAAGACAATGCCGGTTATGACCTGCGGCATTTGCTGATCGGGTCCGAGGGCACGCTGGGGGTGATCACGGCGGCGAGCCTGCGGCTTTTCCCGCGCCCGGCTGCCCGCGTGGTGGCGATGTTGGCAGTGCCGTCACCTGCGGCGGCGCTGGACTTGCTGGCGCTTTGTGGCGAACGGGCTGCGGGGCTGGTTTCGGCCTTTGAGCTGATCCACCGGATGGGGTTCGACTTTCTGGCCGAGACCGGGTTCGACTTGCGCGCGCCCTTCGATCCGGTGCCGGAGTGGCTGGTTCTGCTGGAGCTGGAGCTGCCCGCAGGGCTTGACGCCGAGGCGACCATGGCCGGGCTCTACGAGTCCGGGGCCGAGGCCGGGCTGGTGACGGACGGGGTCATCGCGACCTCTGGCGCGCAGGCGGCGCATCTGTGGCAGTTGCGCGAAACGATCCCGCTTGCCAATCGCAAGGTCGGGGCGGTGTCGAGCCATGACATCTCGTTGCCGCTGTCGGCGATCCCCGGATTTATCGATCAGGCCTTGGTGGCGATCGCCCCCTTGGGTGCCTTCAGGGTGAACTGTTTTGGCCATCTCGGGGATGGCAACCTGCACTGGAATGTCTTCGCGGCAAAAGGCCACCAGAAAGCCGAGCACGAGGCGGTGCGCGACCGGGTGAAGACCGTGGTGCATGACCTCGTGCATTCCCTGGGCGGGTCGGTTGCGGCAGAGCATGGTGTGGGGCGGCTGAAGGTTCCGGACCTTGCGCGCTACGGCGATCCGGGAAAGCTGGCCGCGATGCGGGCGATCAAGTCGGCGCTGGACCCGGCAGGGATCATGAACCCGGGTGCAGTGCTTGCCCTTGAGTGAAACATCCCCGCCGCAGGGAACCTGCGACGGGGTGCTTTGGGGGGTGTGTGGAACACGCTTTGGGTAGAAGCGCGGCCAGGGTGGGTAGCCCTGACAAGCACCGGTTTAGGATGATTCTCTTTCAAGACGGTTAACGGCAGCGCTCTGCAGCGGCCGGTTGAGCGGTTTCTTTGAAGAAATCGCCCCGGAGCCTTTGAAGGCTCCGGTCCGGAGTTTTCGAAAACTCCGGCTTGCCCGGGTGTCAGAGGCCCTCGAACTCGCAAAGCGCGTGGACGTCCATGCCCATGCTCTCCAGCTTTTTGCGCCCGCCAAGGTCGGGCAGGTCGACCACGAAAGCGCAACCGATCACCTCGGCCCCCAGCCGTTCGATCAGGCGGATGCCGGCCTCAGCCGTGCCGCCGGTCGCAAGAAGGTCGTCGACCAGCAGCACCTTCTCGCCGGGCTGCATCGCGTCGTCATGCACCTCGACCACCGCTTCGCCGTATTCCAGCTTGTAGGCCTGAGAGATGGTCTGCCCCGGCAGCTTGCCCTTCTTGCGGATCGGGACGAAGCCGGTCGACAATTGGTGCGCGACGGCGCCGCCGAGGATGAAACCCCGCGCCTCCAGCCCCGCGACCTTGTCGATCCGCATCCCGGCATAGGGGGCGAGAAGCTGGTCGACGCACATCCTGAACCCGCGCGGATCGGCGAAAAGGGTGGTCACGTCCCGGAAGAGGATGCCCTCATGCGGGAAGTCGACGATAGTACGGATGTAGTCCTTGACGGTCTTGCGCATGTTTCCTGCCTTGTGTCGATCAGGGGTAGTGACGGCGGAGCGCCATCAGGTCTTGTTCGCCAAGCCGAACCCGGGAGTTGCTGGAGTCCGAAAAGATCGACTTGGGTTCATAGTAGGCCCCGCCGATATCCGTTCCCAGACCCATACACTGAGTAAGCTCTTCCAGCATTCCGGAATAGACCTCGCTGAAGCGGGCCGATCGCGATGAGCTGATGTAGCAATCGGTCAGCGTACGATCGTCGCGCCAGACAAGGGTGTAGGTGGCAGCGGCGATGATCACGCCGTTCAGCACTTCGAAGTCCGAGCCGCGGATGGTCGCGCCTTCGGGGATGTCAAAGTAAAGAACCTTGATGTCTGGACGCTCACCGGGTTCGGCCCGTCGGACGCGCAGATCGGCGCCTGACGCGTTGAGCACGCCGATCGCGCGGTCCAGTCCGTCCTCGATCTGAGCGCGAAGTCTGGTTGGGTAGCCGTCGGCAACGAACACAGTCCCGACCGAGAGATCGCGGGCATCCTTGGCCCGCCAGCGAACGAGAGGCTTTTGGCACTTGCCCCCCGGCGGTGCCGCACAAGCGACGAGGCGGTAGAATTCGTCGTCCGAAAGCTTGCCGTCAGCCGTGACGAATTCCTGTGCTGCCGCCTGTCCGGCAACAAACGCGACAAGACAAGACGCCAGGAGCCGCCTCACAGGACCCGGCCTGCCACGGCGTCGAGCTTTGCCAGAAGCTCGGGGTCGCGTTTGTCGGGGGCGGTCATGATGGCATGGGTCAAGGCGCGGTCGCAGCCGTGGGGGCAGGGGTGGCGGTCGGGGTCCATCAGGGTCGGCAGGCGGGCCACCAGGCCACGGGCGGCGGCGGCGTTGGCCTGGACGACGGCGATCACCTGGGAGACGTCCACCGCGCCGTGGCTGTCGTGCCAGCAGTCGTAGTCGGTGACCATGGCGAGGGAGGCGTAGCAAAGCTCGGCCTCGCGGGCGAGGCGGGCTTCGGACATGCCGGTCATCCCGATCACGTCGGCGCCCCAGGTCCGGTACATCCGGCTTTCCGCGCGGGTGGAGAACTGGGGGCCTTCCATCGAGAGGTAGGTGGCCCCGGTGTGCACGGTCAGGCCCTCGGCGCGGGCGGCCTGGACGGCGAGGGACCCGAGGCGGGGGCAGATCGGATCGGCGAGGCTGACATGGGCGACGCAGCCGGGGCCGAAGAACGATGGCGCGCGCTGGGTGGTGCGGTCGATATACTGGTCGACGAGGACGAAATGGCCGGGCTCAAACTCCTCCCGCAGGGAGCCCACGGCGGAGACGGCGAGGATGTCGGTGCAGCCGAGCAGTTTCAGGGCGTCGATGTTGGCTTGGTAGGGGACCGAGGTGGGGCTGTGGACGTGGCCGCGACCGTGGCGGGGGAGGAAGGCTGCGGGGAGGCCGTTCAGGCGGCCGACGAGGACCTCGTCCGAGGGCTTGCCCCAGGGGGTCTTCACTTTCACCCAGGAGGCCCCTTCAAGGCCGTCGATCTGGTAGACCCCCGATCCTCCGATCACGCCGAGCATGGTCTGCATGGGGGTCTCCCTAGGGTTGGCCGGGGGCGAGAATAGCGGGGTCTGGGATTTGTGTCCACGGTGGACAATCTTGGTAGTATCAATGATTTCAAAGGATTGGAATTTTCCGTTAGGGTGGTGTTAAGAATTGCCCTTACGGGTTGGGCGGGACAAAATCCTTCGAAGGATTTTGGCAAAACTTTTCGAAAATTATTGCGCGCCAGGGCCAGATCGCGCGGCTAGGCGGGGCTTCCGGAGTAGATATCCGGCAGGATCAGGTTCGGGTCGGCAAAGTCCGGCAGGCGGGACATCAGCGCGGCCAGCCGGTCCAGCCGCTCGGGGCTGAGCCGTTCGGTCGTCACCTCGCGCGCGAGATGGGTGCCAGATTGGGAGTCCTTCTCGAACGCCTGTAGGGCGGTTGCGGCATGGCCTTCGGGCAGGCCGCAATGGCGGAGCATCCGGGCGATCGAGGCTTCGCGGTCGCGGTTGAATTCATTGTAGCGGAGCGCAAGGAACGGCACGCCCGCCGCCAAGTGACGGGTGTATTCTGCCATGTTGCAGGACCAGGCGGGGCCGAGGGCCAGTTCCATCGGCACCTCGGGCGCGTCAAGGTCAATGACCTGCGCCAGCGGTGCGGGATCTTCGGCGGCGGTGAAGATGCTCCATGCAAGCGTGCGGTCGGCGCCGGTGAGGCTGTCCGGCACGTCGTATTGCCGCATCATGCTGTAGATGGAATTCGCCCAGCCAAGCGCGTCGCGGTAGAGAAAGAGGCAGGCCGCTTCGGGCAGGGCCAGGTGGTAGAGGTCGGCCTGAAACAGGGCCTGACTGCGGAATTTTATTGCAAAGACGTCGTCTTGCCGTCCCGGAGGGGGCCGGAATTGGAGCCGCGTGCAGGCCCGGATCAGGCGGATGATCTGGTCGCGGGGAAGGTCCGCCCGTTGCGGGGAATGGTAGTGCTGCAAGATGAGATTCAGGAAGGCATCCGGCTCGGACAGGCACCAGACGCCGGGGACGGTGTTCAATGCATGCGACAGCAGGGTCGAGCCGCAGCGGCCGATGCTGAAGATCAGGATCACACGCGGGACGGGTGGGGCAAGGTCGGCCACGGCCTCCAGCTCGGCCAGCGACATGGTGAGCACGCGCCGGGCGAGGCGGTGCTGGGTGACGTATGCGAAAGGACTGTCGGCGAGGTTGGTTCCGTCGGGCAGATCGGTGAAGACGGCAAGATCGCGGGCGAGGTCGAGGCCGTAGAGCGTCCAGTTGGGCTGGTCGATGACAGTGCGGGTGGGAGCGGAGCTGGCGCTGCCGAGGTCGAAATCGTCAAGGTTGGCCCAGCCGGTGGGCGTGCGTTGGGCAAGGACGTCATGAATCTGAGCAGGCATGAATGCGGCCTCCGGATCGGGCGGCGACGGTGCAATGCGCGCAGATTGCGCCCTGTATCGGCCCGAAAGCAACTGGCAATGCGTGAGGCGGGGTCAGCCGGCGGGGCGCAAGTGCTGAAGCCCCCAGACCGCAAGCCCCACCACCAGCCCCCAGAAGGCCGCGCCGATGCCGAAGGCGGCAAGGCCGGAGGCGGTCGTGACCACCGTCAACGTGGCGGGAAAGCGCTGGTCGGCTTGCGCGAAGGCCCCCGTCAGGGCGCCCATCAGCGGGCCGAGGAGGGCGAGGGCCACGAGGGCTGCGACGACTTCGGCGGGCAGGGCGGCGATCAGGTCAAGGACCGTCGGGCTGAGGAGACCCAAGAGCGCCCAGACTCCGGCATAGGCGAGGCCGACGATCCAGCGGCGGTCGCGGTCGGGGTGGACATCGGGGCCAAGGCATATTGCGGCGGTGATCGCGGCCATGCTGACGGTATGGGCCCCAAAGAAGGCCGTGACGGTCGAGATGATCCCGGTGGTGGTCAGGGCGGCGGCGACGGGCGGCTCGTAGCCCGCGGCGCGGAGGGTCGCGAAGCCGGGCAGGTTCTGCGAGGCCATGGTGACGAGGTAAAGCGGCACGCCGAGGCCGAGGATCACCGAGAGGCGGAACTCGGGTGCGGTTGGCACAAGGACGGGTGGGGCGAGGCTCAGGGTGGAGAGGTCAGAGCCGGTGGCCAGCGCAAGGGCTGCGCCCGTCGCGAAGGCGGCGAGGACGGCGAAGGCCGGGTTCCAGAGGCGGACGACGAGAAAGACGGCAACCATCGGCAGGACGAGGGCGGGCAGGCCCTGCGCGGCGGTGGCGCCCTTCAGGCAGAAGGGCAGAAGGACGCCCGCGAGCATGGCGGCAGCGATGCCGTCAGGGATACGGGCGACAAGCGCGCCGAGCGGGCGGATGAGGCCAGTGGCCGCGATCAGGAGGCCCGCGACGACGAAGGCTCCGACCGCTTCGGCAAAGGAGATACCCGAGGTTGCGGCAATCAGTGCGGCGCCTGGGGTGGACCAGGCGAGGACGACGGGGACGCGCGAGGTCCAGGACAGGAATGCCGAGCCCACTGCCTTGCCGAGGCTGATGGCCAGAAGCCAGCTTGCCGTCTGGGCGGGCGTGGCCCCGACTGCGGTGGCCGCGGCCAGAAGGATCGCGACCGAGGAGGCGTAGCCCACAAGTGCGGCCACGGTCGCCGCCGAGATCACTGAAAGCCGCATCCTGTCCCCTGTCCCTGCCCGATCCAAAGCTGCCCTGTTCGGTCTGGCCGAAGGACTATTTGGCGGTGCGGCTTGGCTTGCAAGGGGAGAAAGGGCGGCGACCCCCAGGGAGGAGGAGAGGGGGCCGCGCGCCAAGATCGGCGCACCCCGGGAGGAGGATGGGGCGTCCGATGCCGATCGGGCCTTTGCGGCCCGGAATGGGGGCGACGGTGTCCTGGGAGGAGGGCGGACACCGTCGCGATCCTGCTGGCCCCGGGAGGAGGGTGGGGCCTTGGGATGGTTTGCGCGGCGACGCCAGGGAGGAGGAGAGGCGCCGCCGCAGTACCAGGCAACCCGGGAGGAGGGTGGGTGCCCGATGGATTTGGGCCTTTCGGCCCGGAATGGGGGCGGCGG
Organism: Paracoccaceae bacterium; assembly: GCA_046305855.1. Taxonomy (GTDB): domain Bacteria; phylum Pseudomonadota; class Alphaproteobacteria; order Rhodobacterales; family Rhodobacteraceae; genus Tabrizicola. The sequence continues at coordinate 18,020 of JBKDYO010000121.1, forward strand.
AGCCCAGGGAGGAGGAGAGGGCGCCGCCGCGGTGATCCCGTGCCCAGGGAGGAGGAGGGGGGCCGGTGATCGCTGTCGGGCCTTGCGGCCCGGAGAGTTAGAGCGGCGATGCCAGGGAGGAGGGAGGCACCGCCGCGTTACCAGATGACCCGGGAGGAGGGTGGGTCACCCGATGGTCTTGGGGCTGTTGAGCCCCGGATGGGGGCGGCGATGCCAGGGAGGAGGAGGGCATCGCCGCATATCGCTATGGTCCCAGGGAGGAGGAGGGGACCTCACGAATTCCTATTTGCCGTAGGCCGCCTCATGCGCGATCTCGGTGATGCCGAGGCGGCTGATGCCAAGATCGGCAAGCTCGCGGTCGGACAGGCCGTTCAGTTCGGCCACGGTGCGCAGGTAGGTGCGGCGCTGGGAAATCGCGGTCAGGACCGCGTCACGAAGCGTCGCCAGACGGTCGGCAAAGCCCTTGCGGGCGATACGGGTGGTGTTCACATAAGCCATGTCACTCAAGCCTCTTCAGTTTCGTCAGCAACGTTCTGTCGCGCTGTTAGGGGTAACATGGACCTCATGCTGCAGATGCACAATACCGCTAGGCTGCAATGCTGCCATGCAGCATCCGCATGGCTGGGGTCACGGAAATGTCATGATTTACCAAGGTCTTCGCCGAATTTTTGAGCATTTGGTCAACGGACCTTGCCCTTCGGATGAAACGCTACGACCTTAGTGCAAATCTTCAGCGGAGTTGAAACGATGGCGGTGGATCGCGACCAGGTGATGCGGGTCTTGGCAGGGGTTTCGCACCCCGGGGGCGGCGATCTGATCAGCCGGGATCTGATTCGGGCGATGACGGTGGACGAGGGCGTGGTGCGCTTTGTCATCGAAGCGGCGACCCCGGACGAGGCACGCGCCTTGGCCCTGGCGCAGGCCGAGGCGGAGGCGAAGTTGAAGGCGCTGCCGGGGGTGACGTCGGTGCAGGTGGTGATGACGGCGCATGGGCCGGCGGCCAAGGCGGCCCCGCCCAGCCTGAAGATCGGCCAGCATCCGACGCCGCAGGCCGGGGGGCCGCAGCGGATTTCCGGGATCGACCGGATCATCGCGGTGGCGAGCGGAAAGGGGGGCGTGGGCAAGTCGACGGTGGCCTCGAACCTCGCGGTGGCGCTGGCGCGGCAGGGGCGGCGGGTGGGCCTTCTGGACGCCGATATCTATGGGCCGAGCCAGCCGAAGATGATGGGGGTGTCAAAGCGGCCCTCCAGTCCGGACGGAAAGATCATCGAGCCGCTGATCGCACATGGCGTGACGATGATGTCGATCGGGCTGATGCTGAAAGAAGACGAGGCGGTGGTCTGGCGCGGGCCGATGCTGATGGGGGCCTTGCAGCAGCTTCTGGGGCAGGTGGCATGGGGCAAGCTCGACGTCCTTATCATAGACCTGCCGCCGGGGACGGGGGATGTGCAGCTGACGCTGTGCCAGCGGACGCAGCTGACCGGGGCCATCGTGGTGAGCACGCCGCAGGACGTGGCGCTATTGGATGCGCGCAAGGCGCTGGACATGTTTTCCAAGCTGAAGACTCCGGTTCTGGGGCTGGTGGAGAACATGTCGACTTACATCTGCCCCAACTGCGGGCATGAGGCGCATATCTTCGGCCATGGCGGCGTGGCGGCCGAGGCGCAGAAGCTGGGCCTGCCGTTCCTTGGGGAATTGCCGCTGGCACTGGATGTGCGGGTGGCCGGGGACGCAGGGGTACCGATTGCGGCGACGGATGGTCCGCTGGCCGAACCCTATGCGCGGCTGGCCGCACGGCTGATCGCGGGCGGGATGGGCTGAGGCTGGTCGTTTCCGGCCCGACCCCCGCGCGGGCCGGTTTTCATTTGATCTGTGCGAGGAAAAGTCGCCTGCTGCAGCATTGATCCTTTTCAGGAGACGTGACCATGGCGACAGAACCTCTGGCCACGGGCACTGCCCGAGCGAATGGCCCTTTGTGGGGCGCTTCGGCGCGCGACTGGGCGATGATCCAGGAAGGGCAGTTCCGGCCCGGGTATGAGGCCGTGCTTGCGCATTGCGAAGTGGGTCCGGGGACCGCGTATCTGGATTCTGGCTGCGGGGCAGGGATGGCCGCCGGGATCGCAGCGGCGCGCGGGGCCGTGGTGTCGGGCTTTGATGCCGCCGAAGCCTTGCTGGACATCGCGCGCGAAAGGGTACCCGCGGGGGACTTCCGCGTGGCGGACCTCGAGGCGGTGCCTTTCCCGGATGGGTCGTTCGATCTGGTCACCGGCTTCAACGCTTTCCAGTTCGCTGGTGATCCGGTGCGGGCCCTGTCCGAGGCCCGGCGGGTGGCCCGGCCGGGCGGCAGGGTGGTCGTGATGACCTGGGGCGATCCGGAGGGCATGGAAGCGGCAGCGATTGTCGGGGCACTTCGCCCGCTGCTGCCTGCACCACCGCCGGGTGCCGCGGGGCCGTTTGCGCTGTCGGACAAGGCAAAGCTTCGCGGATTTGCGGAAGCTGCCGGTCTGACGCCGGAAGACGTGGTCGATGTGGACAGCGGGTGGCGCTATCCCGACGAGGCCACGGCGATCCGGGGGCTGGGGTCGTCGGGGGTCGCGGCGCGGGCGAAGGGCCTTGTGGGCGGCGATGCCGTCGATGACGCCCATCGCGCGGCGATTGCACCGTTCCGGCAGCCCGACGGGTCGTTCCGGATCGGCGCGTCCTGTCGGTTCCTGGTCGCGCGCGCCTGACGGCGAGGTCGCACTTCGAATCCTGCCGGAACGATGGTTTCTCCTTGGCGTCTGCGGTGCCGTAGACCTGCCAACGAAATTCCCGTTGAATGCATACCAACTGGTTGGTATGTTAATTTGCAAGGGGGCGAGTCGGCGAAGCAACGCCCGTCCCGGAGGGAGGAGAAGACACATGACCCATTCCATTCGCACGGTGCTGTGGTTCAACGGCCGGGGCCGTGAGGCGGCAGAGTTCTACTGCAGTCTGATCCCGAACAGCCGGGTGGAGACGAGCTATTCCAGCAACAACGGCGGGCCGGAGGGCAATTCGTTCTTCGAAGTTGTCGATTTCATCCTGAACGGGGTGCCCTACCAGATCCTTGATGCGGGGCCGATGTTCCCGCTGTCGGAATGTGTGTCGGTGTCGGTCAAGACGCCGGATCAGGCCGAAACCGACCGGCTTTGGGAGGCCTTGGCCGCGGATGGCGGCAGCCACGGGCCCTGCGGCTGGCTGAAGGACCGCTACGGGCTGTCGTGGCAGGTGGTGCCGGCGCTGGTCTACGACCTGATGACCAACCCCGACCGGGCGCGGGCCGGGCGGGCGCTGGCTGCGGTAATGCAGATGGGCAAGATCGACATCGCCACGGTGGATGCCGCTGCGCGGCAGGCCGCATGATGCGCACCATACGGATCATCGAACACATCTCGCTGGACGGGGTCATCCAGGGGCCGGGCGGGCCGGGCGAGGACCGGGAGAACGGCTTTGATTACGGCGGCTGGGCGTTTCCGCATGCCTCGGCAGAGGGTGGTGAAGCCATCGACAAGGCGCATGGCACCGGATTCGACCTGCTTCTAGGCCGGAAGACCTATGACATTTTCGCCAGCTACTGGCCGAAGCAGGAAGGAGCCATGGCCGACAGCTTGAACGGCGCGCGGAAATATGTGGCGACGCACCGGCCGGACAGTCTGGACTGGGGGCCGGTCGAAAGCCTGGGCAGCGACATTGCGGCGGGCATCGCCAAGGTGAAAGCGAGCGAGGGGCCGGACCTGATTGTCTGGGGCAGCTCGACGCTGACGCCTCTGCTGATCGCCGATGGGCTGGCGGATCACGTGCTGCTTCTGGTGTTCCCAGTGATGATCGGGCGCGGCAAGCGGATCTTCTCGGATCTCGTGCAGCCCAGTGGACTGACGTTGATCGAAAGTAAGGCGACCCCTACGGGCGTTATCCTATCAACCTACAAACCCGCCGGCGCCCTGCGCGTGGGCAGCTTCTGAACGGGAGGTTTCCATGAACGACATTTCAGCCGATCAACGCTATCGCCCCAAGGACCGGATCATGCAGGGGGTGATCCCCTATCTGGCCCTGCCAGGGCAGGCCGGCGCGGCGGCGGATTTCTATATCAAGGCCTTCGGGGCCAAGGACATTGGCCGCATGCCCTTCCCGGATCGCCCTGGCCAGTTCATGCATGTGCAGGTCGAGATCAACGGCGGTGCCCTGATGCTGACGGACGAGGGCGGCATGTCCAGCGTCGACGCAGTGGGCAACCCGATGCCGCAAGGTCATCTGCAGCTGGTCGTACCGGACGGGCAGGCCTGGTGGGACCGCGCGCTGGCCGCGGGGTGCACGGTGGTTGCGCCGTATGAACGCCAGTTCTGGGGTGATACCTGGGGGCTGCTTGTCGACCCCTTCGGGTTGAAATGGGCTGTCTTGACACCTGATCCCGCACTTTGGGACAAGGACGTATGATCAGATCCATGACGGCGCCCGCAGTATGAACCGACCCGCACGGGGCGAAGCGCGCGCGCGGCTGATCGAAGCGGCGCGCGAGCTGGTGCGCCACAAGGGCTTTGCTGCGACCAGTGTGGATGATCTTTGCGCGGCGGTGGGGGTGACGAAGGGGGCGTTCTTCCATCACTTCGCCAGCAAAGAGGCGCTGGGCGTCGCGCTGATCGACGACTGGACCGAGATGACCGGCGCGATGTTTGCAGCCCATCCCTATAACGCCGTGCCCGACCCCCTGGACCGCGTCTTTGCCTATCTTGAGCTGCGGCGGGACCTTCTGGGCCAGCCGATCCCCGAGTTCAGTTGTGTGGCCGGCACGACGGTGCAGGAGGTCCATGAAACTTCACTGCCGATGCGGGAGGCCGCGGCGCGCAGCATAGCCTCGGGTTTTCAGCATGTGCTGCCCCATCTGGCGGCGGCGCTGGAGGCGCATCCGGTGCCGGGAGTGACGGCGGAAAGCCTTGCCCGGCAGTTTCAGGTCGCGGTGCAGGGCGGGATCATCCTGGCCAAGGCGCTGAACGATCCCGGCCCGGCGCGCGAGGCGTTCGATCATCTGGAACGCTATCTGCGGCTGCTGTTCGACCGGCCCGCTGCGGGCTGACTGCGGGTTTCGAATCACACATCACGGGAAATCGTGGGAAACAGCCCTTCGCGGCTGTTTTCTTGGCATGATTCCGGGCAGAATCCGTGGGAACCGGGCGTTCGGCTGATCTGCAGGGACGGACAGTAGAAAATCCGCAAGGTTCACGGGACTGTCATCGGGTGTGATCGGGACACAATATCTAGCGGAAACGTCGGGCCATCTTTCTACAGATTGAAGGAAGCCTCTGAAGTCGGGCACAAAATCCTGAGAAACCAGGGTCTCGTGCACAAGATGATGGGCCCCGGGACCAACTTTTCCCTTGCTTTCCCATGAATTCCCAAACATACATAGTTCACGACGATGAGATGGGCAACAAACGGCAAGGGGCAGCCTCAAGACCCCGAATAGGCGTAAGGCAGCTTCATACAGGCAGCCCCTTTCATCGGCGAAACAGAGATCCGGCGCGCAAGCGAGCAGCATCTCCCCCAGGTGGCAAGCGTAGCTGGACGCCCAGCGATGGGACAGCGGCGGATCGGGTAGTGGCAGCAACCCGATCCGCCTTTTTCTATTCATCGCAGGGCTTTGGAAGATTTTGAGAAGGTCGCGGCAAAAGCGATGGCAGAAGCGTTCAGAGGCGAGTTCTACCAGAAGGTAGACGGGAAGGCCCGGGTGTCGATCCCGGCGGCCTTCCGACGCATTCTGGAAGCGGACGATCCGGCGACCTCGGACAGTCAGCGCCCCCGGCTTTACATGGTCTATGGCGGCAAGAAGCGCACCTTCGTCGAATGCTACAGCCGGATCGGGGCCGACAAGCTTGCAGCCGATGTCAATTCGATGGACGACGGCTCGGACGAGCGGATCAAGGCGGAACTGAACCTGATCACGCGGTCGGCCATGGTCGAGATCGAACCGGACGGCCGCATCGTCCTGCCCCCCAAAGTGCGCGAGAAGATCGGCCTGGCCGGTGAGATCGCCGAGAAGACCGAGGTCGCCTTCGCGGGGCTGTCGAACCGGTTCCGCCTGTATCGCCGCGACGTCTATGACGCCGAGTTTGCCGATGACGAGGACGACGATGATGTCGACCCGCTGACGCTGGTCGGGCGGCACAAGCGGAAGGACTAGGCCATGCCGGGTCCGCTGCCAGGCCCTTCGACCCAAGACCCTCATATCCCGGTTCTGATCGAGGCAATCCTGCGGGAATGTGCCCCCATCGCGGGCGTCTGGCTGGACGGCACGCTGGGGGCTGGTGGCTATGCGCGGGCCTTCCTGGCAGCAGGCGCGGATCGGGTGATCGGGGTCGACCGTGACCCCTTGGCGCTGCAGCTGGCAGCGACCTGGGCCGCGCCTTATGGCGACCGGGTTCGGCTGGTGGCAGGAACCTTTTCCGATCTCGACACGCTGGCCGGAGAACCGCTGGACGGGGTGGTGCTGGACCTTGGCGTGTCGTCCATGCAGCTGGATCAGGCCGACCGCGGGTTTTCCTTCATGCGGGACGGGCCGCTGGACATGCGGATGAGCCAGTCGGGGCCCTCGGCGGCGGATCTGGTCAATACGACCGACGAAGGCGTTCTGGCGGATATCCTGTACCACTACGGCGAGGAGCGGGCGTCTCGGCGCATTGCCCATGCGATTGTCGCGGCCCGGGCCATTGAACCGATTGCGACGACAGGCAAGCTGGCCGAGATCGTCGCGAAGTGCCTGCCGCGTCCGAAGCCCGGGCAGTCCCACCCGGCAACGCGGTCGTTCCAGGCGATCCGGATCGCGGTCAATGCCGAGTTTTCCGAGCTGGCCGAAGGACTTATGGCCGCGGAACGGGCCTTGCGCCCCGGTGGGCTGCTGGCGGTCGTGACCTTTCACAGCCTCGAGGACCGGATCGTGAAGCGGTTCTTCCAACTGGCCTCGGGGCATGATCCGAACGCCAACCGCTATGCGCCGGCCAAAGCAGACACCGTGGCGCGGTTCGAGATGGTGACGCGCAAGGCGGTGGCTCCGGACGAGGCCGAGGTTGCTCGGAATCCGCGTGCCCGGTCGGCCAAGCTGCGGATCGGTCGGCGGACGACAACCGCGCCCAAGACACTATCGGCGGCCGATCTGGGCCTGCCCGAGATTCAGAAGAAAGGTCGCCGCTGATGCGTTCAGTCCTTTACGTCCTGTCCTTTCTTGCACTGATCGCGCTGGGCTTCTGGGCCTACCGCGAGAATTATGCGACGCAGGCCGCGCTGAAAGAGGTCGAAGGATTGCAACGCCAGATCGTCGGTCTGCGCGAAGCCCTGTCTGTGCAGCGGGCGGAATGGGCCTATCTGAACCGTCCGGATCGGCTGCGCGACCTGACCACGGTGAATTTCGACCGCTTGGGGCTTCTGCCGATGGAGCCTTCGCAGTTCGGCACGGCAGCGGAGGTGGCTTATCCGCGATCAAAACTGCCCGAGATCAGCTTCAGCACCGACATTCAGGGCACGCTTGCCGCGCCAGAGGAGGGTCTGTGATGCGCACGCCGCTTCGTCCACTGGCCCGTATCCTGCAAGCCCGGCAAAAGGGGCTGAACCCCGACACCATCGAGAAGGAAAACCTGAAGCTTCGGCATGAAGCGATGCGGGAAAAGGCGCGCGGTCGGGCACAGTTCCGGCTGGTGATCCTGTGTGCAAGCTTTGTCATGGTCTTCGGGGCGATCGGCGCGCGGATGGGGCTCTTGGCCGCAACCGAGCCGATGGAGCCACGTGCCAGCGCCCCCGGGGCAGAGATCATCGCGCAACGCGCCGACATCACCGACCGCAACGGCCGGGTGCTGGCCACCAACATCGCGACCCATGCGCTTTATGCCCATCCGAAGGTGATCGTAGACCCGAAGGGCACGGCGGCAAAGCTGGCCGAGATTTTCCCGGACCTCGACGCAAAGGCCATGGAGCGGCGGTTCACTGACGGGCGCAGCTTTGTCTGGGTCCGCAAGGTCCTGTCGCCAGAGCAGATGCAGAAGGTGCACGAAATCGGCGATCCGGGCCTGTTGTTCGGCCCGCGCGAGATGCGGCTTTACCCGAACGGCACCCTTGCGGCCCATGTGCTGGGCGGGACGTCTTTCGGGGCCGAGGGTGTGCATTCGGCCGAAGTCATCGGCGTGGCCGGGATCGAGAAGGCGCTGGACGTGCGGCTGCGCGACCCTGCGCAGGGCGGCAAGCCCTTGACGCTGTCCATCGACCTTTCCCTGCAAGCGACCATCGAAGAGGTGTTGGCCGCCGGGATGGGTATGCTGAACGCCAAGGGCGCGGCGGCGATCCTGATGGATGCGCGGACGGGGGAAATTCTGGCGATTGCGTCGCTGCCGACTTTCGACCCCAACGACCGGCCCAATCCGATCGTCGACAAGGACGCCGAGCCGGGGGACAGCCCGCTGTTCAACCGGGCAGTGCAGGGGGTGTACGAGCTGGGCTCGACCTTCAAGATCTTCGCGGCGGCGCAGGCGATGGAGCTGGGGCTGGTGAACCCCGAAACCATGGTGGACGCGAACGCTCCGATGATCTGGGGCAAGCACAAGATCAAGGAGTTCGAGGGCAAGAACTACGGGCCCTTGCTGTCGGTCAGCGATGTGATCGCCAAGTCCTCGAACGTGGGCACGGCGCATATCGCGCTGATGATCGGGCCCTTGCGGCAGCAGGCGTTCCTGAAATCGCTGGGCTTCTTCGAGCCGACGCCGGTGGAACTGGTCGAGGCACCGGGAGCAAAGCCGCTGATCCCGAAGAAATGGCCCGAGATCGTGACGATCACCACGTCCTACGGGCACGGGATGTCGGCCAGCCCGCTGCATCTGGCGGCGGCCTATGCCGCGATTGCCAACGGGGGCGTGATGGTCAAGCCGACGCTGCTGAAGCGGGAAGGCGCGACGACGGGCGTCCGGGTGATGAGCGAGGCGACGGCACGGGATGCTGTCGCCATGCTGCGCCGCGTGGTGACCGAGGGCACGGCGTCTCTGGGCGATGTGCCGGGCTATGAGGTCGCAGGCAAGACCGGGACGGCGGACAAACCGAAGAAATCGGGCGGGTACTATGACGACAAGGTGGTCAACACCTTCGCGTCGGTGTTCCCGGCGTCGAACCCGCAATATGTGCTGATCGTGACGCTGGACGAACCGGTGGACACTACCCTGTCCGAGACCCGGCGCACGGCGGGCTGGACTTCGGTTCCGGTCGCGGCCGAGATCATCCGGCGCGTGGCCCCGCTGATGGGTCTGAGACCCAAGCTTGAACCCCCGGCCACGGATGCGGTAACAGCCGCCAGCAACTGACGGGATGAATGATGGCAGCGCGCGCGATACGGCTATCCGACCTTGGGCTGACGGCCCGGGCTGGTCGCGACCCGGCGCTGTCGGGGCTGACGGTGGACAGCCGGGCCGTGCGCGCTGGAATGCTGTTCGCAGCGCTGTCGGGAACGCAGGTCCATGGCGCGCGGTTCATCTCGGCGGCGCTTGAACAGGGGGCCTCGGCAGTCCTGACCGATGCCGAAGGGGCGCGTCTGGCGGCTGAGGTGCTGGCGGACAGCGAAGTGGCGCTGGTGGTGGCCGAAGACCCGCGGGCGGCGCTGGCCTGTGCCGCGGCGCTTTGGTTCGGCGCCCAGCCCGACGTGATGGTCGCGGTGACCGGGACGAACGGGAAGACAAGCGTTGCGACCTTCACCCGGCAGATCTGGGCGGCCCTGGGCCATGAGGCGATCAACATCGGCACCACGGGGATCGAGGGGGCCTGGACGGCGCCGAGCAGCCATACGACGCCGGATGCGATCACCTTGCAGAAGCTTCTGGCCGCAGCAGCAGCTGGCGGCGTGACGCATGCGGCGATGGAAGCCTCCAGCCACGGGATCGACCAGCGGCGGCTGGACGGGGTGCGCTTGCGCGCGGGGGGCTTTACCAACCTGACGCAGGATCATCTGGACTATCACAAGACGATGGAGGCCTATTTCGAGGCCAAGGCGCAGCTTTTCACCCGGCTTTTGCCCGAGGATGCGGTGGCGGTGGTGAACCTGGACGGCGCAAAAGGGTCCGAGATGGCCGAACTGGCGCTGTCGCGGGGTCTGCGGGTGTTGACCGTCGGCAAGGGGCAGGGGGCGGATCTGCAGATCGCGGCGACCCGGCCGGACCCGACGGGGCAAGAGGTGCGCTATCTGTGGCAGGGTCGGGCGTTCCAGACCCGGCTAGCGCTGATCGGGGCGTTTCAGGCCGAAAACGTGGCCGTGGCGGCAGGGCTGGCGATTGCGGCGGGGGATGCGCCCGAGGCCGTGCTGGGCGTTCTGTCCCGGCTGACGGGTGTCAGGGGGCGGATGCAGCTGGCCGCGACCCGGCGGAACGGGGCGGCGGTCTATGTGGATTACGCGCATACTCCTGATGCGCTGGAGACGGCGTTGCGGGCGCTGCGGCCGCATGTGATGGGGCGGATCGTGGTGGTGTTTGGCGCGGGTGGCGACCGGGACCGGACCAAGCGGCCCCTGATGGGGGCGGCGGCGAAGGCCAATGCCGATGTCCTTTATGTCACCGACGACAACCCGCGGAGCGAGGATCCGGCCTCGATCCGGGCGGCGATCATGGCCGCCTGTCCCGAGGCGAACGAAGTCGGCGACCGGGCCGAAGCGATCCTGCGGGCCGTGGATGCGCTGTTGCCGGGGGATGCGCTGCTGATCGCGGGCAAGGGGCATGAAAGCGGGCAGGTGATCGGCACCGATGTCTATCCGTTTGACGATGTCGAGCAGGCAAGTGTCGCCGTGGCTGCGCTGGATGGGGTGATCTGATGCTCTGGACCTCGGCGGATGCGAGTTTGGCCACGGGCGGGAGGGTCACGCAGGACTGGCAGGCCTCGGGCGTGTCGATCGACACCCGGACCTTGCAGCCCGGCGATCTTTTCGTGGCGCTGAAGGATGTGCGGGACGGGCATGACTTCGTCGCCGCGGCGCTGGAGAAGGGGGCAGCGGCAGCTTTGGTGTCGCGTATCCCGGAGGGCGTTTCGCCGGAGGCCCCGCTGCTGATCGTGCCGGATGTGCTGAAGGCACTGGAGGGCCTGGGGGCCTTTGCCCGGGCGCGGACCAAGGCACGGGTCGTGGGTGTGACGGGGTCGGTCGGCAAGACCTCGACCAAGGAGATGCTGCGGGCGATCCTGTCGGGGCAGGGCAAGACCCATGCGGCGGAAGCGAGTTACAACAACCATTGGGGCGTGCCGTTGACGCTGGCGCGGATGCCGGTCGACACCCGCTTTGCGGTGATCGAGATCGGGATGAACCACCCGGGCGAGATCGCACCTTTGGCCCGGCTGGCCCGGCTGGACGTGGCGATGATCACCACGGTCGCACCGGCGCATCTGGAGGCCTTCGAGAGCATCGAGGGGATCGCGCGGGAAAAGGCCTCGATCTTCGAGGGGCTGGTGCCCGGAGGCGTTGCGGTTTTCAACGGCGATATTGCGACTAGCCCGATCCTTGCGGCGAAGGCGTCCGAGATGGGTGCCCAACTGGTGTCATTCGGCACGGGCGCGGATGCGGATTGGCGGCTGGTCGAAGCGCGGCTGGGCGATGGCGCGACGGTCTGCCGGGCCACCCGGCATGGGGCGCCGCTGTTGTACAAGGTGTCCTCTCCCGGACGGCACTTCGCGCTGAACGCGCTGGCCGCCCTTGCGGTCGCAGAGGCTTTGGGGGCCGACCAGATGATCTCGGCGCATGATCTGGGTCGCTGGATGCCGCCACCGGGACGCGGTCAGCGTGAGCGGATCGTGCTTGATATCGTTGAAGAGACCTATTTCGACCTGATCGACGATGCCTTCAACGCCAACCCGGCCTCGATGGCCGCGGCACTGGATGTGCTGCTAGCGGCCAAACCCACCGACGGTATCGGGCGCGTGGGTGGCGGGCGGCGGATCGCGGTTCTGGGCGATATGCTGGAACTGGGCCCGACCGAGGCCGAATTGCACGCCGCCATTGCCCGGCACGAGGGGCTGGCCGCGATCGATATCATCCACTGCGTCGGACCCCGGATGCGGGCGCTGCATGCCGTTCTTCCCCGCGCGCAGCGCGGCGAATGGGTCGAGACCGCGCCGGAGCTTTCCACCCGCGCCCGCAGCCTGATCGATGCGGGGGATATCCTGCTGGTCAAGGGCTCGAAGGGGTCGAAAGTCAGCCTAATCGTTGACGCCCTGCGGAAAATGGGGCAGGGGACGCCGCCGACAGAAGGGACTGCGTAAATGTTTTACTGGCTCACCGAGTTTTCTGATGGCGGGGATTTCTTCAACCTCTTCCGCTATACCACTGTCCGCGCAGGCGGCGCCTTCGTCACCGCGCTGATCTTCGGCTTCATCTTCGGGCGCCCCCTGATCGACTTTCTACGGCGCAAGCAGGGCAAGGGTCAGCCGATCCGCGATGACGGGCCGCAAAGTCACCTTGCCAAGGCGGGGACGCCGACGATGGGGGGCCTGCTGATCCTGTCGGCGCTGATCTTTTCAACGCTTCTCTGGGCGCGACTGGACAGCCCCTATGTCTGGATCGTGCTTCTGGTCACCATCGCCTTCGGTCTGATCGGCTTTGCTGACGACTATGCCAAGGTCACCAAACAGAACACCAAGGGCGTGTCGGGCCGCATCCGCATGGGGATGGGCCTGCTGATCGCCGCTCTGGCCGCCTATGCCGCCTCGATGTTCCACCCGCCAGAGCTGACGAACCAGTTGGCCTTCCCGTTCTTCAAGGACGCCCTGGTGAACCTCGGCTGGTTCTTCGTGCCCTTCGGCATGGTGGTGATCGTCGGGGCTGCGAATGCGGTGAACCTGACCGACGGTCTGGACGGGCTGGCGATCATGCCGGTGATGATTGCGGGCGGGACGCTGGGCGTCATCGCCTATGTCGTCGGCCGCGTCGACTACACGACCTTCCTCGGCGTGCACTACGTGCCCGGCACCTCTGACCTGATGGTCTTTGCCGCTGCCCTGTTCGGCGCGGGTCTTGGCTTCCTGTGGTACAACGCGCCCCCGGCGGCGGTGTTCATGGGCGACACGGGATCGCTGGCCCTTGGGGGCGCTTTGGGCGCCATCGCGGTCTGCACCAAGCACGAGATCGTGCTGGCGATCGTCGGCGGCCTTTTCGTGGTCGAGGCGCTGTCGGTGATCATCCAGGTCCTCTACTACAAGCGCACGAAGAAGCGCATTTTCCTGATGGCCCCGATCCACCACCACTTCGAAAAGAAGGGCTGGGCCGAGCCGCAGATCGTCATCCGGTTCTGGATCATCAGCCTGATCCTGGCGATGATCGGCCTGGCGACGCTGAAGGTGCGGTAGCTTTCGGGGCGATTTCCTGTCCGGTTTGTGCTATGGTTGCAGCATTGAATCGGGAAGGATTTTGCCATGAAGCTTCGTGCGCTGGATATTGCGACTTTCAACCTTCTGAACCTGAACGAGCCCGGCCTGCCGCTGTACGGCGACAACGATGCCTGGACGCAGGAGGTTTATGACCGGAAAATCGACTGGTCGAAACGGGTGCTGACCCGGTTGAAGCCGCAGGTGATGGGGTTTCAGGAGCTGTGGCACCGCGCTTCGCTGGAGCGGGTGGTGGCCGAGGCGGGGTTGACGGCGGAGTATGATCTGTTGATCCCACCCAATGCCGACGGCACGCGGATCGTCTGTGCGGCCATCGTGGCCAAGGGGCTGCTGGAAGGCACGCCGGAATGGATCACCGATTTCCCCACGGCCTTCGTGCTGGAAAGCCGGGGCGACGATCCGCAGACCCCGGCGATCAGCGTGAAGGTGCGCAGCTTCTCGCGTCCTGTCCTGCACTTCACCATCCGCCCGCGCGAGGATCAGCCAGCGGTCCATGTCTTCGTCTGCCATTTCAAGTCGAAGGCCCCGACCAAGGTCTTCCGCGAGCGCTGGTTCAATGCCGACCGCGATCTCTACAAGCCGCATCAGGGCAACCTTGGGTCCGCCCTGTCGACGATCCGGCGGACCGCCGAAGCCTCGGCGCTGCGGTTCCTGCTGACGGGGCTGATGCGCGGCAACGATGCGCCCGTGATCGTGCTGGGCGACATCAACGACAGCCAGATGTCGAACACGGCGAACATCCTGACCGAGCAGCCGCAGTATCTGGTCGGCGACAGCATCGGCGGCGGGGATGCGGCGCTGTACACCGCGCAGACGCTGCAGGAATACCGCAACACGCGGGATGTCTATTACACCCATATCCATCAGGACATGATGGAAAGCCTGGACCATATCCTTGTCAGCCAGGAGTTCTACGACAACAGCCGCAAGCGGGTCTGGCTGTTCGACGGGATGGTGGTGATGAACGACCATCTGAACTGGGATGACCACAAGGACAGCGGGACGAATGACCACGGCATCATCTCGGCCCGGTTCAAGTATCGCCCGATGAAGGCCGAGATGCAGGCGATAGCGGCGGGTCCGACTGGTTAGGCCAGGCTGCGGATCTCGCCCGGAAGGGCGCCGGGCAAGGTGCGCCCGGGGGGCAGAGCGATCAGTGCAGAGCCGCCTGCGTTGGGCGCGAAGATGCTGACAGGTTCGCCCGCCGGGTTGGCGGATCGGAAGAACCGGGTGTGATGCAGGAACAGGCTGTAGCCGAGGGACTTCAGAAGGCCGTGCAGGCGTTGAAGTTTGTCGCGGTCGTGGACCTCGACGTAAAGCGTGGGGCGCAGGGTTTCGAGTGTCTGGCGCGCACCCTGGGCCACGCGATCCTCAAACCCTTCGGTGTCGATCTTGATCAGGTCGCAGCGCGCAAGGGCAAGGCTGTCGACGGTAATCAGGGGGACGGTGTCGGTCTGATCTGCGACCCCTTGGTCCAGCGAGACCGTCGTCGCCCCGGCATTGTGCCGCGCCGTCGGGCTGAGGCGCGGGACAGTGCAGGTGCCTGGCGCATCGCCGACGGCAGCGCGCAGGCAGTTCACGGTGGTCAGCTGGTTTGCTGTGACATTGGCGCAGAGAAGCTGGAAGCAGAACCGCTGGGGTTCGACCGAAGTGACCTGGCCTCCGGGCCCGACCGTGCGGGCCAGTGCGAGGGTGTGAAAGCCGATGTTGGCCCCCAGATCCAGCACATGGTCCCCCGGACGCACAAAGGAGAGGATGCTGTCGACCTCATCCCCCGCAAACTCGCCATAGACGCGCAGGGACCGGCCGATCACCGTATCGCCCTGCAGGGTGAACATGCAGCCGAAGCGGGTCTCGGCGATCGGGAAGACCGGCATGGCTGTGTCGTGGTCCAAGGCGTCGGCTCCGTCAGGGGCGGGTTTCACCAAGGTCATACAGGCTTGGGGGACGAGCGGGAACAGGGAATGCCTGACAGGGTGCCAGAAGAGTGTTGCAAGGCGTCGCCAGTCGTCGGGGCTTTGACAGTCGGGTGGTCAGTCCTTTCTTGCCGGAGGCCCTCTGGTCCCCTAAACCGTCGGGGACCATCGCGATGGCACAGTATCGGGTTCACTGCGGGTAGAACGTGGCGGCACAGGATCAACCGACGGCCCAAGCGCAGGGGCAAGCACCCGGATCGGTGGACGCGACCCTGTCGCAGCGCGAGGTGACGCTGCGCCGGCAATTGGCCGCGCTGCAGGCAGGCTGCGAGGCGGCCTTCCAAGGCCTGCGAGCCGTCGTGCCGGCCGAAGCCGAGGCGGCGCGCGGGGAACTTGCGGACCTGCACCAGGCAATCGCGGAAGTTGTCCAGCGGCTGGCCTATCTGCCTTGGGACAATGAGGGGCCGGAGGCCGAGCTGGGCGAGATCCTGGCCGAGGCAGCCGCCGCTTCGGGCCTTGTCGGTCTGGGCAGGCTGACGGATGCCAAGGCGGCGCTGGCCAATGGTGACCTTCGGCCTGCGGGCGAGGTTTTTGCCGAGCTTCAGGCGCTGAACGCGGGGCCTGCGGACCGGACCGCCCGGTTGGCCTTTGGGCAGGGGTTGATCGCCGAGGCAGTAATGCGCTGGCCGGATGCAGCCCGGCATTATGCGCTGGCGGCGCGGTTGGACCCGGACTTGCGGTCCTTGCAGAAAGCCCGCGCGCTGGCCTGTCGGACCGGCGATCTGACGACGGCCTTCCGGCTGGGCCAGGGGCTGATGGTGCTGGCCGAAACCTCGGGAACGCCGGAAGACCGGGCGATGGCGATGTCCGAACATGCGCTGACGCTGGAGGCACAGGACCGTCCCGTCGAGGCCGAGGGCGTCCTGCGCAAGGCCGTCCAGAACGGCCGGGCGAAAGTCGGACCGCCAAGCCCGGAGCATGCGCGGCATCTGGCGCAACTGGCCCGGGTCCTTGAGGCGCAGGACCGGCTTTCCGATGCAGAGGGGGCGTTGCGAAAGGCGCTTGAGGTCACCCGCGCGACCCTTGGTGAAGGGCATCCGGACTACGCCGGACGGCTGAACGCGCTGGCGGGCGTCCTGCAGGCGCAGGACCGCGACCAGGAGTCCGAGCCGTTGCAATACAAGGCACTTGAACTGGCGCGCGGGCTGGCCGGCGGAGTGCATCCGGTTGCGATCGACTGCCTGACCGGACTGGCGCAACTTGCCGAAAAGCTCGGGCGGCTTCCGGCGGCCGAGGAATTGTACCGCCAGGCGCTTTCGCTGGATCTGGCGTTGACGGGCCGGACGCATCCCGACCATGCGGGGCGGCTGTGCGCGCTGGCCGAAGTCGTCCGGGCCGGGCGGCGGATGCCAGAGGCCGAAGCCCTGTTCCGGCAGGCGCTGGAGATCGACCAAGCAACCATCGGCGAGGCCCATCGCGACTATGGCGTGGCCCTGAACAACCTGGCTGGCGTTGTCGAGGTGCAGGGCCGTCCTGCCGAAGCCGAACAGCTTTATGCCGCCGCTTTGGCAGTGTTCCGGGCGACGCTGGGTGATCTCCATCCCGCGACGCAGAAGGTGACGAAGAACTTCCGCGCGCTGATCGCGTCGCAACTGCCGAATTCGGTTCACCAGCCGGGCGTGGAGGCCCTGTGGGCCCTGGGCCAGAGCGACGCGCCCGGACTTGCCTAGCCGCGCTGGCGGCGGAAATGCACCCAGTTCAACCGGCCGGTCACCGAGCAGCGGAAGTCGCGGGCGGTGATCATGTCGGCATCGGTGAAGTTGATCTTGGGCAGGGAAAAGCCTGCGGCATAGCGGAAATGCCAGTAGCGCGCAGCAGCGGTGCCGAAGATCGTCTGGATCACCATCACGGAACTGGCGCGCCCGTCCACGACGCCGTGAATCACCGGGGCCTGTGACAGCTCCATCGCGCGGAAGACGTCCGCGCAGAAGGCCAGGCCGCGGTCGTCCCAGAACTTCGGTCCGTCAAGCAGGACGAAGTCATAGTCATGCGGGGGGATGTTGCCGTGGATGAAGCCGCGGAACATGGCGATTTCGAATTTTTCGCGGGGGCCAAGCACGATCTCGACCACGTCGCGGCAGCTGTCGGGCAGGTTTGCTTCGGCAGTCGCATGCCATTCCGCCACGCTTTCCATGCTGATGATCCGGCCCTGATAGGCCGGGTCCTCTCTCCGCAGGCGGTGGACGGCGGCAGCGAGGATCAGCGTCGACGACCCGGTCCCGGATTCGAGGATCCAGTTCGGGCGGTGTTTCAGGATACGCTTGACCGCCATCCACATGGTGATCGCCTGCGTGCCAGTGGTGGTAGAGCCCTTGGCGTACCGCTTGAGGTCGGCATGGATGCCGGGCAGCGCGCGCTCCAACTGCCAGCGGCAGTAGCGATTTCCGATCTTCTGCAATACCTTGCGCATCTTGCCTTCCTGTCCGGAGTGCCGGTGGTGTCATAGCCCTGCTGCCGGGCGCCCGGGCGCGGGGACAATGCCCGCCCCGGGGCGAATAGACAAGCCGAAGCCGATCCCACCGCCTGACACCCCTTCCCCTTGTGGTCGCCCTGACCTATCCCTGACGGGGCATGCAGGAGGGGGAAAGCAATGATCCCGGTGAAGGGCTACAAGGGGCAGCGGGTGGCGGTGCTGGGGCTGGGGCGGTCGGGTCTCGCCACGGCCGAGGCGCTGCGGGCCGGGGGGGCGGAGCCGGTTCTCTGGGACGACAGCCCGGAAGCGCGGGCCAAGGCCGAGGCCGCAGGGCATGTGCTGACCGACCTGACCCGGCATTCGGGGCTGGAGGGGGTTGCCTGCCTTGTAACCTCGCCCGGCATTCCGCATCTTTACCCAAGCCCGCATCCGGTCATTGCCCGTGCGCTGGAGGCAGGCATTCCGGTGGACAACGACATCGGGCTCTTCTTCCAGAGTGCCGGTTCCGACGAATGGGCCGAGATGGAGACCCCGCCCAAGATCGTGGCGGTGACGGGGTCGAACGGGAAATCGACCACGACTGCGCTGATCCATCACATCCTGATCGAGGCCGGCCGCCCGAGCCAGATGGCCGGGAACATCGGCACCGGGGTTCTTTCCATCGAGCCCCCGCAGGACGGCGAGGTGGTGGTGCTGGAACTGTCGTCCTACCAGACCGAACTTGCCCGGGCGCTGACGCCGGATGTGGCGGTCTTCACCAACCTGTCGCCTGATCACCTCGACCGGCATGGCGGGATGGGCGGGTACTTCGCCGCCAAGGCGCGGCTGTTCACGTTGGGAGGGCCGGACCGTGCGGTCATCGGCGTGGACGAGATCGAAGGGCGGTTCCTTGCGGGCGCACTGGCCCAGGGACCGCAGGATGACCGGGTGATCCGGGTGTCGTCGGGGCAGAAGCTGGAAGGGTTCGGCTGGTCGGTCTTTGCCCGGAAGGGGTTTCTGGCGGAATGGCGGAAGGGGCGGCAAGTGGCGTCCATCGACTTGCGGGATATCAAGGGGTTGCCGGGCGCACACAACCACCAGAACGCCTGTGCGGCTTATGCGGCCTGCCGGTCGCTGGGGCTGGCGCCGAAGCTGATCGAGGGGGCGCTACAGTCCTTCGCTGGCCTGCCGCATCGGAGCCAACTGGTGGGCGAACGTGCCGGAGTGCGGTTCGTGAACGATTCCAAGGCGACCAACGTGGATTCCGCAGCGAAGGCGTTGCAGGCGTTCCCAAAGATCCGCTGGATCGCCGGGGGGATGGGGAAAGAGGGTGGGATCGCGAGCCTGAAGCCGCATCTCGGCTCGGTGGTCAAGGCCTATCTGATCGGCCACTCGGCGCGCGACTTTGCGTTGCAGATCGGCGATGTGCCGCATGTGATCTGCGAGACGATGGAGCGGGCGGTGGCGGAGGCCGCGGCTGAGGCCGAGGCGGGAGAGGTGGTCCTGTTGGCCCCGGCGGCGGCGAGTTTCGACCAGTATCCGAACTTCGAGAAGCGGGGCGAGGACTTCACCGCGCGGGTCAAGGCGCTGATCGGCGGGTAGGAGGCGATTTCTTCGAAGAAATCGCACCGGAGCCTTTGAAGGCTCCGGACCGGAGTTTTCGAAAACTCCGGTCGCAAGGGTTCTCGGTTACACCGCGAGGAGGCGTCCGTCCTGCCCGGCTGAGGCTTCCGCCTTGTCGAGAAGCACCTGCAGCGCGGCACCCCGGGCGAAGTCGGGCTCGGCCGGGCCTTCGCCACGGATCGCGGCGATGAAGCGCTGGTAGACGGTGGGGACGGCGGGGCAGTCGACGTCGTGCCAGAGGCCTTCCTTCATCGCCTCGGGTCCAAGGCAGGCGCGAAGAGCGCTGACGTTCTTTTCGAAGCGCACCTCGATCCCGCCGGTCAGACCGTAGAGGCGTAGGCGGAGGTCGTTCAGGTGGCCGGAGGCAAAGCGCGTCGCCGCCACAGTGCCAAGTGCGCCGTTCGACAGGCGGACCTGCATCGTGGCGCTGTCATTGGCGTCCAAGACGTACTCGCCGATCTGCCCGCCCGGTGCCTTGTCGAAGGTCTGGAGGAGGCAGGAGATTTGCGTGGCGTCCATCCCGGCGATGAAGGTGGCGAAGTCCAGGATGTGGATGCCAACGTCGCCCAGCACACCTTTCGAGCCGTGCTTGGTCGACAGCCGCCAGAGCCACTGGCTTTCCTTGTCCCAGTGCCCCCAGGCGGGCTGGGTGAGCCAGCTTTGCAAGTAGGATGCCTCGAAATGCCGGATGGTGCCGATGGCACCTTCGCGGACCATCTGCGCGGCTTTCTGCAAGGCGGGCACGTTGCGGTAGGTCAGGTTGACCATGTTCACCACACCGGCCTTTGCGGCTGCAGTGGCCATTTCAGTCGCGTGGGCAGCGTTCGTAGCCAAAGGCTTTTCGCAGAGGACGTGCTTTCCGGCCGCAAGGAAGGGCAGGGTCGTCGCATAGTGCGCGGCGTCGGGGGTGACGTTCGTGACCGCGTCGAATTCGCCCCAGGCGATGGCATCCTGCACCGAGGTGAAGCCGTTGGGGATGTTGTGCGCCTTCTGGAAGGCGGCGAGCCCGTCGGGGCGAGTGTCGATCCCGGCGACGAGGGTGACGCCGGGGATCGCGGCGAAGTGTTCGGCATGGTTCTTCGCCATGCCGCCAGTGCCGAGGATCAGGATGCGGACGGGTTGCATCAGCGGTAGCCCTCTTCGCCGTCGTGATGGAGACGGGGGCCGCGTTCCTCCAGCGGTTCCAGCGTCTTGCCGACGGGGGTGTTCGGGGCGTCGGTGGGTTTTGCCAACCTTGCCTCGGGGTTGAAGGCCCAGCGGACGCCGTTGGTTATGACCTTCTGCACCATCGGCTGGTGGTAGGTCGGGTAGGTTTCATGGCCGGGGCGGAAGTAGAAAATGTTGCCCGCGCCGCGGCGGTAGGTGAGGCCGGAGCGGAACACCTCGCCGCCCTGGAACCAGCTGACGAAGACGGTTTCCAGGGGTTCGGGGACGCCGAAGGGCTCGCCATACATCTCTTCGTATTCGATCTCGAAATGGTCGGGGATGCCGCGAGCGATGGGGTGCTGACGGGAGGTGACCCAGAGGCGCTCCCGCTCCCCGGCCTCGCGCCAGGACAGGTTGCAGGGCGCGCCCATCAGGCGTTTGAAGGGTTTGGAGAAGTGGGCGGAGTGCAGGAAGATCACCCCCATGCCGGACCAGACGGCCTCGGCCACGCGTTCGACGATCTTGTCGTCGACGTCGCCGTGCGCGGCATGGCCCCACCAGATCAGGACGTCAGTTTCCGCGAGTTTCTTGGCGGTCATCCCATGCTCGGGGTCTTGCAGAGTGACAGTCGTCGCCTTGATCCCGTCTTCCTTGTTGAGGAACTCGGCAATCGTGCCGTGCATGGTCTTCGGGTAGACCTCGGCCACCACCTTGTTTTTCTGTTCATGGACGTTTTCGCCCCACACGGTGACGCGGATGGTCATGGGTAGTCTCCTTCGAATGGATGCGCGCCCAGGGCTGGCGGCCGCGGGCGCGCAGGGTAGGGGTCAGCGGACGGGCTTGCCGTCGGCGTCGAAGCGGTAAAGGTGCCCGGCCTGCGGGGCGAGCGAGACCTTGGTGCCGACCGTGATATTGGCCTTGCCGGGGCGGCGGACGATGATGGGTTCATCGCTGCCGATTTCCACGAAGAGGAAGTGGTCGGAGCCGAGATCCTCGACATGGAGGACTTCGCCGGACCAGGGGCCGTTCTCCACCACCTCGATATGTTCGGACCGTGCGCCGAGGGTGGTGCAGTTGTGGTCGGCGGCAAATTTCCCGGTCAGGAAGTTCATCTTCGGGCTGCCGATGAAGCCAGCGACGAAAAGCGAGTTCGGGTGTTCGTAAAGCTCGGCCGGGCTGCCCGCCTGTTCCAGCTTGCCGTCGCGCAGAACGGCGATGCGGTCGGCCAAGGTCATCGCTTCGACCTGGTCGTGGGTCACGTAGATCATCGTGACGTTGGACATGGAGTGGTGGAGTTTCGCGATCTCCAGACGGGTCTGGACGCGCAGGGCGGCGTCGAGGTTCGACAGCGGCTCGTCGAAGAGGAACACGCGCGGATCGCGGACGATGGCGCGGCCGATTGCGACGCGCTGGCGCTGGCCGCCCGACAGCTGCTTTGGCAGGCGGTCGAGGAGATGGTCGATCTGGAGGAGTTTCGCGGCGGATTCGACCCGTTTGCGGATCTCCTCGGGGCTGGTTTTGTCCAGCTTCATCCCGAAGGCCATGTTGTCGTAGACCTTCATGTGCGGATAAAGCGCGTAGGACTGGAACACCATGGCGATGCCGCGTTTCGACGGGATCAGGTTGTTCACCCGTTCCCCGTCAAACAGCATGTCGCCGGTGGTGATTTCCTCCAGCCCCGAGATCAGGCGGAGGAGGGTGGACTTGCCGCAGCCCGACGGCCCGACGAAGACCATGAACTCGCCCTTCTCGATGGTGAGGTCGATGCCCTTGATCACCTGCACGGCGCCGTAGGACTTGGTGACGTTCTTCAGTTCGATCTTTGCCATGATGTCAGCCCTTCACGCCGCCCGCGGTGAGACCCGCGACGATCTTGCGTTGGAAAATGAGGACGAGGATGATCAGCGGGACCGTCACGATGACGCTTGCCGCCATGATCGGACCCCAGGGGATTTCCTGCTGGCTTGCGCCGGAGAGAAGCCCGATGGCGACCGGCACCGTCCGGGTCGTCTCGGATGAGGTGAAGGTCAGGGCGAACAGGAATTCGTTCCAGGCACCGATGAAGGCCAGAAGGCCGGTCGTCACGAGGGCCGGCCAGAGAAGCGGCAGGAACACCTTGGTGATGATGATCCAGGGGGTTGCGCCGTCGACGATGGCGGCCTCCTCGATCTCGACCGGAAGGTCACGCATGAAGGTGGTCAGCACCCAGACCGTGAAGGGCAGGGTGAAGATCACGTAGGACATGATCATCGCGTAGGGCGTGTTGAAGATGCCGAGGAAGCGGACGAGTTCGAAGAGGCCCGCAAGGACGGCGATCTGCGGGAACATCGACACCGCGAGGATCATCATCAGGAGGAGCCCCCGCCCGCGGAACCGCACTCGTGCCAGGGCGTAGGAGGCGGTCACGGCGAGGAAGAGGGCGAAGACGACAGTGGTGGTCGCGATGAAGATCGAGTTGCCGATGGAGCGGACGAAGTTGCGCCCGCCCAGGACGGATTCGTAGTTGCCCCAGTCGAAGGACTTGGGCCAGTAGTTGACCTTGAAAAGCTCGGTCCCGGTCGAGAATGAAGTGACGATAGCATAGTAGAACGGGAAGACCGAGAAGACGACGATCACCACGACAAGCGCGTAGAAGGCGATGTTGGTCAGCAGTTTCTGCGCGGTCATTTCTGGCCCTCCCCGGAAAGGTCGACCTTGCCCAGCCAGATATAGAGGCTGACGAAGATGGCGATGATCGCGAAGAGAAGCGTCGACTGCGCCGCGCCGTAGGCGAACTTGTCGAAGTCGATCATGTTCTCGCGGCTGATCACCGACATGGTCTTGGTGGCGGCCGAGTTGGGCGTCAGCACGTAGACCAGGTCGAAGATCCGCAGCGCGTCCAGCATCCGGAAGATGATCGCGACGGCGAGGGCCGGGCGGATCAGGGGCAGGGTGATCTTGAAGAACACCTTGACCGGGTTGACGCCGTCCAGCTTCGCGGCCTCGTAGATGTCGCGGGGGACCATCTGCAGGCCCGCCAGGATCAGCAGCGCCATGAAGGGCGTGGTCTTCCAGATGTCGACCATCAGCACGGCATACATCGCGGTGTCGACGGATGCGGTCCAGGCGATCTTCTGGTCGATCAGGCCGATGCTCAGCATGATGTCGTTGATGATCCCGAACTGGTCATTCAGCATCCAGGCCCACATCTTGGCGCTGACGATGGTCGGGATGGCCCAGGGGATCAGGATGGCCGCGCGCACAAAGCCGCGGCCCTTGAATTCGGCGTTGAGGACAAGGGCGACGATCAGGCCCAGCACGGTCTCGAAGAAGACCGAGACGAAGGCGAAGCGCACCGTGTTCCAGACCGCGTTCCACCAGGCCGGATCGACCAGTGTGCCGCGCCAGATCCAGCGGCCGGAGTCCAGCACGCGGAGTGAAAGGTAGTTGTCGAAGCCGATGAACTCGCCGCCGTAAAGGTCGGACAGCAGCGTGTTGGTGAGCGAAAACCAGATCGTACGCAGTAGCGGCCAGGCGGCCACGAAGAACAGTGCCGCAAGCATCGGTGCGAGGAACCAGAAGGCCGCGCGTTGCCGTTGCTGCGAGAGGCTGAGCCCCCCGTCATTTGTTGCCATGATACCCTCCCCTTGTCCGTGTCCCCCTCCGAGACCCGGTTAGAAAAGGCGGGCGGCTCGCCGTGAAGAAAGCCGCCCGCCGATGGGGTCAGTCAGATCCGGGAGGACTTACCAGCCCGACCCCTTGAGGTCCGTCAGTTCCACTTCGAGAAGTTCCAGGTTCTCGGCAGCGGTGCCTTCACCCGACAGGGTGCTGTGCACGGCCGACCAGAACTTGGCCGAAACCTCGTTGTACTTGCCAAGGGTCGGAGCCGACGGGCGCGGAACGGCGTTCAGGAACACGTCCTTCCACTGCGGGATGATCGGCTGAGCGGCAGCGATGTCGGCGTCATCATAGAGGGCGATGATCGTCGGCAGGTTCGATTCGTTGATCGCACGCTGCTTCTGCGCCTCGGGGCCGGCAAGGTACATTGCCAGGCTGATCGCGGCTTCCTGCTTGGTCGAGTACTTGGACACGGCCACGTTCCAGCCACCCAGCGTCGCCGCCGAAGTGTCGCCTTCCTTGCCGACCGGCAGGGTGGTCACACCAAAGAGGCCCTTGACCGCCGAGTCGTCGCCGTTGCCGAGGCCGTAAGCGTAGGGCCAGTTGCGCATGAAGACGGCGTTGCCGGTCTGCCAGACGCCACGGGCTTCTTCTTCCTGATAGGCCAGAACGCCATCGGGAGAGATCGTGCCGACCCAGCCCTTGACGGTTTCCAGTGCGGCCACAGCGTTTTCGTTGTTGACCGAGATCGAGCCATCGGGCTCGACGATCTGGCCGCCGCCGTAGGACTTGATCCATTCCAGCGCGTTGCAGGTCAGGCCTTCATAAGCGTTGCCCTGCCAGACGAAGCCCCAGATGTCGGCCTTGCCTTCGGCACGCTCGGCATCCTGGATGAACTGAGCGGTCTCGGTCAGTTCGGCCCAGGTCTTCGGCGGGGTCTTGCCGTGCTTTTCCAGAAGGTCCTTGCGGTAGTACAGGGCAGGTGCGTCGGTGAAGATCGGCAGGGCGACCAGCTTGCCGTTCACGGTCTGCGACTGGATGATCGAGGGGAAGTGGGTCGGCGCCAGATCCTTGGCCACTTCGGTCAGGTCGACGAAGTGGTCGGCCAGCTGCGGCGCCCAGATCACGTCGGTCTGGTAGAGGTCGATGTCGGCTGCGCCAGCAGCAAGCCACAGGCGGTACTGGCCGAACTGGTCGGTGGTGGACGCGGGCATCGGCACGAGGGTCACGGTATTGCCGGTCGCTTCTTCCCACGGCTTGACGAGTGCTGCAAAGTTCTCGACCGCGTTGCCGACGGCACCTGAAACGTAGAACAGCTCTTCTGCCGAGACGGGCGCGCCGAAGACGGCGAGCATAGCGGCAGTTGCGGTCGCGCGGAGTGCGCGGCCTTTCATGATGGTCATTGGTTTTCCTCCCTAGGGCCGCCGGTGTGGCGTGCTTTCTCCAGTTCAAAACGTCCGGAAGAATCCGAAACGTTTCGGAAAACATAGTCCCCAAAGCGCTTTCGGTCAACGATTCGTGTACGCGTCCCGGTTGTCAGAGTGCGGCAACCGAATTCCGTTCAATGAAGCTGTAGCCGCCGATGCGCTGGAGCGTTCCAAGTGGCTTGCCGTCGATGGCGCCAGCCAGGCAGTCGGCCAGCGGCTCCCAGCTGTCGCGCAAGGGGGCCTTGGTCACGGTGAGTGCCGGGAAGAAGGCCGAGGCGCGCAAGGACGGCAATTCGTCGTCATGCGCCACGACCGAGACGTCGCCCGGCACCGAAAGTCCAAGCGCCGCAAGGGCCTGATAGACCCCGCGCGCAAGGCGGACGTTGCCGCAGATGATCGCAGTCGGGCGGGGGGCATCGCCAGTGAACAGACGGATCGTATCGGTCAGGCCGTTGGCCTCGTTCATATCGCCGTTGAGGTGGAAGCCGGGCTGCGGTGACACGCCTGCGGCGCGCAGGGCGCGGGCATAGCCTGCCTCGCGCACTGTGACGTAGCTGCGCCCGGCGACACCGTTCAGGAACGCGATCCGGCGATGGCCGCGCTGGATGAGGTGATGGGTCAGATCATGGGCAAGCTGTTCATTTTCAATGTCAAAATAGGGATAGTCGATGGTCTCGCCGCTGCGGCCATGCACGACGAAGGCGATTCCGGCTTTGCGCAGGAAGTCGATCCGGGGGTCGTGGTCCTGAGGATCAATCAGGACGAACCCGTCCAGAAGCGCCTTGCCGATCAGCTTTTGGTAGACCGGCAGCGTCGGCTCGGTTTCCGATTGCAGATGCAGCACGAACTGCATTCCACGACCGGAGAACTGGGCGGACAGGCCCGCGACGACTTCCAGAAAGATGCCGTCCTGACCAAGATCGCGCCGTTGCGGCACGACAAGGCCGACGATGCCAGACCGACCGGAGACAAGTTTGCGGGCCGAGGCATTCGGGTGGTAGTTCATCGCATGCGCGGTCGACTTCACCCGCAGCCGGGTTTCCTCGGCAACGTCGGAATGATTGTTGAGCGCCCGGCTGACCTGGGTGATCGACAGGTCAAGCTTGCGGGCGATGTCCTTCAAGGTCGCCATGGCCATCCCACCTGATTCAAACCCCTTTGGTTTGCATCCGAAACATTTCGGAAGCGAAAAGCAATGAAAATCCGTTGGCAGTGCTTGCCAGCGGCGGGCCCTGTGGTGATGCTGCAGGCATGGTGGAGGACCCGGTAACCCTGCGGCTGCGGCTTCTGTTCGGCGACCGGCTGGTTTTCGGACCGGGCAAGGGTGAGCTATTGGCGCGGATCGCCGAGACCGGGTCGATCGCGGCGGCCGGCCGGGCGATGGGCATGAGCTACAAGCGCGCCTGGGCGCTGGTTGAGGAGATGAACGCGGTTTTCCGGTCCCCGCTTGTGCTTTCGGCGCGGGGTGGGGCTGGTGGCGGCGGGGCCACCCTGACCGACGATGGCCGCGAGGTGCTTGCGGCCTACCGGGCAATGCTGGCGGCGGTCGATCTGGCAGCGGCGCCCGAAATTGCGCGGATCGCGGCACTGCTGTCGGATATGTCCGCCGGGAAATAGCGCTTGCCTGCCCCTGTCTTGCGCCAATATGTTTGGCCGAACATAACGGGGCGACAATGCGTTTCCTTCTATCTACTGTTGTCGTCCTTTTTGCAGCCCATCCGGCGCTGGCCGACGTAACGGTCTTTGCTGCCGCCAGCCTGAAGACCGCATTGGACGAGATCGCGGCCGACTTCTCGACTAAGACCGGCGTCCCGGTCGTTCGGTCCTATGGCGGCACTCCGGCCCTCGCGAGGCAGATCGCCGAGGGGGCTCCGGCGGACATCTTCCTGTCGGCGTCGGAGCAATGGATGGACGATCTGGCCGAAAAG
Source organism: Paracoccaceae bacterium (assembly GCA_046305855.1). Taxonomy (GTDB): domain Bacteria; phylum Pseudomonadota; class Alphaproteobacteria; order Rhodobacterales; family Rhodobacteraceae; genus Tabrizicola. The sequence continues at coordinate 45,510 of JBKDYO010000121.1, forward strand.
GGCCTGATCCGACCCGAGAGCCGCCGTGATCTTCTGGGCAACCAGCTGATCCTGGTCGCGCATGGCGCTGTCGCGCCCGTGACCATCGACCGGGACCTGGACCTTGCCGGGATGCTGGCAGGTGGCAAACTGGCGATGGCGATGGTCGAGTCGGTGCCCGCCGGGCAGTACGGCAAAGAGGCGCTGGAAAGCCTTGGCCTGTGGCAGGGGGTCGAGGCCAGCGTGGTGCAGTCCGAGAATGTGCGCGCGGCGCTGAAGTTGGTCGAGATTGGGGAGGCCCCCTTTGGAATCGTCTATGCCTCGGACGCCATCGCCGGGCAGGGGGTGACGGTGGCGGGCACCTTTCCTAAAGGCAGC
>JBKDYO010000122.1:0-4179 GCA_046305855.1 Paracoccaceae bacterium
GCGGCTTGTGCGGCCTCGATCAGGAGGTCGGCGAGGTCCTGAAGGTCCTGCTCTTCCGGCTGGGAGTCGGGCGTTTCGGGTTGGTCCGGGGGCGGAGGTTCGGGCGGTTGGTCGGGTTGGGCTTCCGCCTCGGGCAGGGCGCGGTGGGCGAGGCCGAGTTCTGCGGCTGCGATCAGGTCGTCCTCGGTGACTTCCAGGCGGCCGTCGAGGGCCGCGATGGCGCGGGCGGCGCGGCGGGTGGTGAGGAGGGCACGGGTCGAGGGGATGCCGAGGCGGGCGGCAAGGGCGGCGAGGGCCTGAGTCAGGTCGTCTGGCAGGATGACGAGAGGATAGAGGGCCCGGGCTTTGGCGAGGCGGCGGCGGCCGATGGGGCGGGGGAGTCTGCGGGGGCTGCGTTCGCCGTCGAGGCTAAGGAACAGGCCGAGGCGGTCGGAGAGGGCGGAGGGGAGGCCTTCGCCGTCTTCGGCGGCTTCGTCGAGGGCGATGAGGGCGTGGTGGCCTTTGTCCAGCGCTTGGGCGAGGCGGGCGGTGAGGGAGGGGGCGGCGGATTCCGCCATTGGGAGGATGAGGAGGGCAGGGTCGGCGAGGACCCCGGGGCGGTGGACGGGGCGGCCTTGGGCGAGGGTGGCCACGGGGTCGGGGCCTCCCAGCAGGGCGAGGTCGTCGATGTTGGCGGAGAGGCGGCGCTGGGGGCGGTCGAAGGGGGTGGCCGCAAGAGTTCTGGTGGCGATGTCGCGGACGGGACCGGCGCGGGAGCGGAGCCAGAGGCCGCCGAGGCCGACCGGGTCGACGGCGAGGATACGGAGCGCGAGGTCGAGGCGCGCCCAGGTCATCAGGCGAGCGTCTCAGAAACGGCGCGGGCGACGCGGTCGGTGGCCCCGGCCTCGTCCAGCGGGTCGCGGCGGAGGCGGTGGCCGAGGGACATGGCGGCGATGCGACGGAGATGGTCGCGGGTGACCTTGGGCGCGGCCTCGCTTGCGGCAACGGCGCGGGCGGCGCGGAGGAGGGTCAACTCGCCGCGCACGCCGTCGGAGCCGAGCGCGATGCACAGGGCGGCGCAGTCTTCCAGGACCGAACGCGGGGTCTTGATCTTGGGCAGAGCGGCGCGGGCGGAGAGGATGGTGGCGCGGAGGTCGGATTCAGCGGGACCGTAGCTGGCGGCGAAGGCGAAGGGGTCGGCCTCGTAGGCTTCGCGGCGCAGGACGACTTCGACGCGGGTGGCGATGTCGCGGGGGGAGCGGACTTCGACGGAAAGGCCGAAGCGGTCGAGGAGTTGCGGGCGGAGGTCGCCTTCCTCGGGGTTGCCGGAACCGACGAGGACAAAGCGGGCGGCGTGGCGGATCGAGAGGCCGTCGCGTTCGACGACGTTCTCGCCAGATTGGGCGACGTCGAGGAGGAGGTCGACGATGTGGTCTTCCAGAAGGTTGACCTCGTCGATGTAGAGATAGCCCCGGTTGGCGCGGGCGAGGAGGCCGGGCTCGAAAGCCTTGACGCCTTGGGCGATGGCGCGTTCGACGTCGAGGGCTCCGGTCACGCGGTCCTCGGACACGCCGAGGGGGAGGTCGACGACCGGGGTGGGCTTGTCGACGATTGTCGGGTCGGTGACGCCGGCCCAGTCGGGGCATTGCGCGGGGTCGGCGCTGTTGACCGGGCAGGACTTCACGGCGCGGATGGGCGGCAGGAGGGCGGCAAGGCCGCGGACGGCGGTGGACTTGCCGGTGCCCCGGTCGCCGAAGACGAGGACGCCGCCGATCATCGGGTCGATGGCGGTGAGGGTCATGGCAAGGCGCATGTCGTCCTGGCCGACGATGGCGGTGAAGGGGAAAGGCGGCTTGGTCCCGGAGGCCGGTTGCGGGCGCGTGGTCTGGTTGCGGTGAAGCGCGGTCATGCGGCGTGCCTTTCTGTGTCCCAGGCCCCGGCAAGGGGGTCGGCTCCGTTCCACTGGCCCGTCGAGCCAAGGACGTGGAAGCGGGCGTAAAGTTCTTCGGCGAACCAGCCGTTGTCGCGGGCGGCCTTCATCGCGGCGGCGTGCGGGCCCATGTGGCGGGCGAATTCGGCCATGCGGGCGGCGTCGGGCCAGATCGAGAAGGTAACCTGGTGGAGAAGGGGGACCTCGCCGATGCCGATCTTGAAGAGGACGTTCGGGTCAGCGCCGATCCGGGCCGAGATGTCGGGGACGCGGCGCCAGAAGGCGGGGGCGTGCTGCGGCTTGACCGTGGCACGGGTGAGCGCGGCGATCGGGCCATCATAGGCCTGCGTGTCGGTGGTATCGGTCAGCGGGTTCACCCCGGCCCAGCTGCCCCGGGCCGAGAAGGGGGCGAGGAAGACGGTCCAGCTTTCCGCCGCACGGGCGCGCCAGCGCGCAAGGATCGGGTGGTTGGCGATATGCTCACGCGCGCGATCCTCATCCGGCCAGACGGCGAAGATCGCCCAGACCGACCAGTTGGGCTTGGGCGTGAAGCCCTCACCGGTGCCCGAACCGCACAGTTTGACGAAGCGCGCGCCGGACCAGAGGTGCCGGGGCCGCGCAAGCGCCATCTGCGCGATCACCCAGAGCCGACTGGCAGGCGTCGCGAAGCGGAAGAGGCTGAGCGTGGCAACGGAAATGAGTCGATCCTCCGGCCCATGTGTAAGGACAGGATTACACCGAATGCAGACGCAGGGAAGCTAAATCAGCCTGTTTTGCCGTGCAAAAAAGCCAAGTTGTAAATCTAGGTGGACAGTATAGGCTGTAGGAATGACACAGCATCCTCGGTCCGGGCAGGTTGACACGCTGCCCTTTGCACTGGATGGCCGCGGGCGGGCCGTCGTGATTGGCGCAGGTCTTGGCGGGCTCGCCTCGGCCATGCGGCTGGGCGCCAAGGGCTGGCAGGTGACGGTGGTTGACCGGCTGGACCGGCCCGGCGGGCGGGGGTCGTCGATCACGCAAGGCGGCCATCGGTTCGACCTGGGGCCGACGATCGTGACGGTGCCGCAGACTCTGCGCGAGTTGTGGGCAGCCTGCGGGCGGGACTTTGATCGCGACGTGCGGCTGGTGCCGATGGACCCCTACTACAAGATCCTCTGGGAGGATGGGTCGAGCTTTACCGCGCGCCAGGGCGATGCGGCGATGGAGGCCGAGGTGGCCCGCCTGTCGCCGGGCGATCTGAGCGGGTTCCGCAAATTCCTGACGGACGCCGAGGCGCGCTACTGGTTCGGCTTCGAGGACTTGGGCCGCAGGTCGATGCACAAGCTGTGGGACCTGGTGAAGGTGCTGCCGAAGTTCGCCTGGTATCGCGCGGACCGGTCTGTGCATGCCCATGCGGCGCGGCGGGTGCAGGACCCCCGGCTGCGGTTCGCGCTGTCGTTCCATCCCTTGTTCATCGGCGGCGATCCGTTCCACGTGACCTCGATGTACGCCCTCGTCAGCCATCTGGAGCGAGCTTACGGCGTGCACTACGCCATGGGTGGGGTGCAGGCGATTGCCGAGGCGATGGCGCAGGTGGTCAAGGACCAGGGCGGGCGCGTCGTGCAGGGGGCCGAGGTCGACGAGATTTTGGTCGCCAAGGGACGTACTTCGGGCGTGAAGCTGACGGATGGGCGTGTGCTGGCGGCGGATGTCGTCGTGTCGAACTCCGATCCGGGGACGACCTACACGCGGCTTCTGCGCAACCAGCCGGTGAAGCGCTGGACGGCTCCGCGGCTAATGCGGTCGCGTTGGTCGATGGGGCTGTTTGTCTGGTACTTCGGGACCAAGGGGACGAAGGGGATGTGGCCCGAGGTCGGGCACCATTCGATCGTCGTGGGCCCGCGCTACCGCGAGCATATCCGGGAAATCTTCCAAACGGGCAAGCTGTCTGACGACATGAGCCTGTATGTCCACCGGCCTTCGGTCACCGACCCTTCGGTCGCGCCAGAGGGAGATGACACGTTCTATGTGCTGTCGCCGGTACCGCATCTGGGGCACAAGAACCCGGTGGACTGGAAGGCGATGGAGGAGACCTATCGCCTGAAGATGTTGAAAGTGCTGGAAGAACGGCTGCTGCCGGGCCTGACGGGCCGGGTGACGGAAAGCCTGATCTTCACGCCCGACACCTTCCGCGACCGCTATCTGTCGCCGCATGGCTCGGGTTTTTCGCTGGAGCCGCGCATCTTCCAGTCAGCGTGGTTCCGGCCGCACAATGTGTCGGAGGAGCTGCC
>JBKDYO010000123.1:0-4629 GCA_046305855.1 Paracoccaceae bacterium
ATGAAGCTGTGCGACCGGGCGTCGGTGATGAAGAACGGCCAGCTGGTCGGCACGGTGAACGTGAACGAGGTCACCGACGACGACATTCTGGGCATGATCATCCTGGGCAAGAAACCCGCACATCTGGCTGCGTGATGTATATCGGTCTGGACCTCGGCACGTCCGGCCTCAAAGGGGTGCTGATCGGCGAGGACCAGACGATCCTTGCCGAAGCCACCGCCCCGCTGACGGTCCAGCGTCCGCATGAAGGGTGGAGCGAGCAAGCCCCGTCTGACTGGATCAGTGCGGCCGAAACGGTCTTTGATCGGCTGGCCGCGCATGGTCTTGGCGCGGTGCGGGGCATCGGGCTGTCTGGTCACATGCACGGGGCAACGCTTCTGGATGCCGCGGACGAAGTGCTGCGGCCGTGCATCCTTTGGAATGACACGCGTTCCCATGTCGAGGCAGCAAGCCTGGACGCGGACCCGAAGTTCCGGAAACTGTCAGGGAATATCGTGTTTCCGGGCTTTACCGCGCCAAAACTGGTTTGGGTTCGTCGGAACGAGCCGCAGATCTGGGACCGGGTGGCAAAGGTGCTGCTGCCGAAGGATTACCTGCGGCTGTGGCTGACCGGTGAGCATGTCGGCGAAATGTCCGATGCCGCGGGAACCAGCTGGCTGGATACGGGCAAGCGCGACTGGTCGGATGACCTGTTGCAAGCCACGGGCCTGACCCGAAGCCACATGCCGAGGCTTGTTGAAGGCTCGGAAGTCTCGGGCCAACTGCGCGAGGCACTGTCGGCGCGCTGGGGCCTGCCGAAGGGCGTAGTCGTGGCGGGCGGTGGCGGGGACAACGCGGCGTCCGGCGTGGGCGTCGGTGTTGTTCGTGCGGGCGAGGCCTTTGTCAGCCTTGGCACCAGCGGCGTCCTTTTCGCCGCCAATGACGGATACCAGCCCGATCCGGCCACGGCGGTGCACACGTTCTGCCATGCTCTGCCGAACGCCTGGCATCAGATGGGCGTGTTCCTGGCGGCGACCGACGCGCTGAATTGGTATGCGCGGCTGGTGGGGGCTGATGCCTCGACCCTGACGGGTGAACTGGGGGCTTTGAAGGCTCCGGGAAAGACGCTTTTCATGCCCTATCTCGGGGGCGAACGGACGCCGCTCAACTCGGCTTCCGTGCGGGGGGCCTTCACTGGTCTGGAACACGCGACTGATCGGCAAGCGGCAACGAGGGCAGTTCTGGAAGGCGTGACCTATGCGATCCGGGATAGCCGGGATGCGCTGGCAGCGACGGGGACACAGCTGAAACACTTGCTGGCCGTCGGCGGCGGATCGCGGTCGGAGTACTGGCTGCGGTGCATCGCCACGGCGCTGGACTGCCCGGTGCAACTGCCCGTCGCGGGCGATTTCGGCGGAGCCTTCGGCGCGGCCCGGCTTGGCCTGATGGCCGCGACCGGCACAGGTGCCGAGATCGCCACCTTGCCGCAGATCGCCCGGGTCATCGACCCCGACCCCCTGCTTGTCGACGCTTTCGACGCGGGCCATGCCAGGTTCCGCGCCGCCCAAACAGCCATCAAGGATCTGACATGACCGACTATTTCAAGGGTATCCCCGCGATCAAGTACGAAGGCCCTTCGTCGACCAACGAATTCGCCTTCCGCCACTACAACCCCGACGAGGTGATCCTGGGCAAGCGGATGGAGGATCACCTTCGCTTTGCCGTCGCCTATTGGCACAGCTTTGCCTACCAGGGCCACGACCCCTTTGGCGGGCAGACCTTTGAACGCCCCTGGTTCGGCGATGGCATGGCGCTGGCCAAGATGAAGGCGGACGTGGCCTTCGAGATGTTCGACATCCTGGGTCAGCCTTTCTACTGCCTGCACGACGCCGATGCGCGGCCCGAAGGGGCGACCTTTGCCGAAAGCCTGAAGAACCTGAACGAGATCGCCGACTACCTGGGCGAGAAGCAGCAAAAGCATAAGGCAAAGCTTCTGTGGGGCACGGCGAACCTTTTCAGCCACCGCCGCTGGATGTCGGGCGCGGCAACGAACCCTGATCCGGATGTCTACGCCTATGCCGCCGCAACCGTGAAGGCGAACATGGACGTCACCATGCGCCTTGGCGGGCAGAACTACGTCCTTTGGGGCGGGCGCGAGGGGTATGAAACGCTGATCAACACCGACCTCAAGGCAGAGCGTGCCCATGCTGGCCGCTTCCTGCAGCAGGTCGTCGAGTACAAGCACAAGATCGGCTTCAAGGGCATGATCCTGATCGAGCCGAAGCCGCAGGAGCCCTCGAAGCACCAGTACGATTACGACGTTGCGACGGTCTACGGTTTCCTCAAGGACTTCGGTCTGGAAAAGGAAGTGAAGACCAATATCGAACAGGGCCACGCGATCCTGGCCGGCCATACGTTCGAGCATGAGATCGCCACGGCCGCTGCACTGGGAATTTTCGGGTCGATCGACATGAACCGGAACGATTACCAGTCCGGCTGGGACACCGACCAGTTCCCGAACAACCACGCCGAAAAGGCGTTGGCCTTCTACGAAATCCTGAAAGCGGGTGGCTTCACCACCGGCGGCGTCAACTTCGATGCCAAGATCCGCCGCCAGTCGCTGGACCCCGAGGATCTGATCCTGGCCCATGTCGGCGGCATGGACACTTGCGCCCGGGCGCTGAAAGCGGCCGCAGCGCTGATGGCGAGCGGAGAGATAGAGGCTGCCGTCAAGGCGCGCTACGCAGGTTGGGACTCCCCCAAGGCGCAAGCGATGCTGAAGGGCAGCCTTGAAGACGCCGCAGGGCGCGTGACCTCCGAGAAGCTGGAGCCGCAACCGAAATCCGGTCAGCAAGAGCGGCTGGAGAACCTCTGGAACCGCTACGTTTGATGGATCTGATCGACCGCGTCCTGCCCGCTCCGCCCTTCAATCTTGACGAGGGCGGACGCGACTGGGTGCGGTCGACGCTGAAGGGCATGGACCGCGCCGCGCGGGTGCGGCACCTGTTCGTCCACCTCTGTTTCGGAACCGGGCCCGAGGTGGTGGACCGCATCACCGGGCTTGCGCCTGCCGGGATCACCAAGTTCTTCGGCCCGGACGCTTCGGCCGAGCTTGACACGCTGGACGCCCTGCGCGCCGCAGCCCGCATCCCCTACCTTGTCAGCGCGGACCTGGAAGGCAGCCGGATGAGCTTGCCCTTCGGGACCGAAGTGCCGAACCCGTTGGCGCTGGCGGCCGTGGATGACGTGCAGGCCTCGGAAACCATCGCGCGGATCATGGCAGAAGAGGCGCGGTCCGTAGGGATCAACTGGTCCTTCACACCGGTGATCGACATCAATGCGCTGTTCCGGTCGCCGATCGTGGCGACCCGGGGGCTGGGGTCGGACCCGGCGCGGATCAAGGCGCATGCGCTGGCCCATATCCGCGGCCTGCAGGCCGATGGCGTGGCGGCGACCGCGAAGCACTGGCCGGGCGAGGGGCATGACGACCGCGACCAGCACCTTGTCACCACGATCAACCCGTTGTCCGTCGCCGAGTGGAACGAGACGCACGGCGCGCTGTACCGAGCCGCGATCGAAGCGGGAGTGATGGCCGTCATGTCGGCGCATATCGCCTTTCCGGCCTATGTGCAGGAACACGACCCTGACGCGGGGCTGGAAGCCTATCGACCGGCCTCGGTTTCGTCCCTGCTCAACGAGACACTTCTGCGCGGCGAGCTGGGTTTCAACGGGGTCATCGTCTCGGATGCGACGCCGATGGCCGGCTTTGGCGCCTGGGCGCATCGTGACGAGATGCTGGCAGAACTGGTGTCGTCGGGCTGCGACGTGATCCTGTTCTCGGACGAGCCCGAGGCGGACATTGCCCGCATCGAGGCTGCTTTGACGGATGGGCGACTGACCGAAGCCCGGCTAGAAGAGGCGACGATCCGGGTCCTGGGCCTGAAGGCTGCCTTGGGGCTGCACCAGACCGGGCGGCAACCGGCCGACCGGGCACGGCTTTTCAATCCGAAGAACGCTGCTCTGGCGAAGACGATCACGGCCCGCGCGCCGACGCTGGTCAAGGATGTGCAGGGACTTCTGCCGCTGTCCCCCGACCGGCATCGTCGGGTGCTGGTCTATTCCACCGGGATCGTGACGCCCTTGCATGGCGAAGGCCAGGACATGATCCTGCCCGACCTTCTGCGTGCCGAGGGTTTCGAGGTCACGCTGAACACGGCCGATGCGCGCCATGATCAGCGCAACTTTGACCTCGTGCTGTTCCTGATGGGCGAAGAGACGCTGCTGACCCGGGGACGCATCTTTCTGGACTGGAACCGCCTGACCGGAAGCATGTTCGGGGCGATGGCGCGGCACTGGCATGAGGTGCCCACGGCGCTGATCTCCTTTGGCTATCCCTATTACCTTTATGACGCGCCGCGCATGCCTTGCGTGGTGAACGCCTATGCGACGATGGACAGCATGCAGCGCGCAACTCTGGACTGTCTTTTGGGCCGCGCTCCGTTCCTGGGCCAAAGCCCGGTTGATCCGTTCTGCGGCCTGCCCGACGCGCGGTACTAGTCCGGCAGTGGCCTTGCCTGTCGTAATTGCCAGTACCCCCGGCACTGATCTTCGGTTGTGGGACCGGGTTTTGCCCCTGCTGCCAAGGGCCTG
>JBKDYO010000124.1:0-10718 GCA_046305855.1 Paracoccaceae bacterium
GCTTGGCAACGCGACCATGCCCTTCATGCTGGCGCTGGCCGACAAGGGCTGGAAGAAGGCCTGCGCCGAGGACAAGCACCTTCTGAACGGCCTCAACGTCCATGCCGGCAAGCTGACCTACGACGCCGTGGGCGTGGCGCTAGGGATGCCCACGATTTCGGGCGCAGAAGCGTTGAAGATCTGACCGGATCGCCTCGCCAAGCCACTGGCGAGGCTTTTCATCGGGCTTCCGGTCTGCAAGGCTGCGGCGATGCAGACCGGGCCCCTTGTCTTTCGTGACGCGACCCCGGCGGATGCCGAGGCGATAAACGACCTTGTGAACGCGGCCTATTCAGGGCCCGAAGCCGCGCAGGGCTGGACTCCTGAAACCCATCTGCACGCCGGACCGCGCACCACGCTGGCTGAGGTGCGCACCATCCTGGCCGATGCAACGCAGCGCATCCTTCTTTGCCATGCGCCCGGGCTCGTCGGCTCTGTCCAGATCGACGCGGGCGGGAATCTGGGGATGCTTGCGGTGCCACCCTTGCGGCAGGCAGGGGGAATTGGTCGGGCGCTTCTGGCCCATGCCGAGGACAGGGCGCGGACGCTTTGGGCTTGCCAAAGCCTGACTCTGACTGCGATCAGCCTCCAGACCGACCTCATCGCCTATTACGAACGCCGGGGGTATCGGCGGACAGGCCGTCGCGAGCCCTTTCCACACGACGAACAACCCGGCGCGCTGCGGCAGGATTTCGACCTGATCGAGCTGAAGAAACCCCTCTGAACGCGACGGAAACGCTGCGCTGCGGCGTGTATAGGGCACCAGACAACAGGTGCCCCATGACATTCCTTGGCTACAAACCCTCGACCCTGATCCTGTGGGTCGTGCTTTCCTTGCCTGCGCTGACCATGATCGGCCCGCTGTTCGGTGATGACGCGCAGGCCTTCCACAGGCTGCTGCATCCGACCGGAGAATGGGCCGCCCGGTTCATGATCATCGGCATGATGGCCTCGGGCCTGCTGCTCTTGTTCAAGGGCCGCCAGTGGCCGCGCTGGCTGGTGCACCATCGACGTGACATCGAGGTGGCAGCCTTCTTCTATGCTGCTATCCATACTGTAGTCTACGTGATCGACCGCGGCACGCTGGACCGAGTGATCGAGGCTCTGCCGCACACCGAGATCTGGACCGGTTGGCTGGCCATGCTGATCTTTGTGCCGCTGGCCCTGACCTCAAACGATGCCGCACAGCGCTGGCTTCATGCGGGCTGGAAGACGCTGCAACGCTTGTCCTATCCTGCGGCCGTGCTGGTATTGATCCATTGGGCGGCGCTGCACAACTGGGGCAGTTGGCCGCCCGCCGCCGTGCATTTCGGCCCGTTGATCGCCCTTTGGGCCTATCGCGGCTGGTTCTGGTACCTGCGTCCGCGCCCGCCGCTCGCCTTGGTCTGAAATAGAAACGACCCGCGAGATCGCTCTCGCGGGCCGTATTGCCAGGTCCTCGGGGCTTACTTCTTCAGCGCCGCCAGGATTTCCTTCAGAAGATCGTTGTCCGAAGGGCCAGCCGGGGCGGCCGGAGCCTCTTCTTTCTTCGGCATCGCAGCGTTGGCAGCCTTGACCAGAATGAACACGACCCAGGCGATGACGACGAACTTGATGATGGCGGTGATGAAGTTCCCGACGTTGAACTTCGCTTCGCCGATCGAGAAGCCCCAGGCCGAGAAATCGATCCCGCCGATGATCATCCCGATCAGCGGCTGAATCAGATCGTCGACCAGCGAGGTCACGATGGCGGTGAAGGCCGCGCCGATGATGATACCAACGGCGAGGTCAAGGACGTTGCCCTTCATGATGAAGGCTTTGAATTCGTTAAGCATGTCACGGTTCCCTTTTGCTTCGCTTGCCCTTGGCGGCACGCGTTCTGATTGCAAAGGCACTCTGGCCCGGCAGGACTATTGCACATGACGGTTCATCACGGCACGGGGAAATTCCCAGAAAAAGCCACAATCTGGGGAAGTGAGACCGAAAAGCCAGAAGTCTGGCTAGGCATTTCGCGGCGCGGCGGCGCGGCGCAGGCGGTCGTTGATCGCAAGGCCCAGGCCTGTCTCTGGCACTGGGGCAAAGGCAATTCGGCCAGTCGGGCCAGCAAGACGGTCCGCCTCACGCAAAAGGGCAAACAGGCGGGCAGCAGCCTCGACCAGATCGCCAGTCTCTGACAGGTTCAGCGCGCCCTTGACTGGGCCGTACCCGACCAGAATCTCACCCGCCAGCGCCCCCGTCGCATTCAATCGCAAGGCAGCCCTCGGCGCGTAGTGCGACGCGAGTTGCCCTGGCGCCACCGGCTTGCCCTCGGATGACCCACGGCCGACAGGCTGACCCAGAACGGCCTCCAATGCCTCAACTGGAACCCCGCCGGGGCGAAGGAGAACCGGCTCTGGATCGGCCTGGACGATGCTGCTTTCCAGACCAACCTGGCAGGCCCCACCATCCAGAACAGCCGCGATCCGGCCTGACAACCCGTCCAGCACATGCCCGGCCTCGGTTGGCGACACGCGACCCGATGGGTTGGCCGAAGGGGCCGCAACCGGCCCGCCGAAGGCCCGCAGGAGCCGCTGCGCCAAGGGATGTGCCGGAACCCGGACTGCCACCGTCCCTAGGCCGGCGGTGACCAGTGACGAAACTCCCGAATTCGCCCGCAGCGGAAGGACCAGAGTCAACGGTCCCGGCCAGAAAGCCTGCGCCAACTTGCGCGCGTTCGGACCGATGACAGCGATCGCTTCGGCCGCGGCGAGGTCCGGCAGGTGCACGATCAGGGGATTGAAGCTAGGTCGCCCCTTGGCCGTATAGATCGCTGCAACAGCCGCGTCGGACCGAGCGTCTCCGCCCAGGCCATAGACCGTCTCGGTCGGGAAGGCGACCAGTTCGCCCGCCGCCAGGTATTGCGCGGCCTCGGCTATCCCGGCGTCATCTGCGGCAAGAGTTCGGGTCATGGTGACGCAGCGTCCATCTTGATGGCCTTGGCGAAAGGAATAGCCTTGGGCAGGGCCGTCCTTAAGCCAGCCCCCCCGTTTTGCCAAGCAGTGTCCCGAAGGAGGCCCTCATGCCCTACCGCGCCCCGGTCAAGGATATCCGCTTCATTCTCGACAACATCGTGGGCTTCGCCGAGGTCGCTGCCACTGACCGTTTCGCCGCCGCGACGCCAGACCTGGCTGAGGCCATTCTGATCGAGGCAGGGCGTCTGTCCGCCGACATTCTGGCGCCCCTGAACCGAAATGGGGACCACCACCCCGCGCGGCTCGAGAATGGCACTGTGGTTTCTGCCCCCGGTTTCGCGGAAGGCTACCGGGCGATTGCCGAAGGCGGATGGGTGGGCATGGCGGCCAGCACCGATCATGGCGGCATGGGGCTGCCAATCTCGCTGGCGCTTGGGGTCGATGACATGATGTCCGGCGCCTGCCTTGCGCTTCATCTGAAACCCCTGCTGTCCAAGGGTCAGATCGAGGCGCTGGAGCACCACGGGTCGGCCGAGCAGAAGGCGCTATATCTGCCGAAGCTGACATCGGGCGAGTGGTCGGGCACGATGAACCTGACCGAGCCCCATGCCGGGACCGATGTGGGCGCGCTGCGAAGCAAGGCCGTGCCGAACGGCGACGGGACCTTTGCGATTTCCGGGCAGAAGATCTTCATCACTTGGGGCGACAGCGATTTGACCTCGAATGTCTGCCACCTGGTGCTGGCGCGCCTGCCGGACGGGGCCGAGGGGACCAAGGGGATCAGCCTCTTCATGGTGCCGAAGTTCATCCCCGATGCCGCCGGCAACCCGGGTACCCGCAACAGCCTTCGGGTCGTCAGCCTGGAGCACAAGCTGGGCATCCACGGCAGCCCGACCTGTGTGATGCAGTTCGACGGGGCGACAGGGTGGCTGGTCGGGGCACCACACAACGGGATGGCGGCGATGTTCACGATGATGAACAACGCCCGCCTGTCAGTTGCGGCGCAGGGTGTCGGAGTGGCCGAAGCCGCGCTTCAATATGCGCTGGCCTATGCGAAGGACCGCAGGCAGGGGGCTACTCCGGTCGCGGGTATCGGGACAATCATCGATCACGCCGATGTCCGCCGGATGCTGGCCACCATGCGGGCCGAAGTGTTCGCGGCGCGCTCGATCGCCCTGTCTTGTGCGGTGGCCATTGACATGGCCTCGGCAACCGGCGGGTCCGACTGGAAGGCTAGGGCGGCGTTTCTGACACCGATCGCCAAGGCCTTCTGTACCGATATCGCTTGCGAGGTCGCGCATCAGGGGGTGCAAATCCACGGAGGCATGGGCTTCATCGAAGAGACCGGTGCGGCGCAGTTCCTGAGGGATGCCCGCATCCTGCCGATCTATGAAGGGACGAACGGCATCCAAGCGATGGACCTTGTCGGTCGCAAGATGGCGGACGGAGGCGAGGCCGCGTTCCGTCTGATCGACGAAGTGCAGCGGGGGGCAGAGACAGCCCGCGCCAGCTATCCCGATCTGGCGGGTGACGTCTGGGCCGCGGCCGAGGCCCTGCGCGAGGGGACCGAGGCGCTGCTGGCCCAGCCACTGAATGACCGCTTTGCTGGTGCAGTGCCGTATCTGCGGGCTTTTGCGCGGGTGCTGGGGGGGCATGCCCACCTGAAGGCGGCCCTCGCTGAACCGGGGCGAGGGGCACTGGCCCGGGTGATGATCCGGCGGATTCTGCCCGAGTATGCCGCCCTTCTGGCCGAGGTGCGCGAGGGCGCTGCGGGACTGTATGACCTGGAGGCCGACCACCTGGCGGCCTAACCTGTCCACGCGGGACGGCCCCTTTGATACACAGGATTTCAAGGACTTGAGCGTGGGCGTTCAGGGCTTGTAAACCGTCTTCGCCTATCCCTCTGCTGATCTGCAGACCCGTGGCTGCGCTGACCACCGCCAGTCCCTATGCCGAGCCGTGAAAGCTTTTAGCCTTCAGGAGCCATGCGCACTGGACAACTGTTTTGACCCGGCCGAAGCCGGGCGACATTCAAGACAGTCTTTCCGAGGAGAGATGTCCTTACCCTTGGTAGTGGGTATGAATGGTGCCCAGAAGAGGACTCGAACCTCCACGCCTTGCAGCGCTGGTACCTGAAACCAGTGCGTCTACCAATTCCGCCATCTGGGCACTGGGGGGCCATGTAACGGTCCGATTCAACAGAGTCAACGGCCAGTCCGCGAAATTTTGACGCCCCGGTTTGGCCTTGCCCGCACGGGCCGCCGCCGCTATTGATCCGGCAGGATTCCGGTGCCATTCGGCGCCTTCGGGAGTGCGCGCAGATGAGCAAGCTGGTCACCATCCTTGGCGGTTCGGGCTTTGTCGGACGCTACATCGCAAGGGCCATGGCCAAAGAAGGCTGGCGGGTTCGCGTCGCCTGTCGTCGCCCGAACGAAGCGCTCTTCGTGAAGCCCTATGGCACGCCAGGTCAGGTGGAGCCCGTTGCCTGCAACATCCGCGATGATGCCAGCGTGCGGGCAGTGATCCGGGGAGCGGATGCAGTGGTGAACTGCGTCGGCACTTTTGACCGGGGTGGCAGGAACAATTTTCAGGCCGTGCAGGCCGAAGCGCCTGGAAGAATTGCCCGGATCGCCCAGTCGGAAGGCGTGCAGGCGCTGGTGCATATCTCGGCGATCGGCGCGGACAGCAACAGCCCCTCGATCTATGGTCGGACCAAGGCCGACGGCGAGGCTGCAGTCATTGCGGCCTTTCCCGGGGCAGTGATCCTGCGGCCTTCCGTCATTTTCGGGACCGAAGATGGCTTCTTCAACCGCTTCGGTGCCATGGCGGCCATGGCCCCGATTTTGCCGGTTGCGAAGGCCGGAACGAAGTTTCAGCCGGTCCATGTGAACGATGTGGCACAGGCGGCGGTGAAGGGCATTCTGGGTCAGGCTGCTCCCGGCGTCTATGAACTGGGCGGGCCGGACGTGGCGAGTTTCCGCGACCTGATGCAGAAGATGCTGGGCGTCATCCAGCGCCGCCGTCTGATCCTGAACGTGCCGACCCCGATCATGAAGGTCGCGGCGTTCGGCTTTGACATGGTCGAGGCGGTGACGCTGGGCCTGATCAAGAACAAGATGATCACCCGCGATCAGCTGCATAGCCTGGGCGTCGACAATGTCGTTTCCGAAGGGGCGAGGGGACTGGCGGATCTTGGGATCACTCCCACAGCGATGGACGCTGTGCTGCCGGAGTATCTGTGGCGATACCGGGCCTCGGGCCAGTTTGCCGCGATCAAGGATTCTGCGAAGAACCTGAAGAAGGCGTAAGGGCTTGGACCAGACCCTGACGGCTGCCTTCCTGGGCCTTCTGGAAGGGTTGACCGAGTTTCTGCCGGTATCTTCGACGGGGCACCTTCTGCTGGCCGGGCATTTCCTGGGCTTTGAATCGAAGGGGCGGACCTTCGAGGTCGTGATTCAGCTGGGCGCGATTCTGGCCCTTACGTCAGTCTATGCGGCACTGATCCTGCGGATCGCCTTGCGGGCGCGGCATGACCTCGCGGCGCGGCGGACGATCGTCTCGCTGTTGCTTGCCTTTCTTCCGGCGGTCGTGGTCGGCCTTCTGGCACATGACTTCGTCAAGACGGTGCTGTTCGAGACGCCCGTGCTGATTGCCATAATGCTGATCCTGGGCGGTTTCGTGCTGCTTGTCATCGACCGGATCGCCCCTGAACCAGTCCACCATGATGCCACGGCCCTGCCGTTCGGAAAGTCTCTGGCCATCGGGGTCTGCCAGTGCCTTGCCATGATCCCGGGCGTGTCGAGATCGGGTGCGACCATCGTCGGCGCGCTGATGCTGGGGGTCGAGAAGCGGGCGGCGGCCGAGTTTTCGTTTCTTCTGTCGCTGCCGACCATGGGTGCTGCCGTGTTCTATGACCTGTTCAAAAACCGGGACGTGCTGGACTTTGGGGCGGTTTGGGAAATTGCTGTCGGGTTCGCCGTGGCCTTCGTTACGGCTGTCATCGTGGTGAGATGGGTGCTGAGTTACATCAGCCGGCACGGCTATGCGCTGTTCGGCTGGTGGCGAATCATCGTGGGAACTGCCGCATTGGCGGCGATTTCGCTGGGGTTCTAGCGCGGTTCGGAAACTATGCTGACCTATATTCACTGAAAATAGTCAGCAATCCTGTCTCATCTGCTGAAAAACCTACATTTAGGTAAGCATTGCTGACTTTTATTGCCGAACCATCCAAGGTATCCGGTCGGTCCCGGAAGAGTTTGCGAGGGATGCAGGCAATGGCCACGCAGAAGATGCTGAAGTTCGTCACCGTCGGCAAGGAAATGCCGGAGAAACGTGACGCATCCTCGCGCGCGCAGGATTTCCACGAGATTTACCGCGAATACGCGGATCGCAAGGCGGCCGAGCAAGCCAGCCGCTGCAGCCAGTGCGGCGTGCCCTATTGCCAGTCGCACTGCCCGCTGCACAACAACATCCCGGACTGGCTGAAGCTGACCGCTGAGGGCCGTCTGCAGGAAGCCTATGAGCTGAGCCAGGCCACCAACACCTTTCCCGAAATCTGCGGCCGCATCTGTCCTCAGGACCGTCTGTGTGAAGGCAACTGCGTGATCGAGCAGTCGGGGCATGGCACGGTGACCATCGGGTCGGTCGAGAAATACATCACCGACACGGCTTGGGAGGAAGGCTGGGTCAAGCCGATCCGCCCGCATGCGGAACGCCCGGAATCCGTCGGGATCATCGGTGCGGGGCCGGGGGGACTGGCAGCAGCGGATGTGCTGCGGCGGCAGGGCGTGCAGGTCACGGTCTATGACCGCTATGACCGCTCGGGCGGGCTGATGACCTATGGCATCCCAAGCTTCAAGCTGGAGAAGGATGTGGTCGAACGCCGCAATGCCCAGCTTGCGGACGGGGGCGTGAACTTCGTCCTGAACTGCAATGTGGGCGAGGACATCACCTTTGACGCGATCCGGGGCCAGCATGATGCGGTGCTGATCGCGACGGGCGTCTACAAGGCGCGGGACATCGAGGCTCCGGGCGTGGGGGCCAATGGCATCGTGAAGGCGCTGGACTATCTGACGGCGTCGAACCGACACGGCTTTGGCGACGACGTGCCCGAGTTCGACAATGGCGAGCTGAACGCGAGCGGCAAGCGGGTCGTGGTGATCGGCGGCGGCGACACGGCGATGGACTGCGTGCGGACGGCGATCCGTCAGGGGGCGCTGTCGGTCAAGTGCCTGTATCGCCGCGACCGGGCCAACATGCCGGGCTCGCAGCGCGAGGTGGCGAATGCCGAAGAGGAAGGCGTTGAATTCGTGTGGCTTTCCGCGCCGAAGGGCTTTACTGGCGGCGTGGATGTAGAAGGCGTGATGGTCCAGAAGATGCGCCTGGGTGCTCCGGATGCGACCGGCCGTCAGTCGCCGGAGATCATCGAGGGGGCCGACTATGTAGAACCCGCCGATCTGGTCATTCAGGCGCTGGGGTTCGAGCCGGAGGCGCTGCCGACCCTCTGGGGTGTGCCCGAGCTGAAGGTGACCCGCTGGGGCACGATCAAGGCCGATTTCCGCACGCATGAGACCAGCCTGCCGGGCGTCTATGCGGCGGGGGATATCGTGCGCGGTGCCTCTCTGGTGGTCTGGGCGATCCGCGATGGGCGCGAGGCGGCGGATGCGATCCTGAGCTACCTGTCCCAGACCGGAGCGGTGGCGGCTGAGTAAGGTTAAGCGAGTGTGAAGCGTCTTCCAGACGTCTTCCACGCGTCTTCCATCCGTCTCTACGTCTGGAAGGCAGCACAAAGATTAAACGTCAGGCCCTATGACCTGATCCCAAGGTGAAACGGCGATGCGGAAGTTCCTGATCCTTGCCTGCCTGACCACCCCGGCCGCCCCCGCGCTGGCCGGCACCTGGGCCGCACCCGAGGGCTGCGAGGTGTTCATGACCGTGCAGTCGAAAGCCTGCCGCGTGTCGCATTACTATCGCTGCGAAGGTGATGCCCCGGGCGAACAGTGGCGGGTGGATATCGATCAGGAGGGGCCGTTCTTCTATTCGAAGATCGATCACGATGCCCAATGGATCGAAAGCTACGATCCGATAAAGCAGACGCTGGACCCCTCCCCGTCCGATCCGGCAAGTTTTTCAGAGCTTCTGGCAAGCGGCGTCGATACCTGGGACTTCGGCCTGTCGAAGGCGGACGGGTCTGGCACCCGGGCGACGGGCTATGATCGGTTGACGGGCAAGACCGTGCTTATCGACGGGATCGCCCTGAGCCAGACCGAGGTCGAGTTCACCGAATACGACCGGGACGGCAACGTCCTGCGCCAGTCGCGCGGAAACGAATACGCGCACCCCGACTGGCGGCTGTTCTTCGCCGGGCCGGGCGAGACCGACCTTGGCGACGGGCAGTGGCTGCCGATCGACGGCAGTCCGGTGGACTTTGTCTTTCCGGGCGAGGACGGATTCCTGGCCGGCCAGCCGATCTATGACTGCGACGCGCTGACGGCTGAGGCCGATCTGCCGCAATCCCTGTGGAGGGCGCGGTATGAGCCTTGAGCGGGAAGGCGGTTGCCTGTGTGGCGCAGTGCGGTTCACGGCGCGGCTGACGGGGGCGAACTTCGGCGTCTGCCATTGCCCGATGTGCCGGAAGTGGACCGGCTCGGCTTTGCTGGGGATCACGGTTCCGGCTGGAAACGTGGAGTGGACGGGCGCGGAGCATATCGCCAAGCGCCAGTCCTCGGCCTGGGGGGAGCGGGCGTGGTGCGCGGAGTGTGGCTCGCCCGTCTGGTTCCGGGTGACAGTGGACAGCCCCTATGCGGGCACCATCGAACTGCCCATCGGCAGCTTTGACGACGCAAATGGCCTGACCATGGCCAATGAAATCTACATCGACCACAAGCCCGACAGCTTCGCCTTCGCGGGGACCGGTCGGAACGTTTTGACGCGAGCGCAGTGCGTGGAAAAATTCCCGCTGCTGGCCAGTGAATAGGTCGGCCATGCGCAAAGAGAACGCCTTACTGACCGGGTCCAGACTGACTTTGCTGCGGGCAAGTGTGGCGACTGCCGCTTTTGTCTTTGGGATGGCCTTGGCGGGTCCAGCTTCCGCGCAAGACGCCGGGGGAGTGCTTCTGGACGTGACCTATCTTGCGGCTCCGACGGACTGGTGCCCTGCTGACGTTGGCGTGCCGATGACCGTCAAGATGGATGGCCCCGATATCATCCGGGGGCCGAGTGAGGTTCCCAGAAAAGTCCTGGAAAGGCGCGGTGGCAGCCTGAGCATCACGCATACCGCCGAGAACACCGCTTCGTTCAATCGCTCCGATGCTTTTGAAGGACCGAACGCCGAGGTAATTGGCCGGTTCTCGGCCGAATTCCAGGCCTGTTTCAGCGCGATTGAGGCAAGCCTTGCGACAGGGGCCTGGAGCTTGACCGGACCTGATGGCCGGGACATTGCAACGGGTGTTCTAGAGAATGAGCCGCTTGGCTTTCCGCTTTCTGCGCCTTTCTTTCAGCCCGTAAGCGGACCCGTGACAGCCTACTACGCGCAGTTTGGTGAGCAGCTGTTCTTCACGTCTCGCGAACCGGAACCCAAGACCTCCCAGACATTCCTGGCCGAGCCAGACAAGGAGTAACGCCATGACAAACTACGATGCCGCCTGGGTGAAGGCCGAAGAGGAAAAGCGCGCCTGGTTGGATGCGAATGGTCTCTACAAGACCGAGGATGAGCATTCGTCCTGCGGTGTGGGGCTGGTCGTGTCGATC
>JBKDYO010000125.1:0-2806 GCA_046305855.1 Paracoccaceae bacterium
TCCACCCCGTTGAGGATGCCCGAAACGACCGGCCCCCGCGCCGCGATCACGCCCTGCAGGCCCATGCCGAATTCGGGCCTCATCAGTTCCGCCGCATAGGTCGGCGACACTGTGGTGATCCAGTCCGACGTCACCAACCCGGCCTTCAGGCTGGAAATGCCGCCGTAATACTCCAGCGCCTCGGGGTGGAACGCATGGCCTGGCAGACGCAGCACGCCCAGCATATGCGCAGGCGCCCAGCCCTGAAACGCGATGTTGTGCACGGTGAGGACGGACTTCACCCCGCCATTGCCATGATAGGCCAGATAGGCGGGCGCAAACCCCGCCTGCCAGTCATGGGCATGCAGGATGTCGGGTTTCCAACCCTCCAGCCCTTCGCGCGCGATGCGGGCCGCGACCCAGGACAGGGCGGCAAAGCGCACCGCGTTGTCGGGGTGCTCGCCCGTCGGGCTGGAGTAAGGCCCACCGTCGCGATCATAAAGATGCGGCGCATCCAAAAGCAGCACGGGCATGCCTGCCACTTCTCCCGCCAGCACCCGACCGGGTCCGCCCCAGAGATCGGCCTCCTGCCAGACCACAGGCCAGGCCGCAGCCTGTTCGCGCAGGGACCGATAGGCCGGCAGAAGGACCTTCATCTCCCAGCCCGTCGCGGCCAGCGCTCCCGGCAGCGCGCCCACGACATCCGCAAGCCCGCCGGTCTTTACCAGCGGGACACATTCCGATGCCACCGACAGAACCCGACCGCCCATTTTCCTTGCCTTTCAGAAGCTTCCTGCCCGGAGTTAGCGTGCCCTCCGGGCAAGGTCCAGTCCGTCAGCTTAACGCCTTGGCCCGTGCATCCAGCATGTCCTGCGTGATCAGCACGATGCCGCCTTCCGAACGGCGGAACCACTTGGCGTCTTCCTCGGCATCTTCGCCAATCACCAGGCCTTCGGGAATGATCACCCCCCGATCAATCACGCAATTCTTCAACTGCGCCTTGCGATTGACCGTCACCTGCGGCAGGGCCACGACATATTCGAGGCTTGAATAGCTGTGCGTTCGGACACCGGTGAACAGAAGGCTGTTAGACACTGCCGAGCCCGACACGATGCAGTCCCCCGACACCAGCGAACTGACCGCAGACCCGCGGCGACCGTCCTCGTCATGGATGAACTTCGCGGGCGGCACGATCTCGGCATAGGTCCAGATCGGCCAGGCGCTGTCATAGAGGTCCAGCTTGGGGACGAAATCGGTCAGGTCGATGTTGGCCTGCCAGAAGGCGTCGATGGTTCCCACGTCACGCCAGTAGGGTTCGGTCTCAAGCCCGCTCATGACGCAGCTGTCGGCGAACTTGTGCGCCACCGCCTTGCCGTTCTTCACGATGTGCGGGATCAGATCAAAGCCGAAATCATGAGTCGAGCTGTCGTCCGACATGTCGCGCAAAAGTAGGTCGCGCAGGAAAGCCCAGTCGAAGATGTAGATCCCCATGCTGGCCAGCGCATGGTCCGGATCGCCCGGGATCGACGGCGGGTCTTTCGGCTTTTCCAGGAAATCTGTGATCCGCATGTTTTTGTCGACATGCATCACGCCAAAGGCCTTCGCCTCCATCCGGGGCACGGTCAGGCAGCCGATGGTCACGTCCGCCCCCGCCTCGACGTGCTGGCGCAGCATGACCTCGTAATCCATCTTGTAGATGTGGTCGCCCGCCAGAATGATCGCGTATTTGATGCCGTAGCTGTCGATGATGTCGATGTTCTGGGCCACGGCATCCGCCGTGCCGCGATACCAGTTCACCTCGTCCATCCGCTGCGAAGCGGGCAGGATATCCAGGTATTCGTTCCGTTCGGCCCGGAAGAACCCCCAGCCGCGCTGAACGTGGCGGATCAGCGAGTGCGCCTTGTACTGCGTCGCAATCGCCATCTTCCGGATGCCGGAGTTCAGCGCGTTCGACAGCGCGAAGTCGATGATCCGGGTCTTGCCGCCGAAATAGACCGCCGGTTTCGCGCGCCGGTCGGTCAGTTCCTTCAACCGACTGCCACGGCCTCCTGCCAGGACGAAAGCCATGGCCTGGCTCGACAGGCGCTGGTTCGGTCTTGCCTTCATCGTCATCCCTCCCCTGTGGCGGTTCACCCGCCGGAATTCAGTCCTGTTGCAGATACACTGCCGAGAGCGGTGGCAGCGTGACAAGCGCCGATTGCGTCTGGCCATGCCAAGGCGTCTTCTCCGTGGTCACCCCTCCCAGGTTGCCACGATTGCCCCCGCCATAGACTGCCGCATCGGTGTTCAGGATCTCGGTCCACTTTCCCGCATGCGGCAGGCCCAAGCGATAGCTGCGCTCCAGCGGCGTCATGTTGACCACCGCCACCACCGGCTTGTCGCCGTCGTTGCCTTTGCGGACCCAGGAATAGACCCCCGCTTCGGCATCGTTCGATTCGATCCAGGCAAAGCCTTCCGGCCGGGTGTCGTTCACATGCAGCGCCGGCGTATTGCGATAGACCCGGTTCAGATCGCGGACGAGGGCCTGCACCCCGGCGTGCTCCACGACATCCAGCTGATGCCAGTCAAGGCTCTGGTTGTGGTTCCACTCCGCCCCTTGCGCGAACTCCTGCCCCATGAACAAGAGTTTCTTGCCCGGATGCGCCCACATGAACCCGTAATAGGCGCGCAGGTTCGCGAACTTCTCCCAAGCCGTGCCGGGCATCTTCGACAGCATGCTGCCCTTGCCGTGCACGACCTCATCGTGGCTGATCGGCAGGATGTAGTTTTCCGACCAGGCATAGACCATGCCGAAGGTCATCTGGTGGTGATGGTATTTCCGGTAGAT
>JBKDYO010000126.1:0-53245 GCA_046305855.1 Paracoccaceae bacterium
GTGCGGGCGGCGATGGGGCCGGGGGCAGTATTGGTCTACCGGATTTCGCTGATCGACCTGGTGCCGGACGGCTCGACCTGGGACGAGGTCGTGCAGCTTGCCAAGGCGATCGAGGCGGCGGGGGCTTCGGTGCTGAACACCGGGATCGGCTGGCACGAGGCGCGGGTGCCGACGATTGCGACCTCGGTCCCCCGGGCGGGCTTTGCGCATCTGACGGCGCGGCTGCGGCCGGAGGTTTCGATCCCGGTCATCACCTCGAACCGGATCAACACACCCGAGGTGGCCGAAAGACTTTTGGCGACGGGTGCTGCCGACATGGTGTCGATGGCGCGACCGTGGCTTGCGGATTCCGAGTTCATCGCGAAGGCGGCCAGCGGTCGGTCCGCCGAGATCGCGCCCTGCATCGCCTGCAATCAGGCCTGTCTGGACCATACGTTCAGCGGCAAGCTGACGTCCTGCCTCGTCAACCCGCGTGCCTGCCACGAGACCGAGTTGACCTATGCCCCTGCGACAGTGGCAAAGCGGGTGGCGGTCGTGGGGGCAGGTCCGGCGGGCATGATGACGGCGATTATTGCGGCCGGACGCGGGCATCAGGTGACGCTTTTCGACAAGGCATCCCAGGTGGGCGGGCAGCTGAACCTGGCAAAGCAGGTGCCGGGGAAGGAAGAGTTTCACGGGCTGGTGGATTGGTTCGCGACGATGCTGCGCGCGCCGGGGATCACCCTGCGGCTGGGCCATGCGGCCAGCGCAGACGATCTGGCGGGTTTCGACGAAGTGGTGATCGCGACCGGGGTCACCCCGCGCGATCCCGGGATACCGACGGACGCGGGTGCAACGGTCCTGTCCTACATCGATGTGCTGAAGGGCGCGCCGGTCGGCCGCCGGGTGGCAGTGGTCGGCGCGGGCGGGATCGGTTTCGACGTGGCCGAGACCCTGGTGCATGAAGGCGTCAGCCCGACGCTGGATGCTGGTGCCTGGCGCGCGGAATGGGGCGTGTCAGCGCCCTGGACGGATCGTGGCGGGCTTGCCCCGGAAGGCCCGAAGCCGCATCCCGCTGCACGCGAGGTGCATCTTCTGCAACGCAAGGCCGAGAAGCCAGGGCGGCATCTGGGCAAGACGACCGGCTGGATCCACCGGGCGAGCCTTGCGATGAAGGGTGTGCGGATGCTGGGGGGGGTCAGCTATGACAGGATCACGCCCGAGGGCATCTGGCTGAACCACGGTGAGGGGCCGGAGCTTCTGGCGGTCGATGCCGTCATCCTGTGTGCGGGGCAAGAGCCGGAACGGAGCCTGAGCGCCGAATTGGACCGCCGTGGCATCGCGCATCACCGGATCGGCGGCGCGGATGTGGCGGCGGAACTGGATGCCAAGCGCGCGATCGATCAGGCCGCGCGCCTGGCGGCAAGGCTTTAGGGGCCGCCGGGCTGTCCGACAGTCTCACCGCGCAGGGCTGGCGGGGTGAGCAAGAGCCGGACTGGCCGACGGCCCCTGGCCCGTGTCAGCCGCCCGAAGCTTCGGGAACGGTGATCACGCCATTGTCGAGCGCAGCCTGCAACTCGGTCTGGTCGACAGCCCCGTCACCGCTCGAATCGATGCCCTTGAAGCCGTCTTCGGTGAGATCCGTCCAGACCGCCTGAAGCTCGGCGAGCGACCAGGTCCCGTTGCCATCGGTGTCCGCCACCTCGGGCAGGGTGGCCTGGGCAAAGGCAGCCGAGGCCAGAACGACAGGCGCAAGCAGGATTGCAAAGCGTTTCATGGAAGTCTCCTTTTCTATCCACGATTGTGGGGCGCAGATGTCTTTGCCCCGGGGACTAGCTATTGTGCCCGGGGAAGATGTTCCATAGCTGGCGGCGACTGTTGCGAAATGGCAGCGACGCGCCGCCGTCTTTGGGCTAAAAGTAGAACATTTTCCCGCCTAGATGCGGAAACTGGCCCTTTGTCCGCCAAGCCCGCCACGCCTTTCCGGCAAGTGCCCGCCGATTGACTCCCATATGGAAACGTTTCTCCGCCTTGAACGATCCCCCACAATACCCCGGATCGGTCGCTCGATTGCCGCCTTCCTGCCCGATTTCCTTGTGAAACGTTATTGTCACAAACGGCGTGAATGTTCCCAAGAGGACACTATGGATCGACTGACAGAGATGGAGGCCTTTGCCACGGTAGTGGACCAAGGCGGCTTCACCGATGCAGCAAAGAAGATGGGGATCTCCAAATCCGCTGTCTCGAAACATGTATCGGCACTGGAAGCACGGCTAGGGGCGCGGCTTTTGAACCGCACGACCCGCCGCGTCAGTCCGACCGAGATTGGCCTTGCCTACTACGACCGTGCCCGCCGCGTGCTGAACGACGCAGGTGAGGCGGATGCCCTTGTAACCTCGATGCAATCGGCGCCCTCGGGCCTCTTGCGCGTGTCGGTGGCCACGGACTTCGGCGTGAACCTCTTGTCGCCGATCCTGGGGGACTTCCTCCTGGAATACCCCGACATCACGGTGAACATGGTCCTGAACAACCGTTATGTCGAACTGATCAGCGAAGGCTTCGACATGGCGATCCGGGTCGGAGAGCTGGAAGACAGCAGCCTCCGCGCCCGCAAGCTGACCGAGACGACCAAGCGGATGATCGGCTCGCCGTCCTATTTCCAGAAGTTCGGGCGGCCGCAGAAGATCGACGACCTGAACGACCACAAGCTGTTGCACTATTCGAATCAGGCCAACGGCAACGTCTGGAAGATCACCGCGCCTTCGGGTGAAAAGCGGCAGGTCCGCTCGGTGGGCTGGCTGACGGTGAATGACGGGCAGAGCCTTCTGAACGCCGCCGTGTCGGGTCTGGGCATCGCGTACCTTCCGTCCTTCCTTTACGCCGATGCCATGCGGCAGCGGCTGGTGGAAGAGGCGATCCCCGGGCTGCCGGTGGAAACGCTCGGCATCTACGCGGTCTATCCGCCGGGCCGGTTCACCCAGCCCAAGGTGCGCGCCTTCATCGACTTCCTCGCGCGGCGCTATGCCGACAAGGGCCCCGACAACTGGTGAGCCGCGCCTGACGATATTCCTATTGCAGGCGGCCTTCCCCCCTTTCTCGGGTCGTCAACGGGTCGAAGTGACAACCACTTCGACCCTCCTGTTTTTCTGCCGCCCCTCATCGGTCTGATTCGTCGCGCGCGGTGCCAGAAAGCCGACGCCCTTCGCCACGATCCGGGCGGGATCGGCCGCGTGCACGCTGACCAGCACATCGGCCACCGCTTCGGCACGGCGTTCGGATAGCGCGATGTTTGCGGCCAGGCTGCCCGAGGCATCGGTATGCCCCACCAGCGCGATGGTGCCGTCGGGGTTCGCCTCAAGCCACGCAGCCACGGCGGCAAGCGAGGCGTAGTTGCCTTCGGTCAACGTAGCCGCTCCGCTTGCAAAGACCAGATCCTCAAGAACCGCGTTGCCTGCCTGATCCAAAGCCTCGGCAAGGCCGGTCACGCCAGTCGCGGTTGCCGCGACGACCGGGGCCGTGACCTGGTCCGGCAGGTCGATAGCGGTCGGCGTCGGGGTAGCAGTCAGTGGCGCCTTGGTTACCCGGGTGATCTGCACATAAGCGGCGCTTTCGCTGCGGCTGACAAGAATCGAGACCGCCTCGGCGCCCTGCACCGCCGACAGAAAGCGGAAATCGCCGAGGTCGACGTGCATGTCGGGCTCCGGCATCACATCGGTGCCGAACCGAAAGTCGAAGCCGCCGCAGCGTCGCGATTCACACTCGAAGATCACCTCAAAGCCCGCCGCGGTCACCTGATCCCGCAACGGGGACAGGATGGCGAGCGTCGTCTGACCCGGGGCCTCCAGCCGGTAGGCGCGCTGGTCCAGCGCCCCTTCGACCACGCGGGCGGGCACTGACACGCCGTCGAAGGCTGCGGTGGGAAGGGCATAGCTGCCCGGCACTTCGCTGCGGGTTTCCTCGCTCAGGACCTGCGACGGAAGCTCCAGCGTCAGGGCGACGGCGGGGGCACCCAGCAGGGTCAGGAGAGGGAACAGGAGGATCGCCTTCGGCACTGCCCGGGTCGCTTTCCGCGATCATTTCATTCGGTAGTGATACTGTCCCACAACGGCCATGCCAAGGCGAGCGTAGAGCGCGCGGGCAGCGGCGTTCTGCCGGGTGACGACAAGGGACAGCCGCACGGCGCCCACGGATGCCGCCCAGTTGGCTGCCGCATGAAGCAGGGTCTGCCCTGCGCCCTGCCGCCTGTGATCGGGGCGCACGTCGAGGGCGTGCAGCATCGCTTCGGTCCCATGGCATGCGACAAAGGCCACGCCTGCCGGACGATCCTCGCTGCGCGACAGGATTGCGGCCTTGGGGCCGGTCACCCGGTCCATCACTGCGATGCGCTCCGGGCCGATGCCGCCTTCGGCCCAAAGCGTGCGGGCGATTTCCAGCGGCGGCCAATGCGGAAAGGCAGCGAGGGGCGGCAGGTCGGCGGTCAGGTCCGTCACGGCGGCGGCGTAGGCGACAACGGGATCGATGATGGGCCAGCCCCGCGCCTCAAGCGCTGCATCCACCGCCGTGTCGCCCTCCCGGATCAGCATCAGCGGCTTTTCCATCGCGGCTTCGGCCCGGTCAAGATCGGCCTCGGTGAAAGGCCCGTCGCAACTTGCCGCCGACACCCGTTTGCCGCCCCCCGCGCCGTCGCGCAGGGTAAAGGGACCAAGCTGCCACGTGCGCAAGGGCGGCCAGGTCGCTTCCATCACTGCGGCAAGAGTGTCTGGATCAAACGCGTCGGGCGTCATCCGAACAGCCGGGTCAACCGCACCATCGCCTGATCCAGCTGCCCCGGATCGGTGCCCCGGATCACCAGATTCGTGCCATGCGCGCCGTTCTGGATGAAGGGATAGGATCCCATGGACAGATCGGGGAACTCTGCCGCAAGCGCACCGAAGTCGGCGGCAATCTCGCCCTCGCCCCGGTCGACGCGCAGGGTCTGCGACAAGAGCGGCGGGCCTCCGGTCAGCTTGGGCAGGACGCTGGCGACCATGGCCTCGAAGATCTTCGGGACGCCCGCCATCACGTTGACGTTGCCCAAAGTGAACCCCGGCGCGGTGGACACCGGGTTGTCGATGAGCACAGCGCCGTCCGGAATACGCGCCATGCGCTGCCGTGCCTCGTTGAAGGGCAGGCCCGAACGGTCGTAATGCGCCTGAAGCAGCGCCATCGCGTCCGCCCGGTGGCTGATAGGCGCACCCATCGCTTCGGCCACGGCATCGGCAGTGATGTCGTCATGCGTCGGGCCGATCCCTCCGCTGGTGAAGACATGAGTGTATTTTGCCGCCAGCGCCCGGACTGCCGCGACGATCTCGGCATGGATATCCGGCACGACGCGGACTTCACACAGCGGAATGCCGGTCCGGGTCAGCTCTCCGGCCAGGAAATGCATGTTGGAATCGCGGGTGCGCCCCGACAGGATCTCGTCGCCGATCACCAGCATCGCCGCGGTCGGATTGGTCATCGCACGCCCTCGCTATTTCGTGCAGCAGGTATAGCCAAGCATCGGCGGGTTTCAAACCCCGGCCTCTGGCCAATTCCGCCCGGGCGACTTATGTAAGGGCCAAGGAGACGGCTTTGGACGACGTGCGCGGCAGGATCACCAGGGACGGCATCCGCATCTATGAGGATGCGGATTTCGCGGGCATGCGCGCGGCGGGTCGGGTCGCGGCGGAAATTCTGGATGCCGTTGCGGCACTGGTGGTTCCGGGCACCACGACCGCAGTGATCGACGACTTCATCACCGAAGACATCAACCGGCGCGGCGTGACTTCGGCCACGATCGGCTACAAGGGCTACAAGCACGCGTCCTGCATCAGCGTGAACCACGTTGTCTGCCACGGGATACCGGGAACGAAGGTGCTGATGGATGGCGACATCCTGAACATCGACGTCACGGTGATCGTCGACGGCTGGTATGGTGACACAAGCCGGATGTATGTCGCCGGTCAGCTGGCGCGGAAGTCCGAGCGGCTGATCGATGTGACCCACGAAGGCCTGATGCGCGGGATTGCCGCCGTGAAGCCCGGCAACACCTTCGGTGACATCGGCTATGCGATTCAGTCCTACGTCGAAGCGCAGCGGATGTCCGTCGTCCGCGACTTCTGCGGCCACGGCCTGGGCCGCGTCTTCCACGCGCCGCCGAATGTGCTGCATTATGGACGTGCCGGGTCAGGCCCGGTCCTCGAAGAAGGCATGTTCTTCACCATCGAGCCGATGGTGAACCTTGGCCGCCCCGAGACGAAGGTGCTGGCCGACGACTGGACCGCGGTCACCCGCGACAAGTCGCTGTCCGCGCAGTTCGAGCATTCAGTGGGGGTCACGGCCACGGGCTGCGAGATCTTCACCCTGTCCCCCGCCGGGAAATTCCACCCGACCTGGGGCTGACGCACCAAAATCCTTCAGGAAGGATTTCGACAAATTCCTTGCTTAAGGAATTTGGGTCCTCAGATCCCCGCGTACCACTCATAGCCCCGGTCGGCCCAGTAGCTGCCCTTTCCTGCGCCTAGGTTCACCAGACTGTCGGTCAGCTCGATCGTGTGCACGTACTTGGCCATCTTGTAGCCCAGCTGCCGTTCGACCCGCAGCCGCAGAGGCGCGCCGTTCGCCACGGGCAGGGGCGCCCCGTTCATCGCATAGGCGAGGATCGTCTGGGGGTGGAAGGCGTCGATCAGGTCGATGCTTTCGTAGTAGAACACCTCGCCCGACAGGCTGCGTTCGATGGCGTCGAAGCAGTGGAAGACGGCATAGCGGGCGGTGAGTTTCGGACGGGCCGCGTTAAGGACCGTCCCCAGTGGCACGCCCTGCCATTTGGCGATGCAGCTCCACCCCTCGACGCAATCGTGCCGGGTGATCTGAGTGCGCGACGGCAGCGCGCTCAGGTCTGCGAGTGACAGCGACACCGGGGCTTCCACCAGCCCGGTGATGGTCAGACGGTAATCGCGGAACGCGGTTTCGGCCATCTGTCGATAGGCGGCGCTGTCGGGATCGACCGAGCCATTCGGGCGCTGCCCCTGACGGATGTCGGCCTCCGAGAACTCGGGGGCAAGTCGGTCGCCGATCACGGCGCGCTGGGCGGTCCGGGTCAGGCCTTCGTGACTGGCGAACAGGCGGCGCAGCGCGCTGTCCCCATCCGTCGCGCTGTCAAACACCTTGCAGCCGGACAGGGCAAGTGCCGCCCCGCCCAAGAGAAGTCTGCGACGATCAAGCATCTTTTCCTCCATCCGTGCGATACCAGCCGGTCAGGATCGACCGCATCTCGTTGAAAGGCCCTGCCAAAAGGATCATCGCCATGTGGACGGCGAAGAAGCCCACTAGAGCGACCATCGTCAGGAAATGGATTGTCCGCACAGTCTGGCGGCCCCCGAACAGGTCCAGAAGCCAGGGTGCTGCGGCGTTGAAGCCGGGCGACATCGACAACCCGGTCAGGATCATCAGCGGCAGGGCCAGAAACAGGACAGAGGCATAAGCGAGTTTCTGCAGGACAGAATACTCGCCCGTATGATGAAAGCGCAGCCGGGCATGGTCGGCAATGTCACGCGGCAGGGCGCGCAGGTCGGCCAAGCTGGGGATCAGCTGGCGCAGGTGTCCGTTCAGCGTGGATGCGACAAGCCAAAGGGCAAGCGTCCCCACCAGCACCCAGGCGAAGAAGAAATGGATGATGCGGCCGGTGGCGAGGCTGGTCTTCGACGGGATGGTCAGGGCGGCGGGAAATGCTCGGGCTTCGCCATCTGACACACCCAGGATGCCGGTCGTGTCGAACTCGGTTCCAAGCACCCGCGTCACGCCACGCAGGCCGTCTTCAGCCTCGACCGCGCCGATTTCCAGAATCGCGTTGTCATAGTCGAAGCCCGATTCCTTACCGATGTGCAGACTCGGGAAGGCGTTGAAGATCTGCAGGCCGGTCAGCATCAGGAAGAACAGGCAGATCGCCCAGACCCAATGCGTGATCCGGGTGATCAGGCGCTGGCGGTAGATGAGGGGTCCGTTTGGGGATCGGTTTGGCATCGCATTCCTCCGGCTTTCCCCTTCAGCTACGGTCAGCCCGGCGGGAAGTTTCACCGCCGATGCAGGGCCGGGGAAGATTGCATTTCCGCCCGCCGGGCCTTATCTCGGGAAGCTGAGCGAAGGGGCAGCAGGCAGCGCATGAACTGGATCACCAACTACGTCCGCCCGAAGATCAACTCGCTGTTCTCGCGCCGTGAGGTGCCCGAGAACCTGTGGACGAAGTGCCCGGAATGCGGGACCATGCTGTTCCACCGGGAACTTGCGGCCAACCAGAACGTCTGCGGCACCTGTGATCACCACATGGCGATCAGCCCGCGCGAACGGTTCGAGGCGCTGTTTGACGGCGGGATCTTCACCGAGGTGAAGGTGCCCGATGCGGTGGTCGATCCGCTGCATTTCCGCGACCAGAAGAAATACACCGACCGCATCAAGGCGGCGCAAAAGGCCAGCGGCGAGAAAGACGCGATGCTGGTGGCCGAGGGCGAGATCAACCGCACGCCCATCGTCGCCGCCGCGCAGGACTTTGCCTTCATGGCCGGGTCAATGGGCATGAACGTCGGCAACGCGATCATCGCGGCGGCGGAACGCGCGGTAAAGCTCAAGCGCCCGCTGGTGCTGTTCAGCGCGTCGGGCGGCGCGCGGATGCAGGAAGGCATGCTGTCCCTGATGCAGATGCCGCGCACGACCGTCGCGGTGCAGATGCTGAAAGAGGCGGGACTTCCCTACATCGTCGTCCTGACCCACCCGACGACCGGGGGCGTGACGGCCAGCTATGCGATGCTGGGCGACGTGCAGATTGCCGAACCCAACGCCCAGATCGGCTTTGCCGGCGCGCGGGTGATCGAACAGACGATCCGCGAGAAGCTGCCCGAGGGCTTTCAGCGCGCGGAATACCTCTTGGACCACGGGATGCTGGACCGCGTGGTGCACCGGAAGTCCATGAAGGACGAGCTGGTGACGCTGATCCGGATGCTCACCGGTCAGCCCCCGGCGATCAAGGGCGACCTTGCGCCGCCGACCGAGGCCAAGGCCGCGGCGGGCGGCTGACCCATGGCTCTCGGCTCTGACGTCATCCTCGATCGGATGATGACGCTGCATCCCAAGGTCATCGACCTGACCCTGGGCCGCGTCGAACGCCTGCTGGCCGCACTCGGCAATCCCGAACGCGCGATTCCCCCGGTGATCCACATCGCCGGGACAAACGGCAAGGGATCGACGCAGGCGATGATCCGTGCCGGGCTGGAAGCGGGCGGGGACCGTGTCCACGCCTATACCTCGCCGCATCTTGCACGCTTTCACGAACGCATCCGGCTGGCGGGTGAGCTGATCAGCGAACCCGCGCTGACGGCCTTGCTGGACGAATGCGTCCGG
The DNA here is from genome assembly GCA_046305855.1 of Paracoccaceae bacterium. GTDB lineage: Bacteria > Pseudomonadota > Alphaproteobacteria > Rhodobacterales > Rhodobacteraceae > Tabrizicola. The sequence goes on from JBKDYO010000126.1 coordinate 9,394, forward strand.
AAGAACGGGCCGGATGAGATCACCTTCTTCGAGATCACCACCTGTGCTGCGTTCCTTGCCTTTGCCCGGACCCCGGCAGACTGGACCCTGCTTGAGGTCGGCCTGGGCGGTCGCCTAGATGCGACGAATGTGGTCGACAAACCCCGGCTGACCATCATCACGCCAGTCAGCCTCGACCATCAGGCGTTTCTGGGGGACACGGTCGCGGCGATTGCCGGTGAAAAGGCCGGGATCGTCAAGCGCGGGGTGCCCGTCATCGTGGGTCCGCAGTCCGACGAAGGCCTTGCGGTGATCGAGGCGAAGGCCGCGCGGATGGGAGCCCCGATTCTGGCCTTCGGGCAGCACTGGAACGCCTTCGAGGATCGCGGGCGGCTGGTCTTTCAGGACGAAAACGGCCTTCTGGACCTGCCCCTGCCAAATCTGCCCGGCCCCCATCAGATCCAGAACGCGGGCGCGGCGCTTGCGGCGCTGCGCGCGCTTGGCCGGGACGAGGCTGCTTGCGAAGCGGCAGTGACCAAGGCTTTCTGGCCCGCCCGGATGCAGCGCCTGCGCAATGGTCCTTTGGTCGAGGCCGCGCCGAAGGTCGAGCTTTGGCTGGACGGCGGCCACAACCCGGCGGGGGGCGAGGCCGTGGCGGCCACACTGGCGCGGATGCCGAAGCGGGAAACTCACCTGATCTGCGGGATGTTGAACACCAAGGATGTGACCGGGTACATGACCCCGCTTGCACCGTATGTGGCCCAACTGCACGCGGTGTCGATCCCGGGCGAGAAGAATACCCTGCCCGCCGAGGTCACCCGCGACGCCGCGCTGGCCGCGGGCATCACGGCGGTGACCGCCGGTTCGGTGGCCGAGGCGCTGGCTGGGATTGCGACCCGTTCGCCAGAGGCGCGGGTCCTGATCTGCGGCTCGCTTTATCTCGCGGGGACGGTCCTGCGCGAGAACGGGTGACCAAATTCCTTGAGCAAGGAATTTGTCAAAATCCTTGCTGAAGGATTCTGGGCCTCAAGCTACCCCATAGCGCGCGAGGAACATGTCCACCGCGCCATGGACGGAGCGGTGCGCAAGCTCGGGCGTGATCGTTTCGGCCATGCCGAAGATCAGCTTTTCATGGATCGTCGCCTTGCACAGCTGCGCGAACTGGTCGGCGGCAAGGTCCAGATCGTCAATGCGCAACGCCCCGCTTTGGACATAACAACCCAGGTGATGCACCAGCCGCTGGTGGATCAGCCCGGGCCCGAAATCGTAGAACTGGCGGCCAAGGCCCGGGAAACGCTCACCTTCTCCGACCACGATGCGGAACATCCGCTGGCCGAAGTCCGACAGCTGGAAGGCCACGATCCGTTCGGCCGCGATGGTCAGCGCGACGCGGACCGGGACATCGCCCTCAACCATCGCCTCGGCCTCCTCGGTCTGGCGGTGGCATTCGCAGCGCGCAACTTCCAGGAACAGAAGCTGCTTGTCGGGGAAATAGGCGTAGATCGTCGCCTTCGACACCCCGGCCTCACGCGCGATGTCGTCGACCGAGGCACGCTCGAAACCGTCGCGCATGAACACCTTGCGCGCCCCTTCAAGCACCTGGTCGAACTTGCGGCCGCGCCGGACCGCGGTATCGGCCCCGTGGTTGATGGTGACGTTCATCGTTCCCCCTGAGGGGAACCATAGATCATCACTGTCCGGCGCGGCAAGCGATGCGAGGGTCACTCGGCCAGCTGGCAGACCGGTTTGGCCGTGTCCGCAGTGCAGCCCTTGGTCGAAGGCGTGACGGTGTCTGTCGGGAAAGTCAGCGTCGGCAAAAGGATGTTCAGCGACTGCGCCGCGACCGGGACGGCTAGGGACAGAGAGACAACAAGAGCAAGCGCGATACGTTCCATTTCGATCTCCATTTTGAACTCTTCGGTTCAGAATTACTTCTAGACTCACCAGTTCAGTCTTGCAAGAGGTTTTGAACTCTGCGGTTCAGATTATCGCATTGCACAGCCCGCCGGGCCCGCTAGATTAGAATCATTCCAGAACAGGTGCTTCCCGTGCTGTCATCGCTGACCTTCCGCCGCCGCTTTGCCGATCTGACAGAACAAGAGGTGCTGGCCCTTGCGATTTCCTCGGAAGAGGACGACGCCCGCATCTACCGCAGCTTTGCCGAACGGCTGCGGTCGGACTATCCCGCCTCGGCTGCGGTGTTTGACGGCATGGCGGTGGAGGAGGATGGTCATCGCCAGCGCCTGATCGACCTGCACCGCGTGCGCTTTGGCGAGGTGATCCCGCTCCTCCGGCGCGAACATGTCGCGGGCTTCTACGCCCGTCGCCCGGTCTGGCTGTCGCAGTCGCTGTCGATCGAGACGATGCGGGGCGAGGCGGCGACGATGGAGAAGACGGCGCATGACTTCTACGTCCGCGCTGCGGCCCGCACCGAGGACGCTTCGACCCGCAAACTGCTGGGCGACCTTGCCGCTGCCGAAGCCGGGCACGAACGCCATGCGCAGCGGCTGGAGGAGACCCACCTTTCGGCAGATGCCCGCAGCGACGAGGATCAGACCGCCAAACGCCAGTTCATCCTGACCTGGGTGCAGCCGGGGTTGGCGGGTCTGATGGATGGCTCGGTCTCCACCCTCGCGCCGATCTTCGCGACCGCTTTCGCCACACAGGACACCTGGACGACATTCCTTGTCGGCACTGCAGCTTCGGTGGGCGCTGGCATTTCCATGGGGTTTACTGAAGCCGCGCATGACGATGGTGTGCTGTCGGGGCGCGGCTCACCGTTCAAACGCGGTCTCGCCTCGGGCGTGATGACCACCATCGGCGGACTTGGCCACGCGCTGCCCTACCTGATCCCGGACTTCTGGACCGCAACTACGATCGCGATGATCGTGGTCTTCGTCGAGCTTTGGGCCATCGCCTGGATCCAGAACCGCTATATGGAAACCCCGTTCCTGCGCGCGGCCTTGCAGGTCGTGCTTGGCGGTGCTTTGGTCTTTGCGGCAGGGGTATTGATCGGGGGCGGGTGATGTATCGCAAGGGCGAGGTCAGCTATCAGGCACTGCCGCTGCCGGACCGCGTCCAAGTCGATGACGCGGAAGCCCAGGCTGCCGCAGAGCGCTTTCTGGCCTATATGCGCAAGCGTCACTCGGTGCGCGACTATTCCAGCCGGCCCGTGCCCGAAGCGGTGATCGCAGCCTGCATCGCGGCGGCCGGGACCGCGCCATCGGGGGCCAACCACCAGCCCTGGCACTTCGTCGCGATCAGCGATCCGGCCATGAAGGCCCGCATCCGCGAAGGGGCCGAAGATGAAGAGCGCGCCTTCTATTCCGGGGGGGCGGGGGACGAATGGCTGGCGGCGCTGGAACCGATCGGGACTGGCGTGTCGAAGCCGCATTTGACCGACGCGCCTTGGCTGATCGTTGTCTTCGCGCAACGCTACGGGATGACCGAGGATGGCAGCCGCTACAAGAACTACTACGTGCCCGAAAGCGTGGGCATCGCGACGGGCATGCTGATCACCGCGATCCACCATGCGGGCCTTGTGTGCCTGGAACACACGCCGAACCCGATGAAGTTCCTCGGGCCCCTCTGCGGGCGGCCCGAACACGAAAAGCCGGTGATGATCCTGCCGGTCGGCTATCCCGCCGACAGCGCCACGGTGCCCGCAGTCGCCAAGCGGAAAAAGCCCCTGGACCAGATCCTGAGCGTCTTTCGCGCCTGACCTTGCGCTGTCCGGTCAGGCCAGTGCCGCAAACCTGCGCGGCACCACGACCAACTGCTCTTCCGTCAGGGCATCCGCCGATTCCTCAGCCGCGTCCTGTGCGACCTCGCGCATTGCGGTTTCGATCTCGACCACCTCTGCCATCGGCAGGGCGACAGTTGCCGCGACCTCCTCGGGCTCAGCAATGGCCGGAGCGTCCTCGACCGGAGGGATCGGCTGCAGAATGGGCTCGGCTGCCACGGTCGTCAGGCCGCGCGGGCGGGCTACGGCGACCGACGCCTGATCCGGGCGCGCGGGCTTCGGGCGCACCGAAGCGTCGTTCACCTTGATGATCGTAAAGCTGATGTTGTCCTGATCGGGATCATCAAGCTTGTAAATCTCGTCCAGCAGACGCTCGGCAATCTCGGTCGACCGCGACTTGCGGTACTTCCCCAGGATCTTCGCGATCTGTGCATTGTTCAGGAATTGCAGCCCGTCCGACGAACAGACGACGATGTCCCCGGCCTTCAACTCGAATGGACGGGTCGGGCAATCGACCTTTGCGATCTTCGCGCCCATCAGCACGGACATGAGACAGTTGCGGTCAGGGTGATTGGCGGCCAGCTTGGCATCCAACAGGCCCGACCGCACCATGAAGTCGATCTGCGGCCCCATCGAATGATCTTCGTTCAACTGGGTCAGCAGACCGTTGCGATACAGAAACAGCGGCGAGTCGCCCACCGATATCCACCAGAGCCGGTTCTCGACCAAAGCCGGAACCACCAGGGTTGCCCCCATGCCTTCGGTTTCCGGGTGCTGTGCCGCGTGGTCGCGCAGCGTCTCGTTGGCGAAGTCGGCCACGTTGCGCAGGATCTCCGGGGCTCGGCGTTCAAAAGCCTCGACATCCGCGTAATGGAACTTCAGCTCGGAATAGACCTCGGTCAGGACGATCTTCGACGCAACATCGCCTGCCGCGTGCCCGCCCATGCCATCCGCAAGGACGACAAAACCCGCCTCGGCCCCGACAGGGAAGTCCGCAGTGATCGCGTCTTCCTGATAGTTGCGGGCGCCCTGGCTGATGCCGGAGGCGACGTCGTAACGGGGTTCACGCGATCGCCATATCATGCCCGTCTCCTTCCGCCTCGTAGGAGGACCAGTTGAACTCGGGCGTGCAAAGCACCTTCAGGACCAAAGTGGTCTCACCGATCTGGATCTCGTCGCCGTCGCGGGCTGTTTCGGTCGACAGAAGCGGACGGCCATTCACCCGCACCAGGTTCGACTTGCCACCGTGACCGACGTGGAATTCATGCGACTGCGCATCATAGGCGATCGCAGCATGGTTCTGGCGCGAGATCGCCATATCGCCATAGTCAAGCGACACGGTCTGATCCGTGCCGCGACCGATCTGCGACACGCCCTGTGACAGAGCGAAGGAGGCGCCCTTGCCGGGGCCGTCCTTGACGATCAGCCAACCGGCCGGGAACATCACATAGGCCTTGCCGCCCGAGGGGCTGGCCGTGGCGATGGGCAGGCCCTCGGCGCCTTCGAACAGGGGCACGACAGCGGCAGGCTGCGCCTCGAAACCGAGGACGCGGGTCTTGGTGCGGGTCGGGCGACGGGGAGACGAGCCCGCAGTGCCTTCGGCAAAGCCGGGGTTGATGGCTTTCGGGGGTTCATCCTCGATGTCCCAGATGCTGCGCGCAGCTGGGGCGACACCTTCGGGCAGCGAGGCCTTTGCCTTGACCACGCGGCTTGGGCGGGCAATCTGCACGTCAGCTTCGGGTTGCACCTCCGGCTCCGAGGCAGGCGCGGGCGAGGCCGCGGCCAGCGCCTGACGCAACCGCTTCACTTCCAGTTCCGCGAGGGCCGCCATGACCGGATCGGGGCCAGCTTCGACCGTCCCGTTTGCTTGACCCGCCTCGTCGGTTTCCCCGAAGATTGTGCGAAGGAATTTCACAATGGTTTCTCCCCGTCTAGAATCTCTTCAAACGCAGGTTTAGCCGGCTACCCCTAGCCGGAAATCTGCATCCATTGTACTGGTACCGCGCCGAATCACAAAACCGTAAGTTGTAACTCCAGCCGAAAACTCGCGCTGAAGTATGTCATGCAAGGCCATCGCCGTTCCAAGCGACTCGCCTGAAGCGCCATAGACAAGAAGCACGTCGCCCACCTGCATCGTCGTCTCGATCCCTGCAGGGATGTCTGCGACGACCGTCAGAGTTCCGGTCGCTGTCTCGACCGCCTCGAAGGTCATCCCGTTCGGCAGACGCAGCGAGTTCACGACAGACAGGCTTTCGGCCGTCTGAGCAGCCGGGATCGTCGTCGCCTCCGGGATCGTCCTGGGCTGGGCCGAAACGACCGCTTCCCGCTGAAACACGTCGGGCAGGGACAGAAGCCCGACCAAGAGAAGCGTTGCTGCAGCCGCCGTCACCAGCACGTCCTTGGGGTTCTGCAGGATACTGGGCGCCCGGGCCACAGGTTGCGCCACAGCGGGCGCGGGTTCGCTGGGCAACGTCGCGACAACCGGCAGAGCCGCTTCGGCCACCGGTGCGACGGCCTTGGGTTCGACCGGATATTCTACGCTCGCGATGACCTGCCGACCCTCGACATCGCCCAGCATCGCGCGCCAATCGTCGACCGACTGCAGCCGGTCACGCGGGAAGATCGACATCGCCTTGTCGATCGCTTTCAGGAAATTCGGCGGATAGGCGCGGAACCGTCCCGACAGGGGACGCAGCGGGTCGCTCTCGCGCCCGGCGATTGCTGACAGCCGCTCTTGCGAGGTCTTGGGCGTCTCGCCCGAAATGAGATGGTAGAAGCTCGCGGCCAGCGCATAAAGGTCGCTGCACGGCGCCTGCTTGCTGCCGGTGACATAGAACTCTTGCGGAGAATAGCCGTCCTTGACCACGCGCAGGCCCGAGACGGCCCGGCTTTTCCGCGTCACTTCCTTGCGCGAGGCCCCGAAGTCGATCAGCACGGGCTGACCCTTGGCCCGGTCCAGGATCATGTTGTCGGGCGAGATGTCGCGGTGCAGAAGCCCTTTGGCATGCACATGGCCGACGGCATCCAGCATGCTGTGCAGGTGGGCAATGATCTCTTTGGGGCGAAGCGGCGGCGCACTGCCTTCGACCGTCTGCAAGAGGTCATGCCCATCGATGAAATCCATCGCCATGTAGGCGGTCTCGTTGCATTCGAAGACCTGATGCACCTTGACGATGTTCGGGTGATCCAGCTGCGACAGCGTCACGGCTTCCTGCATGAAGTGCTGGACAGCGGCGCGGAAGTCGTCCTGCTGCGCCCGCGAGCGCGCGCCAACCGTCATGCCGATCCGGCGGCAATAAGCGCTGGGAAAGCACTCCTTGATGACCACCTGACGGTCCAGCGAGTCGAGGGCCAGATAGACGATCCCGAACCCGCCGCTGTTGACGAAAGACTTGATGGTGAACTGGCCAAACAGCAGCCGGGTGCCCGGGGCCAGCTCGTCTGCGCTGGGTCCTTCGTCGCTTTCGTCGATCTTCAGCGCGGCAGCGGTCATTCCTGTTCCCATTCCACCGGCCTCGAATTCCCCCAGAATGAGGGCCGGTATCGGTAACACTTAGCCAATGAGTTAGGCCAAAACGTGAAGCCAATACGGTCGTTTTTCGCCACAATCGTTCAACCTGCCGATGAGTAGGCAAAAGCTCATATTGTCCGTGGTTCCGGGCTTTCCGCTGCAAGTTGTGGGTTGCGCCGTGATCAACGCTAAATGGGTGCGAAAAACCGCAACAGTCCCGTCACAAGTCTTTGCCCAGCTTTTGCCACATCATCCGCTGATCTGCGCGGCTATCCCGGGCACTTGCCAGGCGCTGCAACCGGCTGACATCGCCCGATTCTCTGCCCCCCGTTCTTGCCCTTTCCGCCCTGACGTGACACCAACGCGGCATGCTGGCGATATTTCTGAAGACGGTGCCGTTCTTTGCCCTGATTGGGGTCGGCTATCTTGCCGGACGTACCCGGTTCTTTTCGGAAGAAGCGACGGCCTATCTCACGCGGTTCGTCTTCTATTTCGCGCTGTCGGCCATGCTCTTCGGGTTTGCCGCCAATCTGGACGTGGCGGCGATCTTCAGCTGGCCTTTCGTGTTGGCCTATCTTCTGGGCACGACGGCAGTCTGGCTGGTCGTTGCAGCGGTTGCGGTGGCGCGGGGCACCAGCCGGGAAGAGGCTGTCTTCGAGGCGCATACCGGCGTCATCGGCAACGTGGGATTCCTTGGCATCCCGATGCTGTCGCTGCTGCTCGGCCCTCAGGCCGTCGGTCCGGTCCTTCTGGTCCTTGCGGTCGACCTGATCGTCTTCTCCTCGATCCTGACGATGGTGATCACCGGCCTGCGCGCCGGGCGGGTCAACCTGCAGACCTTTGGCATTCTGGCGGTCGGGCTGGCGAAGAACCCGATGATCGTTTCGGTGGTCCTGGGCATCCTTTGGGGCGCGACCGGCCTTGCTTTGCCCGGCCCGGTCAACGAATTCCTGACGCTCCTCGGTGCCGCCGCGACCCCGTGCGCACTGTTTGCCATCGGGGCCTCGCTGGCCGGACGCTCCGCTGAACGGGTCGAGGACGCCGCCTGGCTGTCGCTGTCGAAACTGGTGCTGCACCCTCTGGCCGTGGCCGGGGCCTGCTGGGCGCTGGGGGTGGGCGGCTACGCGGCGGGCGTGATGATCGCGGCCTCGGCCTTGCCGGTGGCGGGCAATGTCTTCATCCTTGCGCAGCATTATCAGGTCGCGCCGCAGCGGGTGTCCACCGCCATACTTCTGTCGACGGCCGCGTCGGTCCTGACCGTGACCATCGCGATCGCGCTTATCAGCCAGGGAGGCAACCCATGAAAACCGTCTCGGAGAACCGGGCCTTCGGTGGCGTGCAGGGCGTCTACAGCCATGCCTCGCAGGCCTGCGCCTGTGATATGACCTTCGGCCTTTTCCTGCCCGCGCAGGCCGAGGACGGTCCGGTGCCGCTCTTGTGGTATCTCTCGGGCCTGACCTGCACGCACGAGAATGCGATGATCAAGGCCGGTGCCCAGCGATGGGCCGCCGAGGCCGGGATCGCGCTGGTGTTCCCCGACACCTCTCCGCGTGGCGCAGGAGTGGCAGACGATCCCGACTTCGCGCTGGGGCAGGGGGCGGGCTTCTATGTCAACGCCACCCAGAAACCCTGGGCCCCACAGTTCCGGATGTGGGACTATGTGACCGAAGAGCTGCCCCGCCTGCTGTTCAACGCCTTCCCCCTGGCCGAAGAGGTGCAAGGCATCACCGGGCATTCGATGGGCGGGCACGGCGCGCTGACCATCGCGATGAGCTTTCCGGGGCGGTTCAAGTCCGCCTCGGCCTTCGCCCCGATCTGCAACCCGACCGCGAGCGACTGGGGCCGTCCGCAATTTTCTGCCTACCTCGGAGCGGACGAGTCGTCATGGGCCGCGCATGATGCCACGGTGCTGATGCGGCGCCGTGGGTTTGACGGGCCGATTCTGGTCGATCAGGGCGCCTCCGACCAGTTCCTCGACAAGCTCCGCCCCGAAGCACTGGCCGAAGCTATGGCCCAGGCGCGGCAAGGGGGGACGTTCCGGATGCAGAAGGGCTATGACCACAGCTATTTCTTCGTCTCGACCTTCATGGAAGACCATGTGTCGTTCCATGCGCAGGCTTTCCTCGGCTAGCCTGCTGGCCTTCGCCGTCGCTGCGGGCAGTCCGGCAGCAGCGGGGCCTGCAGACTCGGTCCTGACCGCCGTCAACGCCGCCCGGGCCAAGGCGGGCTGCGGGCCCTTGCGGATCAACCCGAAACTTGCGGCGGCAGCAAAGTCGCATGCCCGGGCGATGGCCGAACAGAACTTCTTCGCCCATGCCGGCCGGGACGGCAGCCGGTTCTCGGCGCGGATCGCGCGGCAGGGCTACAGCTACCGGTCGGCAGCGGAGAATATCGCGGCAGGGCAGGAAACCGCAGGTGAGGTGGTGACAGGCTGGCTGCGCAGCGCGGGCCACCGGCGCAACATGCTGAACTGCGGGATGTCCGAGACCGGAATCGCCGTGGTCTACCAGCCGGATGACCGACCGCTTCGGGGCAGCCGCTCTCCCTTGCGCTATTATTGGGTTCAGGTCTTCGCCGACCCCGGCTAACTGACCCGTCCGGTGTGGACAGCACTACGACCTGAATGAATCCAAAGGCTTGCGACATCCGGTTTACCTTTCGGCAAGACTCCCAGCGCAACAAACCCACCCCGGTCATGCTGCCAAATGGCTTGTGCGATGCCGCGTCCTATGGTCAGGATGCCGCCCAAGGGAAGCCGTCTGGGGGACGTATCGATGAGAAACCTGCTGCTGGCCATTGTGGTGGCCTCGCTCGCCATTCTTGGCTTCTACGCCTACCAGTCGAGCCAGAAGGTTGCCGGCGTCCAGACGGAACTCGCCGCAAAAGAGGCCGCGCTGACCACCATCGAGGGTGAGAAGGCCGCGCTGGCCGATCAGGTGGCAACGCTGCAGGGGCAGGTCGACAAGCTGGCCGCCGACGCGGAAACGCAAGCTGCTGCATCCGGCGAAGCCACCTCGGCAGCCGAGGCCGAGCGGGCGGCGATGGCGGAAAAACTCGCGGCGCTGGAAGCCGAGATGGCACAGGCCGCCGAAGCCGCTGAGGCCGAAAGCAAGAGCCTGACCGAGAAGATTGCAGCGCTTGAGGCCGAAAAGACCTCGCTGTCCGAACAGGCGGCAGCCCTGCAAGCCAAGGTCGACGAATTGACCGCCGCCAGCGGGGCGACGACGTCGCCCTGACCACCGGCGCTTACCGGGGGACTCGCCTGCCCGCGTCAACGGATGTCGCGGGCGGGACAGACGGCACCGGACCGCCCGGTTCATCTGCCAGCATGGCCCGTTCCCCCGCCTTGACCGGCATCCTCTTCGCCATTGGCGGCACTCTGATCTTTTCGGTCAATGATGTGTCGATCAAGTTCCTGTCGGACGGCTATGCGCTGCACCAGGTGATCCTGATCCGGGCCTTCGTGGCCTTGGCCTTCATCCTGGCGATTGTCGCCTGGTCCGACCGCGGCTTTTCCCAGCTTGCCACCGGCCGCCCGGTCACGCATCTGCTGCGGGTCGTGATCGTGATGGTGTCCAACGTCACGTTCTTCGTCGGCCTCGCCGCCATGCCCTTGGCCGATGCCATCGCGGTGGCCTATGTGAGCCCCATTGTCATCACGCTGCTTTCCATCGTCTTTCTGGGCGAGAAGGTCGGACCTCGGCGCTGGGCCGCCGTCATCGTGGGCATGGTCGGCGTGATCGTGATGCTGCGGCCGGGGGCCGGGGTGATCCAGCCCGCCGCCCTTTTGGTGCTGATCTCGGCCATCCTCTATGCCAGCGGGAACCTTCTGGCGCGGCACATGGGAGGCACTGAAAGCGCGATGACCCTGTCGTTCTATGTGCAGGCCGGATTCATCGTGGTCAGCCTTTGCATGGGCCTCTGGGTCGGCGACGGGCATCTTGCGACCGAGGACAAGCTCTGGGCTTTTCTCTTCCGCCCGTGGATCTGGCCGCCCTTGCACGACTGGCCGGTCTTCCTGGCCACGGGGCTGTCGGTGGGCATCGGCGGGCTGATGGTCACCCAGGCCTATCGCACGACGGAAGCCGGGCTGATCGCGCCGTTTGAATATGTCGGCATGCCACTGGCAATCTTCTGGGGCCTCGTCGTCTTCGGCACTTTCCCGGATGCGGTGTCCTGGGTTGGGATTGCGCTGATCTGCGGGTCCGGCCTTTATGTGATCTGGCGCGAAACGGTGCGGAAACGGGTGGGCGATGCAGCCTGAGGCAGTGATCTTCGACATCGGCAATGTGCTGACGCGCTGGCAGCCCGAAGCCTTCTACGACCGGGTGCTGGGCGAGGCCCGCCGCCGTGCGCTGTTCGACGCCGTGGACCTTCACGCAATGAACGCGCTGGTCGACGACGGGGCCCTGTTCCGCGAGACGATCTACGACTGGGCCGACCGCCACCCGGACTGGGCCCCTGAGGTTCGCATGTGGTATGACCGCTGGATCGAACTGGCGAGCCCCCGGATCGAAGGCTCCATCGCGCTGCTGCGGGCCTTGCGGGGAAAGGGCGTGCCGGTCTTCTGCCTGACGAACTTCGGCAGCTATTCCTATGAGGAAGCCCGCGAAAAGCTTGATTTCCTTGGGGAGTTCGACCGCGAGTATGTCTCGGGCCGTCTGAAGATCTCGAAGCCCGACCCGCGCATCTATCAGGCGGTTGAGGACGACTGTGGCCTGCCCCCTGACCGCCTGCTTTTCGCCGATGACAAGGCCGAGAACGTCACGGCCGCCGCCCGCCGGGGCTGGCGCACGCATCAGTTCGAAAGCTGGCAAGGCTGGGCCGAACGGCTGGTGGCCGAGGAACTGTTGACCAGAAAGGAAGCAGGCATATGACCGTCGAGACCATCGGGCAGGACGCAGAGCGCTATCTCGACTGGCATGGCCTGACCCAAGCGCTGGAGGCCGGGCACCGCCTGCCGAGGGCCGAGATCAAGGACATCTTCCTCTATCGTGGCGAGGATACGCTTCTGGACCGCGCGGCCTGGATCGACGGGTTGGGCTCGCTGGTCAAGATCGGCACCATCGTTCCTGGCAATGCCGGGCGCGGTGTCCCCACGATCAACGGGATCGTCAACCTCTTTGATGACGTCACGGGCGAGTTGACCGCGCTGATCGACTTTCACCTGGTGACCAAGTGGAAGACGGCGGGGGACAGTCTTCTGTCGGCCGGCCGCCTCGCGCGGAAGGACAGCCGCAATATCCTGCTGGTCGGCGCGGGGGTCGTAGCGCAGAACATGGTGCAGGCCTATTCCAGCCTCTTCCCCGACGCGCGCTTCACCGCCTGGAGCCGGACCCGCGCGACCGCCGAAGCCATGGGTCTGCCCGTCGCCGATGATCTGGAAACCGCGGTGCGGGCGGCGGACATCATCTGCTGCGCCACGATGGCAAAAGCGCCGCTGGTCAAGGGCGACTGGCTGCAGCCGGGCCAGCATCTTGACCTGATCGGGGCCTATACGCCCGCGATGCGGGAAGTCGACGACCGGGCAATGCAAAGCGCCCGCGTCTTCGTCGACGCCCGCGCCACCACGGTCCATCACATCGGTGAGTTGATGGACCCAATCGCATCAGGCGCGATCACCGAAAGCCATGTGATCGCGGATTTCTACGATGACCCGGCGCTGTATTCCCGCCGGTCTGAAGACGAGATCACCATCGCAAAGAACGGCGGCGGAGCGCATCTGGACCTGATGACCGCGACCTATATCGCAACTGCCTGGGCCAACCGTCCGCGCTGAAGGATTTCGGGAATTTGGTCGGAGCGAGAGGAACATAACCCGGTTTTGCCCAAGCCATTGAAGCTACTTAGATGATTGACACTACACATGTTTCTGTGACCTGACTGTTCCGGTCGACTGTTCCGGTCGACTGTTCCGGCCAGGTGCTCCGGAGGTGCTTTCTGGAGGCCGACGTGAGCCATATTTCTCACCTGACAAAGCGTCTTTCCGTATACTACGCGCGGATGGATGTGCCGACCGACCTGGTGCTGATCTTAAAGACCCAGACGCGTAAGCTCTCGTTGAAGACGAAGGACGAGGCCGAGGCGAAGCGCCGACTCTGGCCGATCATCGCCGAATGGCAAAGAGAGTTCGACGACCTGCGCGCACGACGCAACCTCGTTGTTTCTGATCGCGAGCATGTCGTCTGGGATCACTACACCTCATCGCTTGAGCAGGATGACGCACAGCGGTCCCAAATACCCGGCGAGGCCGAGATCGAGGCCGCAAAAGCTGCGATCTACCTGCGCGTCAAACGAGGCGAGATTAAGGGCATCGACCCGCTGGCACTACTGGATGCAACTCTGGAGTTGAAGGTAGCCCAAGATGCCAGCGGCTTCTTCGCCCGCTCCCGCAAGGTGAAGCTCCAGCATATGCGCCAGCACCTGGCGAAAGGTGATACTGCACTTATCGCGGACGCAGTCGATGAATACCTGCGAGAGCACGGGCTGCGCATTGATCGCTCGACAGTCGACTGGATAGTTGTGGCGCGGCTCATGATGAGAGCTGAGATCGAGGCCATGCAGCGCGCTGAAGAACGCGATCGCGGTGACTTCTCCGGCCAGCCGAACGACCCCATCGTCAAGGCCCCGACGCTAGAGCGACGCCATCACATCGAGGCTGCGATTCCGGGAGAAAGCATCTTCGAGACGGTGGACGTGTTCAAACGGGAGAACACACGAAACGTCTCGGCCAGCCGCATGAATGAATCGTGTCGCGATATCGCGATCTTCATCGAGACCGTTGGTCCTGGCTTTCCAATTTCCAAGGTCAACAAGAAGCACGTCCGCGACTGGAAAATGCTTCTCATGAAGTATCCAGTGCGCGCGACTGAGATCGTGGACTTTCGCGGCATGAACATCAGCCAGATCGTTGAGGCAAATGCCATTCACAAGAGGTCTGTTCTGTCTGACCGGACCGTGAATCGATATCTGTCCAGTCTGTCGGCCTTCTTTTCTTGGGCGGTATCCAACGGTTTCATCAACGACAACCCATGCTCTGGAATGTCCTTGGCGAAGGAGCGGCGAACCAAGACGTTGCCCTTCACGGAGGAGCAGATGAACACTCTCTTCAAGTCACCACTATTTGCCGGCGCGCAAAGTGAAACGGAGTGGAGATACATTTCTCGACCTGGCAACCGGCTGATCCGTGATCACCGCTTCTGGGTGCCGCTGATCATGCTCTTCTCTGGAGCTCGCCCGGGAGAAATCGGGCAGCTCGCTGTCAGTGATGTGCGACAGGAGCATGGCCACTGGATAATGCACATTACGACCGAAGGAGAAACGCACGGAGAAGGGAAGTCGGTCAAGACTGCGGGTTCCATGCGTGTAGTCCCGGTTCATCCGGAACTTCTGCGGTTGGGCTTTCTGAAATACCGCGCCGATCGCGTGCAAGCTGAAGACAAACAGCTCTTTCCGGGTGCGAAACGCAATGAGCGTGGGCAGATGATGTCCGATTTCTCGCGCGAGTTCGGGAAGTATCTTACGCGGATCGGAATCAAGTTGGGCCGCGGCCTTTCACTTTACTCTTTCCGTCATGGTGCTGCTGACGCACTTCGCCGCGCGGGATATCTCGATGATCAGTTCGGCTTCATTCTCGGCCATGCAAAGGGTTCGATGACCGGCCGCTACGGGATCATGCCGCAGGGAATGCTTCAGCAACGAGTCGAGCTGGTGAACGCGATTGCTTATCCTGGGCTGAAGCTTGACCATCTTGCCGGTTGAGGTCGCTCGTCGAAAGCTCAGTCAGCCAGTCAACGCCCGCCAGACTTGCCAAGTCTCGGCTTAAGCCGCCTCCAGACGGTGTCTTCCAGATCCTGTCTGACTGCACGATCCGTGGAGTTCAAAATAGCCTGAACACTAACTATCACCGATCCGTCCGTCACTTTGCACCAGCGACCAAGGTGCATAGCGTAGGTCCGGATATGCGCCTGCCACAGATGCTCGGTGAGACGCTTCTGCACGCTCTCAGAGCTACCGACATAGAGCGTCGCCGAGCCATCTGAATCCTCGTTCACCCTCGGGCCAGCGAAGTCCCGAAGCTTTCCGACCGGAAACTCCTTCATCAGCCGAGCCGCAGTTTCCTCATCTGCGGCGCGGATGACGTAGAGCGCGGGCTGAGTCTTTGGGAATGGCCATTTGTCGTCTGACAGCAACAAAGAGATACCGTCGTTCGTCGCCCCTTGCTGGATATCTTTCAGCGAGAAAGCTGTCTCGACGGTGCGCCCCAATTTCACAGCACGAACCGCCTCAGCACGCGCCACGAGGCGTTGCTCTGCCAAGTCGATCATGGCGTCATCGATGATCTCCAAGTCATATCTCCAGAGGTGGCGAGGCGCGGACGACCTTCATCGTCTCCAAGCTGACGGTGATCACGCTGCGGAGGAGGTCGAAGGGGTAGCGCGGGTCGCCGACGGTTTCGTTCGCGTTGTTCACGATACCGCTAAAGCGTGAGTAATCTTCCAAGTCAGCGACGACTATCCCCTAGACCCTCAATCTCGATACGGTCAAGTGCGGGTTCGGCGGTGAGCCAGTCTATCAAAGTCGCCGCGGCTTCTGCAGCATCCACCTTCAACGCACACTCCCACACCACCGCAACGCGCCAACCTTCGTTTCGAAGAGCCAACTGAGTTGCCCGATCCCGCGCCACGTTCGCATCAAACTTTGAAAGCCAGAACTCCGGACGAGACTTCGGCGTTGTGGCGTATCGACAGTAGGAGTGCCTGTGCCAGAAACAACCATGCACGAAGATCACCGCGTTCCACTTCCTTAGGACGATGTCGGGCGACCCGGGGAGATCTCGCTGGCACAGACGGAACCTGAATCCGCGCGCATGGAGGGACCGCCGAAGCAGCAGCTCAGGCTTCGTGTCACGACCACGGATGCTCGACATGACCTTCGAACGGGTCTGACTGTCCATGATGTCCATCATGGGAAGGCATATAGTGCATGACACGGTGGATTGGACCTGGTGAAAGGCAGGCGACATCCTGTATTCCGCTCTTAGACCCCAAGGAGACGACATGGGCCGCAGTTACGCCATCATCGACCTGTTCGCAGGCCCGGGCGGGCTGGGCGAGGGCTTTTCCCGCGCCGGTCGGGAGACGGCGACGCCGATGGCCATCCGCGTCTCGGTCGAGATGGACGATCACGCCATTGCAACGCTACGCCTCCGTTCCTTTCTTCGTTCTTTCGATGGCGGCTTTCCCAAAGAATATTACGACGCGCTGAACACCGGACGCGACCTACCGCGGTGGGAGGAGCTGCACCCCGCCGCCTGGCGCAGGGCTTGTGATGAGGCGCGACAGCTGATTCTGGGGCAGGACGGTGTCTTCGAGGAGCTGGCCGCAATCCTCGATCAAGCCCGAGACGGGATGCATGGTGACACCATCTTGATCGGTGGCCCTCCTTGTCAGGCCTACTCACTTGCCGGACGGTCACGAAACCTTGGCAAGACCGGATACGTCCTAGAGGATGATGGGCGCCATTACCTCTACAAGGAATACGTCCGTATCCTGACCCACCTGCGCCCCGCGGCCTTCGTGATGGAGAACGTGAAGGGCATGTTGTCCAGCCGAGTGGATGGCGGCGGAATTTTCGATCGGGTTCTGGACGACCTGGAGGGTGCGGCGGACGGCTACCGGCTGCTGCCGCTCGCCATCGCCGCAGACGCCGGGGCTGGTCGCAACGCGGCACGAGACTTTATCGTGCGAGCGGAAGACCACGGTATCCCCCAGGCGCGCCATCGGGTGATTGTCGTCGGACTCCGTTCGGACTTGGCGCGGGGACTGCAAGAGCGGGGACCGCTGCTGCTGCCCTCTGATACCGTGACGGTCGCCGAGGCACTGCGCGGCCTACCACCGCTGAGAAGCGGGCTGTCCACCGGCGACAGCGTCGTAGACTGGCAAACGGTAGTCAGAGACCGCGCGGGGAGCATCGCCAAACTCTCCTTCCTATCTGATGGCGTTAGGTCAGTAGCGCGGGCGGTCGCCGGATCCGGCAGACTGCCGGAGCATCGTTCCAGCAGCATGCCGACGAATGATCGCCCTCCGTCGCCCCTTTCCGACTGGCTCCAAGATCCAAGACTGGAGACCGTGCTGCATCATGAGACCCGCGGTCACATCGCGGACGACCTCGGACGATACCTGTTTTCTTCGGCGTTCACCATTGCAGAGGATCGCGCACCCAAGCTTTCGGAGTTCCCCTACTGGCTGCTACCCGAGCATCGCAACCGCGACACGGGTGCCTTCGCGGATAGATTCCGGACCCAAGTCGGCGGTCGGGTGGCGACTACGGTGACAAGCCACATTTCGAAGGACGGTCACTACTTCATCCACCCGGACCCCCATCAATGCAGGTCCTTGACCGTGCGGGAGGCGGCGCGGCTTCAGACCTTCCCCGACAACTACTTCTTCTGCGGTCCGCGGACCAAGCAGTATCATCAGGTCGGAAATGCCGTGCCGCCCTACCTCGCCTTTCAGATCGCGAGAGCGGTTGGATCTCTGCTGCCCTAGGGGTCAGGCGGCTGTCTCCTCTTTACCGAACCCCTCTCCCTCAAGCTTTGCAAGTGCGTCGATAGCCACCTTGATCTGCCCTTCGGTCGGAAGACGTTTGGGCATCTGCGCGCAAATGCCTAGAACCCCGAACTCCGTCTGGTTCAGCAACTTTTTCTCCCTGCCCCAAGCGCGCGCTTTGGCCCAGAAGGGACCACCCAGTTCAAAGACCCGCACCTGATCGGTCAGATCGTCCGTAAGCTTCTGATCGTTCTTTCCGTCCTTGGTCTCTTCCTGAACTTCTGCCGGATCTACCAGCAGATCCGAGTAGCCCTCCGGATAGGTCAGCTTCCGTTTGCGGAACTGTTCCCAGCACGCTTGGTTCTTTGCCCATTCGCTCATATTGCGCACGCCTGGCGGCGGCGAGGTGATGGCATCTTGTGCCTCGGCCGCAGCGACCAACAGGGCTTCCTCTAGGACCGCAGGCACGTCCTGGGCGCGCCAGACCTGAGACAGATCGACGACCTTGTCCGAGGCCTCGGCATCAGCCGCGACTTTCGCGATGGCATAGGTCACGATGTTGGCGCGATAGCCGCCCTCATACCATTCCTGCGCCGAGACCAGCCGCTCCAACTTGCGGAAGATGATCGCCTTGGAGATCAGTCGGCGAAACCAGCCGTCGTCGATTCTGTCGCCGTTCTTGCCCCAGACCTTCTCGATCGACTTCGCGAAGGCACCGAAGTTCTTCTGCGCGCCTCGGCTGACTGTGTCAGGATGACCACTCCAGGTGTTCTCGAACTTCGCGAGGTCGGTCTTGGTGAAGAACTGGCTCTTCGGATATTCCGCATCCCAGACCTTGCGCTTTGCGTCGGTCAATTTGCCACGTTCATCGGCAAACTGACCCCGAGCTCGCTCGTAGAACCATTTCGTCTCGCGATATCCGTGTTCGCCAGCCGGCGCGAGCACCTTCCGCGACAGTTGCTGTATTCGGACGTGGAAAGGATGGTTGGCGAAGAAGTCGGCAGCGTTGACCTTGTTCTGGCTGTTGGCGAATTCCGAGATCAGCGGGACGACGGATTCAGATAGGACCCCCGGCACAATACTAAGTTTCATCTGGACGAAGATGTCATCCATCCCCCGCCCCGCAGCCTTCGCCGCCGCATGGAGCGACGCGGTCGTCTGGCCGCCATTGACGATCTGGAGGTTGTCGGCGGACATAAGGAGCAGACCTTCCGCCGTCCTCACGACCTCAACCTTGTCCGCCGTCGCGGCAAGGCCGTTGTTGTAGCTGAGGAACATGTGTGGTTCCTCAAGGATCGTTTTGCGGATTCCCAAGTTCACGCCACCTTTTGCCTGAAGGAAGCTGCGGACGTTGGATTCAAGTAGCCTGGCGCCCCAGACGTCGTAGATCGCGGCCAACTGGCGGCCTGGAATGACGGCGATGTAGCTCTCGAGAGAGGCATCCGAGCCGGAGGCCTTCAAGACAGGGACCCCAGCGCCGAAGTCCTCGGCGAAGCGGATCGTCAGTTCCGCCCGCGCCTTGCCCTGCTCGGCATAGGCCTTCAGCCGTTTCAGATCCCATACGTTGTATGTGACCGGCTTGCCATCAATCGATCCTGCGGGCATGGCATCTACTGTGGCGCGGTTGTCGGAGTTGGTGACGAAGATCAGCTTGATCTTCGCGATGCGGGTCCAGCGGGTAGCGATCATGTCAGCCAGCCCGGCACCCAAGCTGGTCTCCTCCAACGCGTTGCGGAAGCTCTCCTTCCGGCCGTGTCTGAGAAACTCGACGAGTTTCTTGAACTGCGCCTTGAGGTCAGTGGCGTTCGTCGTCCGAACACTCTCGGTGAGTTGAAGATCGCACAGAATCAGCGACAGGATGTCGTCCCCGTTCGCGGGATCTCCTCCCGAACCAGTTACCTGCAGATTCACCCCTTTTTCGCCTGTGCCGCGGTAATGCGCATAGTCCGCCTGCTCAACCTCGCCCGCCTCTGTGAGGAATTCTCCCACCCGTTCGAAGAAGGCTTCTTGGACGTAGGTGCCCAGGGCATCCGCGCTTCCTTGGATCTGGGCGATGAAGTCGCGGTGGAATTCCTCAAGATCAGACATCACGAACTCCTTACGGGCGATAGAACTTCGTCCGCAACTTCGAAGGGTGCGCAGGCGGCCAGGCTGACCGAATACTTCAGGTCATCCACGCCCTCAGGAAGAGGAGGGACAATGCGAGGAAATCCCTGGATGACATCGTAGATGCGCGCGTGACCGGTTTTCCAGACACGGTGAGGGTCCACCTGTTCAGACAGATAACCGGTCGCCGCCAGGCGTTGCTCCCACAGGCTGATGGTGGCCGGGTCACCGGCGAAGCACGCCGCAGTGGCGTCCACATGATCCGCCAGCGTCATCCCTTGGTCCGCCAGCGCCGTGTCGACATCGATGACGCGCAGATAGAGCGCGAAGCCGTCGACGGCCGCCAGCTGGGCGGCAGAAGAGATCGTGATCTTCGGATGGGCGGCACCGCGTCGCGCCTTCACCTCGACATGGAGGTCCGCGAGCTCGAAATCCCTAGGACTGCCCATGGGGCCCATCCAAGCTCCGATTGCCGTCAGTGCGCCATGACGATCAACCAAGTCGCGCAGGACCGCCAGTTCGGCCACCAGGCCCCGTTGCTCCTCGATCGACAGTCCTTCCACCACGCCTGCGCGCAGCAGGTGGTGCCAGCGCATCGTCCGCTCGATGGCCCGAGACAGGACCGAGCCGGCTGTCTCGGCCCGCTCGGCCGCTGCGACCACGTCGCGACAAAGCGTCTCGAAGATCTCGACCTGACTATGATCCTCAAGGCTAATGCAGAAGATCTCTCGATTGTCGACTAGGTGATAGGACAGCGACAGGTTTCGCAGGATGGGGAGTGGATGCACCGTCGGCGTGCCTTCTGGCACTCGCAGTAGCAGCCCCGGAAGACCGTTCGGCATCACCGCCCAGAAGAAATCGTAGCGGCCTTCGCTGTCGACACGACGTCCGATGTCGGGCGCGAGTCCCGCCCAAGGGGTGTCATTCATCGAGATTGGCTCCCTCGTCTTGGTCCGGGTCGCCATAGAGTTCGCGGAACTTCTGGGTGTTGACAACATACTCGACGCGCTCGTCCGGCGTGGCCGAGACCGGCAAGCTCATCCCCCACCCGACGACCAACGACCTCGGGAAATTCTGCGGAAGCGGGCGAGGAGAGCCATCAGGTTTGTCGTAACTGTCGCGGATGCTGACGATCTGAAGGATGAATAGGGGCTTGGTCCGGACCTTGCGATAGATGCTGTCCGGGTAGTTCACAGATCCATCGGTGGGTTTGTTTTCGATCTTTCGGTAAGCGGCTTCCGCATCAGCTGCAGCGACCGGGTCAACCCCGACCTTCTCCACTCCGCGCGAGGCGATCCTCGCTTTTTTGCCGCTGATGGAAAGCAAATCTCGCGCCAGATCTTCGAGGTCGATCCTGCGCACCTGCGGTCCGATCTGCCACGACCCATGTTCAAATTTCGGGAGCTCATTGCCAACGCTGGCGATCAGCACGTCCCAGTCGCGCAGCTCATCCTCTCTCCTCGCGTTGAGATAGGCTCGGATTGGTCCTGGCTGGGTGAGGAATGCCGCTTCGTGGTTCTTCCAGCCGATCAGGAAGCGGTCGATCAGGTCCACGGAGACGCCCGAAAGGAACATCCCGCCGCTGACCTTCTTGGCTGTCGTCGCCTCATGACCCGACGCGTCGAGCCGATCGAGGAAATCCTTCGCCAGCTGCATGTTCGTATCGATGTCCTTGAGGCCCAGTTTCGCGGACTCCACCCAGGCGTTGGACAGGCCCACTTGGATCACCGTCTGGCCCGACCCCATCTTGTTGCGCGCCGTCACCATCAGCGCGGTCGGGTGGCTTCGGACGGCCAAGCCGAAGTCGGCTGGCGTCAGCTTCGCGTTCTCCATGTTCTTGAGTTCGCGGTGCAGTTCGGCAGTGGCCTCTGCGATGTGGGCATACCAATCAATTGCGTCCAACGGCATCCAGATCCGACAGAGATCCTCGTATCCGCCTCGGTAGCCGAACCACCGGCCCATCTGCATCAACGTGTCATACATCATGGTGTTGCGCAGGAACCAGGTGATCGTCAGACCTTCCAGCGTTAGCCCGCGCGACAGTGAGTAGCCACCAACCGCGATCACCGTCTGGCCGACATCGCCGGCCGCTGGATAGTCGAGACCGTTGCCCCGGCTGTTGACCTCCACCACCTTTGCCGCGGCGATCGCGTCAAAAAGAGCTGCTTGGATCTGGACCCAGTTGAAGCCGCAGCCCTGATACTCCGCCTCGAAGGCCTCGCGCAAAGCCGCGATTTCCGGGTCAGCCAAGCCCGCCTTGCCGAGAGAGGCATTCACGCGCACTGCGTTCTGCACGGAGACGAGACGCTCATGTATCCGGTTACGGAGTTGTCCCTGGACATCCGTGAACCGGCTCGCGTTGACTAGCATCGAGCAATGTTTGGAACCCTGTCCACGCAGGTTCCGGATTGCCCGAGCGACCAGAAAGGCGCGCAGGGCTCGGTTAAGGGACGGCGGCAAGTCGGTGATGCTTTGCGTGATCTGATGCTTGATTGGAAGAAGGTCCCCATTGTCGTCGATCTGTCGCAGCCAAGTGGGCGGGCCGTCTTCGGGAAGTCCGTCGATGAACACCTTGCTGGCGCCGAAATAGTTCGTCGGGGCATCGAGACCAATGATGAAGTGGCGCGGGAAGAGATCCTCCTTCAGCGCGTCGTCATACTGGTCGGGATCGACGAAGATGTTGGCGAAGGGAGTCGCCGTGTAGCCGACATAGCAACTGCGGTGGAAGGTCGCGAGCAGATCGCGGATCTGCGCATTGATCTTCGTCACCTCGTCCTTGGCGTATTTGGTATTGATCGAGGCGTTGTCCGCCTCGTCGTCGATCAGCAGCATGGGCTGATCGATCATCAGCTCGTCGCCCTTGGCGCTGTTGTCGCGCAGCCAGTCCAGGAGGTTCTTGAGTGTGCTGGGGTTCTTCTTGATGACCAGGACGACGGGCACCTTGTAGGAGTCGATCTGACTGGTGTTGGTAGAGGCGGTCTCCTTGTGGAAGTCGCGCTTCGCGCTGGTCAGGCTGACTGGCACGTTACGATCGTCGAAAAGACCGACGCCGATTGCGTGGTCGCCCTTCTTCTGACCAGCCTTCGCCGTATCGCGGCCGATGAAACCCTCGTCGATCCGCGCTTGGGTCTGATTGCGAAGATTGTTGTGGATCCCGGCGATGACGATGATCAGACGATATCCGGCATCGGCCGCCTTGCAGATCAGCCCGGAGTAGTTCGCCGTCTTTCCGCTCTGCACATGACCGACGACCATGCCTCGGCGGTCCCACTTCTCTTCGAGCTTGGGGTTGCCCAGCCGCGAGAGGATCCGGTCCGTCACGATGTCGGTCGAGGTGACGACATCCTGCGGCAAACCATTCTTCAGAAGCAGTTTCTTGTAGCGCTCCCAGTAGAAGGGTTCGATCGAAGCCTTGGCCTCGTCGAGCCAGGGGCGGAAGCTGGCGTCGTCCACCACGGCGCCAAGGCCCATCGACACCCCCAAGCGCGCCTCAATCTCCTTCGCAAGGCGCTCCAGCTCGTCGGGCGCTGCGTTCACGTTCAACGCGCCGTTCATCGTGGCGATGAAGGATCTCAACTCGGCACCGGTCTTCTTCTGATGCGCGAGAGATTGCGATACCACCGAGTCGAGATGGGCGATCTGGGCCGTCATGCGTTCAACCTTCTACAATATCTTCAATCAGTTGCTGGACGCTGTCCCGATGCCTGAGCAGTGGCTCCACCGAGCATAGCGCGTTGACCACGTCATTTCCCGTCATCCCAGTCGAGAGAAGGGTGCGGACGGCCTGTTCAACCGATGCAGCAATTTCCTCGAATTCCGCGGGATCGGCCTCCACGCTCTCGGCTGCACCGAGCATGTCAGCGTGCAGAGCCCCGACAGGCAACCCTGCACCAAGGAGCGTGATGCACGTCCTGAATCCGTGTTGGAACTCCTCGGGAAGAGACGACATGAACCCAGCGATCGCCGGGTGCTCCCCATTCGGTCGGTAGATGATGGCGCCGTCCTTCTGAAACCTGCTCCAGAGAGGAAGGTTCGCCTGATCGACCAACTTGCGGCCGCGTCGCTGATAGGTCCGTTTGGATGTGCCCTGCATCCGCTCCACGATCTTTCGCAGGCGCTCACGAACTATCGGTGGCATCTGCGCCGAGGCCTTGCGGACATCGATCTTCCAGTCGGCATCCATAGTGTTGGGGATGTCGACCCGGACCCGCGACAGCTTCGTCAGCTCGGTCGCTCGGGCAAGGCCTAGCCACCCGCCCGCGATGATCAACCGACGCTCGCGGTAGATGTAGAAGCCCTGTGAGCGAAGATGTCCCTCCGGTCCACCGACCTCCTCCCATTCGGTCTTCGACATCCGGCTGTGATGCGGAAGTGTAAAGGTTTGCGTAACGACCGTCCCATTCGCCAGAGGGAGCAATTCCTCGTCGTCGACTTGGGTCGCCATGTTAGCGGAGGCGAAGGGATCGATCGGTGATAGTCTGCGATCATTCAGCGTCAGTCTCAGCTGGGGTCGAGTTCCCTCCATGTAGCGGTGAAAGCACAACCGAAGGTGATGTTCCGCTTCTGTCAGTGCAGCGTTGATCTCGGCAGAGCGCTTCGTGCCGTCATGACGGTAGCTCGCCGCGAGACGATCAAGTTTGCGCCAGATGACCACGGTCCCCTTCTCCCCAAGGCGGTCGATGCCGGGGATATCTGATGAACATTCCTCCAAGAGGACTTCCCACCGGTTGGTCCGGGAAACCTCGTCCAGGTCCCAAGTTGCCACGGAGGCCACGCCATCCTTTCGCGTCGCCACTGTGAGCTGGCGACATTGCGAAAAGCTCGCGCTCTTCAGCCCTAGGCCGAACCTGCCAAGATCATGGCCCTCTCGGGGGTCGAGCGGGTTCCTGGAGCCGGGTCGCATTGCCTCGATCAAGTCGATCTCGGACATGCCCGACCCATTGTCTACGATCGCGATCCAGGGCGCATCCGAGATGGTGTCAGCGAGAATCTGGACCAGTCCCGCTCCGGCGGTGATCGAATTGTCGATGACATCCGCCATGGCTGTGGAAAGCGTATATCCGAAATCCCGCATGCCCTCGATCAAAGAGGCGGCGTGCGGAGTGGCATCAGCCATGCGGCGTTGGATCATGGAGCATCTCGTGACTTCAATACGTTAGGTCAGCCGTTTCAATGCTCGGCGTCAAGCGTCACTTGCCTTCGACACAAAGGACTTGGCTTGGACTGCGGAAAAGTCCGGGCGATATTGAGGTCAGACATCGCAGTTGGCTCCGGTGCGAGATCGCGATAGGAGCCCCGCACAGCGCGCTTAGGTGTTCAAGGCCGGAGTTATACCCGAAGCCTCTTCGAGGCTCTCTGGCGGCCCGCTCTGGAGTCCTTCGGTGGCATCGGATGACAAGGGGTGACATTTCGGCGGGGTAACACTGTGACGGCGGCATCTGCACGGCGAAAACTGAACCAATCGCCTAGTCATCCATCATGTGTTTCCTCGTGCCAGTTGGATAGCTACAAGAGCAGCCCGTGGTGTTTTGAGCGCCGAAACGTCCACCGATGCTACAGCTGACAGTGGAGCTCGCATGTCTGATCAGCCTATGTTCCGTCCGGGAAACGAACCGAACGTAAACTGCTATAAGGCGGATCCTCACGCTTGGGGATCTCATGATGAACGTCTACACGACCAGACTGCCCAGCCACGCCGGCCTCCCGGCCGCGTTCGCCGATCTATCGTTTCTTCGCATGCCTCTTGCAACTGCCAGGCAGGCACGGTTGCGAGGCAGGTTCGCGCTGTGCCCGGAAATTGACCTGACGCTGTATCGCTTCGAAGCGGTGATCGATTACGTGAAGATCGCTTTCACGTCGCACGGCCCTTCGCAGATGCGCCATGTCCAAAACGCCTTCAACGCGGTCACGCCGAGTGCGTCTGGAAAGGTGCCCTGGGTGAAACGTGTCGATGGAACAGACGCAAGTGCGCTCGGCTTCGAAGTGACCATACAGGATCCCGTCGTCCGGGAACTTGCAGAATGCGACAGGATGCTCCGGACCAGATTTGGAATGACAACATCGGCACGCGTAGTCGAATTGGAAGTCAGCCTGGATGTCTACCCGCGGTCTGGAAGTGACGATGACCGGGGAAGAATGGTCGGCGCTCTGCAGAGATGCTACCTGCCGAAGTTCAACTTTCTTGACGACGCCCAAGCACGTCCGCGGTTCGCCACAGGCAAGACGCCAGCCATGCAGCATCTCTACAAGTGGCACGATTCGCACCAAGCCCGTAAAGCCCTCACGAACGGTGATCCGGACGCTTGGCTGAAACCTGAGAGTGCACACAGTCCCTACGTCGATACGACCTTATACATCGGAGCGAAGGAAGGGGATGAGCTCATCCGGATCCAGAGCAAAGTGACTAACCGGAGATCTAAAGGTGTTGCTGACGACCTTGTGCAGAAGGAGAAACGTGCTCGAGTTGAAGTGCGACTGCGTGGCGCAGCACTATCCCAAGTTGGACTAGCTGATGTCGCTGAACTACTGGGTTTCGACTTCGCGACACTGCAGAAGAAGTATTTTCACTTCGTGTTTCCTTCGTTCCCGAATGAGCACGGAAATGGGCTGAGTTCAGAAATCCAGAAGCGGATGAACAACCTTAGCATCGCTCACTTTCTGAAGACAGGTGCCGTTGGAATGATCCTAGTAGAGACAGGCAAAGATGCTTCGCGGCGCCGGCCAGCGAAGGACGGAACAGGCAAGACCTTGAACGCGGCCCTGAGAGAACGCGTGAAGGCTAGTGGAAGAAAGCCGGCGACACGAAGAGCAGGCACTGGGGTTCATGGATCCACGCTCGCTTTTCCAGCGATGAACGACAGGATGCGCGAAGCACTAAGAAACCTCTGCGCCCGATCGAAGACACAACTGAAGCCAAACGTGGCTGCATCAGTCTCGAAACCATCCAAGACGCTGATCAAAACCGCATACGCAGGGAAGCTTGGTGCTGAAGTGATCGAGAGCACCGCCGCGCCGAATTTTCTCGGGAGGGGCAAAGCTAGTGCCTGCCTTTAGCTAGGTCGAGAGGTGGCATCAGGAAGCAGGAGAGGGCGGGAAGCAGGGATACACAGTCTTTCAAGCAATTAGGACGGAGTCAGCGTCGAACAGCATCTCGCCGATGTTGATATGGTGATTTCCGACGTCGAGGGGTTACTTGGCTGCCCGGAAAAACTGGTCGACGCAAATTCTGGCAGATAGATCCGGCGGACGCGTCCCAGTCAGAACCAGACCGCCGTTCGGCACAGCACGTTTGTTAGGTTTCAAGAGCAGCTGGATCACTAGTCCACAAACCCGGTTTGGTCCCGCTCGTAGGATGCGTTCGCATGACAGGCTGCGCGCAATCCTGCTGGCGTGCGAACTCACCATCTCGAAAGAAATGGAAAAATATTCGCTCGCTTCGTTCCGGTTACATTTTCTACGGCGATTACACTACAATGGCACTTGTGCTCTTGCTCCGATCAAGGAGGAAAAGTTGATCGCTCCGCTCACCAAGCGCAGGAAGGACGACATCCCGTATTTGCGCCCCGACGACATCGAGGCGCTCCTGCCCGCGCTCGCGAATCTTCCGCGCAACTTGCTGCTAGAGCGCGCCCGTATTCGCGACCGCAAGGATCCGGACTACGTTCCGAGCGAGTGCCTGCTCTACTTCCTGCGGGCGAGCCGGCTAGACAATTCCGACGCGTGGTTCGAGCGGTTATACAAGCTACTTGTCGAGAGGGTCCTTCGCGCCGTCCCGCGCGCAGAAGCGGGCAATAACACCACTTCGCTCGTCAACGAATACATCCGAAACGCGGTATTCGACCGCTTTGTCGAGATGCTCGCCAACGACCGCAGGCAGCCCGACGATAGACTCGACTTTTTCGAGATCAGGTTCGATCTTGCTGTCAAACGGCTACGCCTTGACGCGCAAGAGCGGGCGTGGCGCGAGGAAAATCGCAGCGCCGCGCTCGATCAGGATCTCGCGGACCTCGACACGACCGTCGATCCGGTCGACGCGAACATTTTCTTGGATCCGCTTTTCCGGGATCGCGTGTATCTAGCGATTGACGATCTGCCACCAGAACAAAGCAGGACCATGCACTTGCTTATGCTCGGATGGCCGATCCATTCGAACGACCCAGCAATCATGACGATCGCCAAGGCGCTGGGGTGCTCGGACCGGTCGGTTCGCAATTACAGGACGCGTGCGCTCAAGACACTCGCCGACCTGTTCAACACTGGGAACAACAAATGACCACCAGCCCCAAGCCACTCGCTCTCGCCGAAGTGCTGGATCTCTTCCAACTGGAGGATATTCACGACAGAGACGTTCTTGCCCGCTACGTCGAGGCGCATCCGAAGTTCGCGCTTCAGCTCATCGATCTCTCGAGACTGCTCGTTACTACCGAGGACAACGACGAGGAGCCGCTTTCCGCCCTCGACAAGTCCCGAATCGACGCTGCTTGGATCGTCCACAAGGCAGCCGGACCAGAGCTGCCAAAAGGTTCTAACCCACTTGACGCGCTCGTCGGTGAGCGGAGCAAGGCGATGGCGGCTAGGCTGGGCGTGCCGCGACAAGTCATCACGTGCCTGAGGGAGCGCAAAGTCGATCCGGCAAGGACGCCACGTCCGATACTCCGGACGCTGGGTGACGCTCTGGGGATTCCAGAGGCCGACGTAATTGAGGCAATGCGACAGCCGCCCACATCCGCTTACGGAAAAAGCTTCAAGGCCGTCGGGAAGCCCGGCTGGGCCGGGCAGGTGTCCTTCGAGCAGGTGCTAATTGACGCAGACGTGTCCGATGCTGATCGCGCGCTCCTTCTCGCAGAAGGCGACTGAAGCGTGGACGCTATTGAGCTCGGGCGCCGGCGCGCCGCTGAACTGCACACCGCAGCCGTGACGCGTGGGTTCGATCCGACGAATCCCTACGCCTTCGCCGTCGCGGTGGCTAAAGATCTTGGGCTCGACGTCGACACGGCCAATCCGGGTGCGGCGGTCCTCGACAGCGGTCGCGCGACGCTCGTTCCCTCGGACGACCTTATTGTCCACGAGAACGTGGGCTCGCCGTTTGACCAAGCGTTCCTCGTTGCACACGAGATCGGTCACCACGCGCTCGGCGACGCGACCGCGCCAATCACCGTGATCGAGGCCGACCCCGCACGCGTATCCGAACCTTCGCCTACCGGAATCGACCGCGTGGTCGACTACGGTAGGCGCCAGCGTCGCGAGGTCCAAATGGACCTGTTCGGCCGCGAACTTCTCATCCCTCGGGCGCTAGTGCGGCACCTTCACCTTGAGGAAGGTCTGAGCGCCTCAGCAATTGCGGAACGGATGAACGCGCCGTTCGACGCGGTCGCGCAGCAGCTCTTCGACGCGCTCCTACTTCCCGTGATCGATCTCCAGGAGAGGGTGCGGACGGACAAACCGCTCAATGCCGCTCAGTCCGCCGCCGCGGCGCACCGAGGCGGCCCCTTCATCCTTGAGGCAGGTCCCGGCACCGGCAAGACGCAGACGCTCACCGCTAGAGTGGTCCAACTCATCGACGAAGGTGTGGACCCTCGCAGGTTACTTGTTCTCACCTACTCGAACAAAGCGGCGGGCGAGATGGCAGAGCGAATCGCCGACATACGTCCCGGAGAGGCCGCCGCGATGTGGATCGGAACATTCCACGCCTTCGGCCTTGACCTGATCCGAAGACTCAGCACGGAATTCTCGCTGCCGAGCGACCCTAGGTTGATGGACCGTGTTGAGGCGGTTGAGCTGCTTGAGGCTGAGTTCCCTAAGCTCGCACTCCAACACTACCAGGATCTCTACGACCCCACGCAGGTCATCGGCGACATCCTTTCGGCAGTATCGCGCGCAAAGGACGAGGTGGTCGGCCCGGAAGAGTATGCCCTGCGCGCCGAGGAGATGCACAAGGCCGCAGGTGGGGACGAACCGCGACGAACGAATGCGCTCAAGGCGGCTGAGGTCGCGCGGATCTACGCAGTTTACGAGAAGCTTAAGCGCGAGCGCAATGCAATCGACTTCGGCGACCTCGTCTCGCTCCCGGTCGAGTTGCTCGAGGCGCGGCCCGAGATAGCCCTCCAGATCGGCCAACTCTACGATCACGTTCTAGTCGATGAATACCAAGACGTGAACCGCGCCAGCGTGCGGCTCTTGAAGGCTTTGCGCCCAACAGGAAAAAACCTGTGGGCAGTAGGCGATGCGCGGCAGTCGATCTACCGCTTTCGGGGCGCATCCCCGATCAGCATGCCCCGATTCGCCTCGCAGGACTTCCCGCGTGCGACGCAAGGGAGGCTCAAGGTGAATTACCGCTCCGTTGAGGAGATCGTGAGCGCCTACTCTGCCTTCGCCGCGCAGATGACTGCAGGAGGCAAGGACGCTACACTCCAAGCCTACCGTGGTCAGAATGGCCTTCCAATCGAACTTCGCCTGCGCACGAATAAAGTGGAGCAGCCGGTCCTGATCGCCGACGGTATCGACGAGATGCTTCGGTCGGGGATCCCTTACCGTGACCAAGCAGTGCTATGCACCGGAAACGAGCGGTTGGGCGAGATCGCGCGAGATCTTGAGCGTATGGGCATCCCAGTGCTCTTCCTTGGCAGCCTGTTCGAACGCGGCGAAGTCAAGGATCTGCTATCCCTCCTTTCGCTGCTCGCCGACCGCCGCGCGATGGGGCTGCTCCGGACTGGATGCATGCCTGGTCTCGGGATGACGCTCGGCGATATTGGCGCGGTGCTGGAATTCCTGCGAGACCAAGAGCGCGAGCCGCTTAGCTGGCTAGCCGCGCGCGAAACCCTGTCGATATCTCCCGAAGGACGATTGGCACTCGACGGGCTCGCCGCCGTCCTCGAAGGGTTTGACGCCGACTCACATCCCTGGCAGACGCTGGCCGTCATCATCCTCGACCGCACGCGTATCGCAGCGCGTATCGGAGAGGCGACCGAGGTCGCCGAGCGGAGTCAAGGGATCGCAATTTGGCAGCTCATGAACTTTCTTCGAGTCCAGCCCCGCGCCCCTGGTCATGCGGTCCCCAGGCTTCTGGACCGCATTCGCAGGTTAGTCGCAATCGGTGACGACCGCGACCTCCGGCAGCTGCCAACAGCCGCTCAGGGACTTGATGCCGTGCGCCTTATGACGATCCACGGCGCCAAGGGTCTCGAGTTCGACTGCGTCCATCTTCCCGGCCTCAACCAAGACACGCTTCCTAGTCCCGCTAAGGCACCGCCATGCCTTCCGCCGGAAGGCGTCATCGCGGGCATGACAGGCGACGTGAAAGATGCGCTGCGCGCCGGCGACGCTGACGAGCGCGAGTGCCTATTCTACGTCGCGACTTCCCGCGCGCGAGATCGCCTCGTCCTCTATGCCGCAACGCAGAAGTTGGACGGGAAGAACCGTCCTCTATCCAACTTCCTCGAGCGCCTCGGCCCCGGCGTAGTCCGGAGCATGCCCGAGCTCGTTCACGCACTCCCTCCCGCCCCCGAGTCCGCGCCAATTCCGCTCGAAATCGTTGGATCAGTCCGACTGCGGGATTCGCAGATCGCCATGCTCGACAAGGATAAGTGCGGCCGGCGCTTCTTCTACACCCATGTGCTGGGCATAGGTGGCCGCCGGACTGAGACCGCCTACATGCGAATGCACGAGGCGGCGCGCTCAGTCGTGCGGGCGATCGTTCGCGATGGGCTTGACGCCTCCGACGACGTTCGTCTGGCCGCCGCCGTCGGGCTCGCGTGCGACGACCACGGCCTCGAAGCGGAGAATGGCTTGGACGAGCTCCGTGCCGCGGCCGTCACGCTCGTATCCGCTTTCGTCCGCATGCGCAGATCGCACACACCCCGGAGTCCCGAGACGCTGATCCTGCGCTTCGCCGGTGATGAGGTTCACTACGGTGCCGATGACCTGCTCGCCGATGCTAAGGGGAATCTCATCCACCGGCGCATCCGCACGGGCGTCTATCGCAAGTCGGACACGGAGGATTTATCGGTTGCGGCGGCCCTGCTCGCCATCGCCGAGAACACACCAGGCGCATCTGCAGAGGTCGTGCACCTTACGGACGGCGGGGTGTCGCCGCTCAGCATGACGCCCCTAGTGCTTGGCCGCCGCCGCGAGGCGTTACAGGTCGCGATCAGACGGGTCCGGGCCGGCGACTTCCCGACCGACCCAACACAACGCGTCTGCCCGCGCTGCCCTGCCTTCTTCGTGTGCGGGCCTGTCCCCCCCGGCACCCTACGAAAAGAGTTCTGACGCCTTTCCGGTCGTTAACCTTCGCAGCGATTGTCCTTCCGTAGCCGAGAACAAACCGGCCTAACATGAAGGAACAAATCCATGGAAACCATCGAACTTGAAGATATCGGTGATGCGATCCGCCAAGGCCGCCCGCTGCGCTCGGCCAACGCCTACCGCATCCGGTTCGCCCTAGAGAACATCGACTTTCGTCCGCTAACGGTCGCCGATCCCATGCCCCTTGGTCGCCAGATCCTTGAGGCCGCCGGCCTCGAGCCCGAGCGCGGCTACAGCCTGTTTGCGATCATCGAGAACGGCGA
Organism: Paracoccaceae bacterium; assembly: GCA_046305855.1. Lineage (GTDB taxonomy): Bacteria > Pseudomonadota > Alphaproteobacteria > Rhodobacterales > Rhodobacteraceae > Tabrizicola. Next base: position 41,845 of record JBKDYO010000126.1, read on the forward strand.
CTTCGAGGACGTCCGGCTCGACGAGCCGTTCAACTTGCGCGGTGTAGGGGCCGAGCGCTTCGTCGCCTTCCTCACCGATCGCGACTATAAGTTCGAGGTGAACTCGCACGAGCAGCGCTGGGGTAAGCCCGCGATCAGCGGCCAAGTCATAGCGGTGCTGGCCAAGCCCGGACCCAATGAGGCCGTGTTCCTTGAGGTGCGAGGCGGCACCGACTTGCTCGTCGAACCATCGATGCTGATCAATCTCGGGGCGCCGGGCGTCGAACGCTTCTTCACTGCGCCGCGCCCGCCAGTTGAGATCGAGATCATCGTCAACACTCGTTCGCGCCTTGTGCGCGGGCCGACGGTGACGTTCGAGCAGATCGTCGAGCTGGCCTTTCCCGGCCAGCACGAGGCGAACGTCGTTTTCTCGATGACTTACCGCAAGGCGGCCTCGGTGCCGCACGCCGGCGAACTAGGCGATTCCGGCGTCGTCACCATCAAACAAGGGACCGTCTTCAATGTCACGCGCACTGTTCAGTCATAACGCCGACCTCGCGAAGCTTCGCGAGGAAGGCTACTTCGTTCAAGTAGTGGGAGGGTTCCTCGTTATGCGCGAAGTTCCCTACGTCGACTCGGATCGCAAGGTCCGCCGAGGCACCCTCATCTCAAGTCTGGCGCTGGCGGGTGACCGAACCCGCCCGCCCGACACCCACGTCATTCACTTCGATGGGCACTATCCCTGCCTCGCGGACGGATCACGTATAGTAGCGATCGCTAACCAGACGACGCACTTCGACCTTGGCCACGGGCTGACCGCCGAGCACGCCTTCTCGAGCAAGCCGGAAAGCGGCTACATCGACTACTACCACAAGATGACCACCTACGCGTCGATCCTGGCTGGTCCTGCCGCGGTGCTCGATCCGACCGCCACGTCCCGCCCATACCGCGCGTTTGACGAGGAGGATGCCGACAACATTTTCAACTACGTTGAGACGGCGTCGGACCGGGTCGGCATCGGTCTGCTTACCGCGAAACTTGCAGGGCACCGCGTGGCGATCGTCGGGCTTGGCGGTTCGGGGAGCTACATTCTCGACATGCTCGCGAAGACCCCGGTCGCAGAGATCCGGCTCATCGATGCCGACGAGTTTCTCCAGCACAACGCTTTTCGCTCGCCGGGGGCTCCGTGCCTGGAGGAACTGCGCGAGGCACCACTCAAGGTGAAATACTTCAAAACGATCTACGGTCGCATGCATCGGGGGATCACTGCGATCCCGGAGGCAGTCACGGCCGACAATCTCGACCTGCTTGACGGCATCGACTTTGCTTTCCTCAGCCTCGACGCGGGCGAAGCCAAAGTAGCGCTGGTCGCCCGGCTGCACGAGCGGGGCGTGGCCTTTGTTGACATCGGGATGGGCCTGGAGCTCGGCGAACTAGGGCTGAGCGGCATCCTGCGTGTGACCACCAGCACGCCCGCTTCACGTGACACCGTGGGCGCACACGCGCGAATCCCGCTGGCCGGGGGTGGCGCCGGGAACGTCTACGCTTCAAATATCCAGGTCGCCGACCTCAATGCGTTCAACGCGGTGATGGCAGTAATCAAATGGAAGAAGCTCTGCGGCTTTTATTGCGACCTCGAACGAGAGCATCACTCGACCTATACTCTCGACGGAAACATGCTTCTCAACGAGGACCAGTCATGATGCTCTACAGGGTCCTTGAGCATCGGTTCGTCGAGAGCTTCCCTGAGGTCCTCGAGCGGGGCGTGCTATACGTTTCCCTCGAATTCGGCAGCGTGTCGCATAGCTGCTGCTGCGGCTGCGGCGAGGAGGTTGTGACGCCGCTCACGCCAACCGACTGGAAAATCACCTTCGACGGAGAGACGGTTACGCTTCATCCTTCGGTAGGCAATTGGACGCTCGCGTGCCGCTCGCACTACGTCATCCGGCGCAACCAAGTGTTCGAGGCCCCGCCATGGTCCGAAGCAAAGGTCGCGGCGGAACGTCGCCGCGATCGCAGGGCGAAGGCGGCGCACTTTCGGCCTGAAATCCCCGACGCCGCAGCGGAATCGTAGCGAAGTGTCAGAGAACCCGAAGTCCTTCTAGAAGTTCAAGGATGGAAGGACCAACTCCGAAGCTGGCTGGGACTACTTAACACCTGATCGAGGCGCCAGGCCAGTTCTCCGGACAGCTTCGACCTGCAGAACCTCGCGCTCTGTCCAACAAACACAATCCGCCACTCCAAGAAAATGAGGTCACGAACCACCAATAGGGGAGTCGAAGCGGGCTTAGATCTCGAGGTTCGTTGACGTCAGTCTGTGTCGAATTCGTCACGTCACATCTGCCGATGGCTTCGGTGGAATCTCAGCCAGCGGCTTGTCAGAATAGCGCCACTTCAATCCGCCAGGTCTGCTGATCGAGAGGCGCGGACGGCCTCTGGCGACACTCCTACGAAGCGTGGCGACCTTTTGTGAAGATGAACTCCATTCGGCTCAACCTGAATAGCGCTGTGGTTCCCACAGCGGAGGTTTCGTGCCCCGGAAGCTGGTGGCGCCAAAACCCATCCCCATCAGTCGACACACATTTTCCTAGGACATCAATATCCCAACGCACCCGTTCCCCGATGGATGTCGAGCCATTCCTACAGAGGGTTCGGACCACACCGTTCTCAGAACAGCCCGTATTTCGGATGAGCTCGTGCTGCAGCTTCGGCTTCGGCTTTCAGAAGTGACCTCGCCTTTCTCAGCGGACCGGTCACTCTGCTGACGTTCCAGGGCAAGCTGGCGCCAGTAGCGATCCCACGCGCATTCAGACTTTCTGCGATCTCGGCACGGGACAGCTTTTCCTGATCAGGGATCGACCGGAGAGCATCCGCGATGTCAGATACCAGCGCATCTGATTTCGCGCTCATGGAAGAAGCACCCTTGCGCTGCGCATCCAGGATATCTGGATTTCCAAACACTGTTCCGGATGCTTTCAGCTTAGCCATCGCATCCTTGGTGCGTTTGGCGATCACCTCACCGGAACGTTGGGCGTGCACGAGCTGTCCTGCTTTCGCAGCGGCTGCGAGATCGATGGCTTCACTGATCGAATGAATCCGACCTTCATCTGTAAGCAGACCCAGGATCTCCGTGCTGTGATCAGCATGGCGCGACAATCTCGACCAGTCCCAGACGACGAGGTCACCTCCGTGATCGCGCACGGCTTCTAAAGCACGTTGCAATCCTTGTCGGCTGGGGAAGCTCTTTGCACCACGACCAGACGCGACGTCTTCGAAGATCTCCAGCAGCGGAACTCCGAGCTTGGCTGCGAACTCACGGATGGCATCACGCTGCAGATCGAGGCTTACCCTGCTCTTACCTTGGCCTTCAGTCGATACACGCACGTAGCCGATCAGCACCTTGGGCCTGCCAGGGCCTTGCTGCGCCGCCATCTTCATCTTCCCTTCGAAGTTGCTCTCGATGATCTCGCCTTTGGATGATCGCTGTGTCGAAGTGAAGGCGCAGACTGATGAGATGGGTATGGAGGGGCGAAGGGGTGTGTGGAGTCCTATCCGATCCCCCTTAGGAGACCTCAGGCTTGAGAAGAGGGTGAGGAGACCTATGGGTATGGCCTTCCATGGAGGCGATAAGTCCTCAGGAGTGCAAGTCGCCGTGTCTGTCTGTGGCACGGATTCCTGAGACCGGAGCACGGTGGTGCCAAGACCATGTGACGAAGTCAGAGATGCCGCCGTTCTTGCCTCCAGCTTCGTTCGGTGATCTCGCGAAGATGAACCGAAACAGCTTCGCGGGTTCTTCATTCAGGCGTCCGGCGCATCTTCCTGAAGCCCGCCTGACAGACAATGCGGAGGTGCAGATCTCGTATGAACAGCGGCCTGCGAAATGCAAACGATTGGTCGACCGCCAAAGACACGTCTCTGGGTGATCTCATTCGAGATGTATCCTGGGATCGGGAATAGCTGCCCTGGTTGGCCCAGGGGCTTCATATGCTCGCGACCACATCACCTCCGGGCCCTCTTGCTCAGCTGAAGAGCGCGAGGAGCTAAATCGTATCCATTGCGCTGCGTTGATATCCAAGGATTCATGGCCCCTGACAGGTGCGAAGGCAGCTTTTCCGTGGGACAAAACGGTCAAAAACACACTTTGGGTGTTTGTTCGATTTCGTGCGGCCAAATCTTCAGTAAAATAAGGCTGGCCAGGTGGACAGAGGTTGATTTTGTCCCAAAGTCGTTCGATCGGCGTTCGCCGAGAAACTCAATAAAATAAGGAAAGCCGTGGGACAGCCGAAGTGTTTTGTCCCACGTTTGTCCCATGTTTGTCACAGTGGCGTTCGCCGGCGTTCGCCGGCGTTCGCCCACGCAGTTCACCCTACACATACTGTAACTTCTGCTTGGTCCATGATGCCAAATGCCCGACTTGACGGACCACCTGAGCGCGTTCCATCACACAACCCCCATCAGCTTTCGAAGTCCCACTACCATTTCGCTGTCGAGAGCAGGCACCGCGTCGTTAGAAATGATGCGGAGGAATTCCACCCAGGTGCGCTCATTCTCGGTCATCGCACCATCCGCGGGCAACTTGAACCCGTCCACGGTGCGCTGTGCGTTCGGTTCCGGCCTCATTTCCCGAACAGCCCTCTTACGGTGGCACGAGCTCGTGCGGTGGGTCTGGGATCGATGTGCCCAGATGCATCCCGGATCTCGGCCAGCCAAAGCCGTTCGTTTGCCGAGACGGGTGTGCCCAGTATCTCCTGGAGGGCTAGTGCAGCAGTCGATCCGACCGCCTGTTCGAGCGCCAGGCGCATAAGGAGCGCTGGGTCGCACTCTAGTGCGGCCGCCAGTGCTGGCACCCGGTCCAGCGCCAGCTTGGAAGTTCCGATCTTCAGCATCGAAATGAAGTTGGCGTTGACGAAGCCGGCCGTTGAAGCGATGTCGGCTTGCGTCCTTGGTCTGAGTTCAAGGACGCGTCTTGCGACGAACTGCGCTAGCGCGCTGTCCTTATAGGGTGTCGTGCTCATGTTGATCTCCGTGATGCTTCAGCGCTTTTCGCTACAACTCACTTATAGTGATCGGCCGAAGGGGAGATCTTGGGACCTCTGTGACGAAGCCTTCCACTAGCCTGGTGCTGTGGCAGGCTGCCGAACGCTCAGCGCAACTATCCTAGAAACTTGAGAATAGCGGACCCGTGACTTAGGCGCGTAGACACCCGATCCAGTCGAAGGTTGCGAATGGTGAAACGGCTTATGACTAAGGCTCTTGCGATGATGCGCTTGGATTGGAGTCCAGCACAAACTCAGTTTATTTAGTCAGAGGACACCAAGCACGAGATCACGTAGGAAAGCGTCGAGCCATGCCTTTTCAAAATGGCGACGGAGAGAGGCATTGAATTTTATCTTGGAGAGCAGTTCTCCAAGTGAGATAAGCTGGGTGCGATGGCCATTCTGAAAGCCGAATTTCATGCTTGCTTTATCAGGTCCACAAAGCACCCAAGCATCCTGTCGATCCAACGCGTGGGCCCAAAGTGCTTGCTCACCCACATCGAGAGAATCTCCGCCTGCTGAAATCACTTTCGCAATCTGTAGTTGCGAGACCGGATGAACCGCCTTGAAGCTGGCTCGCAAGGACACCTCATCAATACGCAGTTCCGGTCGCCGAAATTGGCCTCCTGTTTGAGTTTCAACGACGCACTGCTCGACCGTCTCAAGTTGAAAGGCACCAGAAAGAGCTTTCCAGCAACCCTTGAAATGTGCCTCGAGTATTACGTTGGTGTCGACAAGAATAGTTCCCTCAAACGGCATCAGAACTGAAGTTCCTCTGGCCTCGATAACCCATGAGAGTCGAACATCTCGCCGATATCCTCCAGTGGAGCATTGAGCAAAACGGCCACACGGCGAACTGAAATGTCGCCTTTACCAATCGCTGTAGATAGAGCCTCAAGAAAGGGCCGGCTGTGGAGCGGTGGCTTGGACTCTTGTCGAAGTCTCGCCAAACGCGAAAGCTCGGCATTAGGCACATTTCGCATTTCCGGTGCGCGCTTCGAGTTCACCATGCGCCACTTCAGATTTATGCTGCTAACGCCAAGCTTATCTGCGGCGGCATCTAACCACTCGGCATTGGCTCTCGGTTCTGGAAGTTTATCGAGTGCGCTACTCGGCATCAGCACGCCAAAGGAAAAATTATCAGCTAGTTGCTCAATGCGCTCGTTTCTCACCGCCTTTCGATCTATAGGTCGATCTATAGGACGATCCCAGATTTGCTCAGCGCTTTCCACGCGCTCCGGGCGCATGGTATCCCAAGTCATGATATGAAAGAGCTCATGCGATAGATCGGCGTGCCGCCGCCCGCGCGATTCATTTCTATTGATTAGAATAGCGTCGAGTTCTGGCAAATGGCACGCTGCACCCGAAATTCCGGGGATTGGGTCAACCATCAATACTAGTATGCCAAGTCTACGTTCGACTGCTTCCGGTAGTTCCTGAGCCGGAGTGTCTCCAAGTTCTAGGAAACTTGCCACAGCCTCACCAGCAGCAATCGCATCTTCAAAAGACGAGCCGTGCATAAGTCTTAGATTGGGCAACAGCTTTCGCGTCTCTCCCGCAGGTTTCTCTGCGAGCGCTCGATACGCTCCGATCCATTGCCCCGCCGTCTGTTCAAACGCATCGAGGTCTGCTCGTGCCACATTAGTCTGGCGCCACGAGAAGCTATCCTTGTCGAAGAGTAGAAACGGATTCGTCAGATCTTGGAGCGATACGCCAAAGCGTTCGACCAGCCGGATCAGCTCATCAGCCGAAACACTTCGCTTTCCCGCTTCAATCGCGGATACACTCTGGCGATCTTTGAGCTCCAGGATGTCGGCAAGGTCCTGCTGCTTCATGCCGGCTCTCTCACGAAGAGCCCGAATCCGGCCACCTATCCTACTGTTGTTCATTTCTTTTCCTCTTCGGCGTTCTCATATGTAGTCTTGCGCTGCATGAAATGCAAGATTTTCATGCGCGTCTGCTCGCGCTATCGGTTCGCTCTGCGTGGTCTGCCCCTGAAAAGTGGTCGTCCTTGAAGTAGGCTTTTGGGCCAGATGGAGGACGAGCGGCTTCGGAAGGCCGTCTCCGATCTCACACTCAAGACGCTGATCCTGGCTGAGGCTGCACGTGGAAACTACTGAGCCCTGCCCGCCGCCGTGCTTGCATCGAGCATGTAAGGCAGACGTTGCGGATCTCGGAACGGTTCGCCTGTCGCGTGCTCGGGCAGCATCGCTCGACACAGCGGAAGATGCCGCAGGGGCGCGCCGACGAAGAAGCCCTGACGGCGGACATCGTCGCGCTCGCCTCGCAATTCGGCCGCCATGTCTACCGCCGGATTACTGCCCTGCTGCGAGAGGCCGGTTGGTCGGTGAACGTGAAGCGGGTCGAGAGGATCTGGCGGCGGGAGGGGCTTAAGGTCCCACAGAAGCAACCGAAGAAGGGCCGGCTCTGGCTGAACGACGGGTCGTGCATCCGTCTGCGGCCGGAGCGTCCGAACCATGTCTGGTTTTACGACTTCGTTGAAAGCCGAACCCATGATGGAAGGAAGTTCCGCATGCTCAACCTAATCGACGAGTTCACTCGCGAATGCCTGGCAATCCGCGTCGAACACAAGCTTCGGTCAACCGACGTCATCGACGTCTTGTCCGATCTCTGCATCCTGCGCGGCGTGCCGGATCACATACGGTTCGACAACGGCCCGGAGTTCAGCGCCAAGGCGGTGCGGGAATGGATCGCGGCCATCGGCGCGAAGACCCCCTACATCGAGCCAAGTTCCCCCTGGGAGAACGGCTATTGCAAGAGCTTCAATTCCAAGCTCCGCGACGAGTTGCTCAACGGGGAGATATTCTACAGCCTCGCCGAGGCAAAGATCATCATCGAGAGCTGGCGCCACCCTTACAACACCAAGTGCCCGCGCTCATCACTGGGCTATCGTCCCCCGGCACCTGTGGCGGTGCAATGGCCGGCCTTACCACCCGGACCCGCTTCGCCGGCCACCCCGGCCGAAGCGCCAAGACCCGTCATGCACTGAGATTAAAACCGGACCACCCGATCGGGGCAGGCCAACCTTGAATGTGCCTGTGTCAGGCGTGATACACATTCCCCCTTGTGTGTCGGCAAGATCAACTGAGCCCTGAACAAATCGCAAGATGCGACGACGGCTCAACAGTGCTTCGGCCCTCAACGACTCATCTTCGAAATGCGGCGGAGAACTGATATGTCTAACTGTTCCGGAGTCCTCTAAAGCGGTCGGCCTAATCAATTGATTTTGCGGGATTTTTTTATTTGGTCGGAGCGAGAGGATTCGAACCTCCGACCCCCTGCTCCCGAAGCAGGTGCGCTACCAGACTGCGCTACGCTCCGACCGATGCCGCGGGGGTTATCCCGTCCGCCCGGCTTTGGCAAGAGGCGTCACGCCTGATCCGCGCCCCTTTCGCGCTTGAGCCAGGAGGAGATCCGGGGGAACGTCCCCATCTCCCAGCGCGTGCGGTTCTCGAGCACGGGACGGTTCTGGCTGATCGAAGGCGTGCTTTCGCGCAAGACGATGTAGATGCCCGAGGCGATGATCACCGCGGATCCGATGCCGGTATAAAGATCGACGGACTCGTCGAAAAGAAGCCAGCCATAGATCACCGCCCAGATGATCTGCGAATACTGCATGGGGGCCACGATAATGGCCGGGGCAATGCGGTAGGCGGCGATGCTGGCCAAAGCCCCCAGCGTGCCAAGAAGCGCCATCACGGCGGCCAGAGCGAGGTCGGACACCGGCATCGGCTGGTAGACGAAGGGCATCAGCGCGCCGGTGGCGAGAAAGGTCAGGACCATCGGATAGAGCATGAGGACGACCGAGCGTTCGTCGCGCCCGATCTTGCGCACGATGATCGAGCTGAGCGAGCCCGTCGTGGCCGCCCCCAGCGCCGCCAGGTGGCCCAGCGAGAAGCCGTCGCCGCTGCCGGGGCGCAGGACGATGATGACGCCCAGAAGCCCGACGATGACGGCGATGCCGCGACGCAGCCCCACCTTTTCGCCCAGCATGGGGATTGCCATCAGGGTGATAAGAAGCGGCATCGCGAAGAAGATCGCGTAGCAGGTCGCCATCGGCAGGACTGAAAAGGCGTAGAACCCCATCGCGCCCGTGACCACCGCGCTGACGGTCCGCAGGGCCGTCCACCAGGGATGGCGCGGGATCAGCGTGCTTTGGCGCCGGTCGCTCAGCAGGAGGATCGTGACCAGCGGAAAGCCCATCAGTCCCGCGAAGAACATGGTCTGGAACGAGGAATAGGTTCCGCCCAGATACTTCACCACAACGTCGTGGCTGGCATAGAAGGCGAAGGCGGCAAGCGACAGAAGCGCGCCGCGCAAAGTTGGGGACATCTGTTAGGTTCCGGCTGGCGGGCAGCGACAGGGCCCGCTGTTAGCGGTGCCAATGTCGCGCGATATCCCGGAAGTTGCAAGGGTGGCCGGACCGCCAACCGGCGGCTTTTCACCCGTCGCGCCGGATGACCGTGATCAGTCCCGCAACGGCGATGATGCCCATGCCAACCGCGGTCATCGCCGACATCGGTTCGTCAAAGATCAGGGCTCCGAAGATGGCGGCCCAGGCGATCTGGGAATACTGGGTCGGTGCGACGATCACCGGCGGGGCGGTGCGGTAGGCCGCGAACATCACCAGCGTCCCCGCCATGCCGGTGACCGAGATGCTTGCCAGCGTGGCAACGTCGTGCAGCGGCATCGGGACGAAGCGTCCGGGCAGTAGCAGGAAGGCCGCAGCGCACTGGGCCGCGACCGGGTAAAGTAGCATGGCAACCCCGCTTTCCACGCCTCCGGTCTTCCGGACGATGAGGTAGTGCACGGCGGCAAGCAGCATCCCAAGGGTCGCGGCAAGATGGCCAAGGCCGAACTCGGCCCGCCCCGGGTTCAGCGCGACGATGACGCCCACCAGCCCCAGAAGCACCGCGAACCCGCCGACGAGGCCCACCCGGTCGCCCAGAAGCGGCCAGGCCGCAAGGGTCACGACCAGGGGCGCGGTGAAGAAGATCGCATAGGCCTGCGCCAAGGGAAGCGTCGTGAAGGCATAAGTGACCAGAAGCGCATTGCCGACCAGGGCCACAGTCCGGATCGCCATCAGCCAGGGGTGCACCGGCCGCAACGAGCCTTTGGTCCGCAGCCACATCAGCGCAATCAACGGCAAGGTGAAGAGGCTCGCGAAGGCCACGATCTGCACCGCATGATAGCGGTCGCCCAGAAGCTTGATCGTCGAATCCGCAACCGCGAAAAGGCCCATGCCCAGCAGGCCCAGAAGCAGACCCTTCACTGTCGGGGACATCGGTGGCTCCTGGCCCGCGCGGGCCGGGGCACCATGCCCCGGCGTCCTGTCTTAGAGGCTGGCGTCCAGCGCCGCTATCACTGCGTCGCCCATCTGGCTGGTCGAAACCGGGGTGCCGCCTTCAGGACCCATGAGGTCGGCAGTGCGGACGCCATCGGCGAGGACTTTCTCGACCGCCTTCTCTACCCGCGTAGCGTCGTCGCCCAGGTTGAACGAATAGCGCAGCGCCATGGCGAACGACAGGATGCAGGCGATCGGGTTGGCCTTACCTTGCCCCGCGATGTCGGGCGCGCTGCCGTGCACGGGCTCATACAGCGCTTTGGGGCGGCCATTGGCCATCGGCAGGCCAAGGCTGGCCGATGGAAGCATGCCCAGCGACCCGGTCAGCATCGCGGCCATGTCCGACAGCACGTCGCCAAAGAGGTTGTCGGTGACGATCACGTCAAACTGCTTGGGCCAGCGGCACAGCTGCATCGCGCCGTTGTCGGCGTACATGTGGGTCAGGGCGACATCGGGATATTCGCGGTCATGCACTTCCTGCACGACCTCGCGCCAGAGAATCCCGGACTCCATCACATTGGCCTTCTCCATCGAGCAGACCTTGTTGTTGCGCTTGCGGGCCAGCTCGAACGCCGACCGCGCGACACGGGCAATCTCGGATTCGGTGTAGCGCTGGGTGTTGATCCCGACGCGCTCGTTGCCTTCCTTGAAGATCCCACGCGGCTCGCCGAAGTAGACACCCGAGGTCAGCTCGCGGACGATGACGATGTCGAGGCCCGCGACGACCTCGCGCTTCAGCGACGAGAAATCGGCCAGCGCGTCAAAGCACTGCGCGGGGCGCAGGTTCGAAAAGAGGTCCATCTCCTTGCGCAGACGCAGAAGGCCCCGCTCGGGTTTGACGGAAAAGTCCAAGACGTCGTACTTCGGGCCGCCGACGGCCCCCAGCAGGACCGCGTCCGCGGCTTGCGCCTTTGCCATCGTGGCATCGGTCAGGGGGACCCCGTGCGCGTCATAGGCGCAGCCGCCGACGAGGTCTTCGCTGACATCGAACTGGACGCCGCGCTTGGCGCCCATCCAGGCG
>JBKDYO010000127.1:0-9073 GCA_046305855.1 Paracoccaceae bacterium
GTGGCGGTCTGGATGAGGGCGATCAGCTGCGCGAGGAGGGCGGCGATTTTCCCGGCGGCGGGGGCTGACGGCGACTGGATGAGGGGAAGGTCTGACATGGTCGGCTCCTCTGGGTTCGGTTGACCAGACAAACCTGCCGGATGAGGGACCCTTCCGTCCTGAAACGGTCCGAAGCGTTCCGAAAATCACTCCGAAACGTTCCGAATCCTGCGAGAGCGGCGCCGGGTTGCCTGCTGCCCCGGGCAAGACTGGCCGCCGGGGTGAGGTGGGGGCCGCAAAGGACTCCGCCTGTCCACGGTGGACATTTTCGGATTATGTTTTGGAAGCAATGGGTTGCGCGTGGGCGTTAGGGGTTTGTTAAGGGGGTGGTTTATGAGGAGTGAAGGCCCGTAGGGTGTGCATTCATTGCGCACCATCCCCACTAGTCGCCCGCGAGACCTCAGACAAGCAATTCCCCCCGACGCCGCGAAACATGGTGCGCAATGAATGCGCACCCTACGATGACTTAGGTTCGCCTCGTTCAGAACAGCGGAGAGGATCGCCGTTCATCCGCTAGATTAATTCTTCCAGAGGCCCTTAATCTTCTCCATCATTGTCACGAGTTGCTCCATCCCCTTGAAGTCGTCAGAGTCCAACGCGTTCTTGTCGCCGGGCGCTTCATCTGGTCCAAAGATGCGTTCAGTCATGGATTGCTTCATTGACCAACGCTGTTCTTCAGGCAGGCTTGCTACGAATGGATCAAATGCCTGAACCTTCAAGAAGAACGACCTGGCTTTCTGCTCATTGCGCCGATGCAAATTGGACTGACGCGAAGCATAGATCGCAAAGGAGATAAGAAGCATTGTGAGTGCGGTGGACTTCCCGATCTGCAACCAAAACAGTTGTGGCGGTTCAAGTTCCGGGGATAGAAAGAATAGGCTGTAGCCAATCCAGACCAGAGTAGCGAGGATGCAAACAACAGTGAAGCGCCTCCAGAAGGTCGCGGCGTCGTGCTCTCTATCTGCAATCTTCTTATGGCCCCCCGTGACGCTGTCATGAGTGACGAGCGCGTAGAATTTTAGAATTTCAGCGTGCTTGGTTTCTGCATCGCGCTGTATCCTTTGAAGCTCCTCCGAAATAGAAGTTCTATTCGCTTCGGCTTGGGCCTGCTCGCTTTCAAGAAGCGATTTAACTGCATCATTGGCTTCGTTCTTGATGGCAGCGATCAGTTCGTTGTACTCAATCTTGCTTTGACTGAGTATCGCAGAGAATCCAATTTTGTGCGAATTTATGAATTCGCTGTTCTGATTGCCCCACTCAGTAATCTTGTCTTTGAACTGACTGGAGAGCAGACTAGATTCGACTTCTGCCGCTCGTATTGTGCTTGTCGCTTGCTCGATTGTCTCAATGGATCGCGACGCGCGACTTTCTAACTCAGAGATTCGACTACTAAGTTTCTTGGAGAACCGTTCAAACGAAGTAGTTGCCGCCTCTAAGTCAGACTGCCGAGGGCCCCTACCCGGTCTCAAAGCACTCAACTGATAGACGTATCCGAGAGCAGGCGTGATCTGGGCGTTAGCGTCTTGAAGATGATTGGCGTTACCGTTGGACGCAAAATTTCGAACACTGCTTAGCGCGCCGCTTTGGCTAATCTGATTGTTGAGAGCACCTAGTATATCAATTGGTGCCAAGTCTGGGTCAAGGTCTGAAACCGCCTTCTCCATGACACCGATCACCTTCATAAGGCGCGCCCTTTCTACCTCTAGGGCAGAGTCGGAAATGTCATGGTCTGCTGATGCGCTGTCCCTTAGTATCTTGAGGGTAGCATGAATAGGATGTTTCGAAAACTCATCTTGCCAACGCTGCATGTTCTATACTCTCACCACGTAGTCGATAGACTGACTTATCTCTTCAGGCATTTCAACTGGAAGTATAGAGCACCTTCTCGGATCTTGTTTCGGATAGAATTGGCGCCCAAATGGCTTGATACGGTCGCCCCCCTCACAACCTCCCCAACCGCTCCGTCAAGAGCCGGTAGAACCCCTCCCGGTCCACGCCGCCCATGAACATCGCGTTCGGCTCGCGCCCCGTCACGCGCCACCAGTCGGCGACAGTCATGCCGAGGGTGAGTTCGCTCCGGGTCTCGATTTCCACGTTGATGTGGCGGCCGGTGAAGAGGGACGGCTCCAGAAGGTAGGCGATCACGCAGGGGTCGTGCAGGGGGGCGCCATCACTCCCGTATTTCGCGGTGTCGAAGCGTTCGAAGAAATCGGTCCAGGAGGCGACGGCCTGGCCGACGGGGGTGCCGAGGGCGCGCAGGGCTTCGACCCAGTCACGGCTGGTCAGGGCCTTGTGGGTGACGTCCAGGGGCATCACGACAAGCGGCACGCCGGATTTGAACACGATATCAGCGGCTTCGGGGTCGACGTAGATGTTGAACTCGGCGGCTGGGGTGATGTTGCCGCCCTCGAAATACCCGCCGCCCATCAGCACGATCTCGGCCACTTTCGGGATGATGTCGGGGGCGCGCTGGAAGGCGGTTGCGATGTTCGTCAGCGGGCCGAGAGGGCAGAGGGTGATGGAGCCGGACGGCTCACGCCGGAGGGTTTCGATCAGGAAGTCGACGGCGTGCTGATCCTCGAGCGGATGGGTGGGGTCGGGGAGCGGGATGCCGTCGAGGCCGGTCTTGCCGTGGACATGCTCGGCCGTGACGAGTTTGCGGGTGAGGGGGGCCGCGCAACCGGCGTAGACTGGGGTGTCGCGGCGGGCGAGTTCGACGATGATGCGGGCGTTCTTCTGGGTGAGGGGGAGCGGCACGTTGCCCGCGACGGCGGTGAGGGCAAGGACTTCAAGCTCCGGCGAGGCGAGGGCGAGGAGGATGGCGACAGCGTCGTCCTGGCCGGGGTCGGTGTCGATGATGATCTTGCGGGACATGGGGCGGGGCTCCTTTTGGCGCGGAGTAAGCGGCATGGGGGAAAGTTTGTCCAGATGGTCAGGAAAATGGGCGTGCAATATGGGGCGGGGGGAGTAGGATTTTCGCGGTTTCGTGCGGGAGGCGGCGATGCAGATACTGGTCGGGACGACGAAGGGGCTGTTCGTGCTGTCGGGCGGGCGGGTCGAGGGGCCGTACTGCGAGGGCTGGCCGATCAACCATGCGGTGGGCAAGGGTGGGGAGATCTTTGCGGCCGGGGGAAGCGGGTGGCATGGGGCGGGGGTCTGGCGGCGTGTGGGCGGGGAGTGGTCGGTGTCGAAGGGGCCGTTCGAGGGGGCGGAGCAGCTGTGGTCGGTGTGTTTCGATCGCGACCGGCTGCTGGCGGGATCGAAGCCCGCGTATCTGTTTGAGAGCGTGGATGGGGGTGTTTCGTGGGCGCGGCTGGAGGCGCTGACGGATCAGCCGGGGGCGGACCAGTGGCAGCCCGGGGCGGCGGGGCTCACGTTGCACACGATCCTGTCGGATCAGAAGGGGGGTCTGTGGGTCGGGATCTCGGCGGCGGGGGTGTTTGAGTCTCGGGACGGGGGGCGGAGCTGGGTGCAGCGGAACCGGCGGGGGAATAGGCCGGGGCCAGCGGGGGCCTTGGCGCGGGACTGGGGCGATGGGGTGGAGTTCAGGCAGGAGGACGAGATCTTTTCCTGCGTCCACAACCTAGCGTTCGGGGCGGCGGAGGGGCTGATCTACATGCAGAACCATCAGGGGGTCTATCGGTCGCGCGATGGCGGTGTGGTGTGGGAAGAGGTGACGGAGGGGCTGCCGTCGACCTTCGGTTTCCCGGTCGCGGCGCATTCGTCGAAGCCGGGGGTGTTCTGGGTGTTTCCGTTGAATGGGGACTCGTTGGGGCGCTATCCGGTCGATGCGAAGGCGCTGGTCTGGAAGACCGAGGACGGGGGGGAGACCTGGGCGGGGAAGGGTGCGGGGCTGCCGGAGCGGGACTGCTTCTTCACGGTGCTGCGGCAGGGGATGGCGTCGTGTGAGGGTGGGGTGGCGTTCGGGACGAACTCGGGGTCGGTGTTTTTGAGCCGGGATGAGGGGGAGACCTGGGAGGAGGTTGCGCAGCATCTGCCGACAGTGTTGTCGGTGGAGTTCATGGGGTGAGGTGTCCACGGTGGACAGAAAATCGGGGCCTTTGAATTCAACGGGTTGGGTGCGCTTGTTAGGGAGTGGGTAAGGTTTGGCCCCTCCTCGCGCGGG
Organism: Paracoccaceae bacterium; assembly: GCA_046305855.1. Classification (GTDB taxonomy): domain Bacteria; phylum Pseudomonadota; class Alphaproteobacteria; order Rhodobacterales; family Rhodobacteraceae; genus Tabrizicola. The sequence goes on from JBKDYO010000127.1 coordinate 4,166, forward strand.
AGTTGCTCGGGCACGCGACGCTGCGATTCGGGGGATGGCCCGAGATACGAGGGCGGGTCCCAGGCAGACAACAGCCGCTGAGGCCTTGACCGGGCCACAATCCCCACCAAGGATACGGACATTCTTGGGGAAATGATCTTGCGCATCCTTGTCCTTGTTCTTCTCATCTGGGTTCAGAGCGCTGCGGCCCGGGCTTACACGGCCGATCAGTTGCGCGACGAGTTTGACGCCCGATTGCTTACCGATCAGGAAAAGCGGTTGCTGCAGGCGGGATTGGCCTTTGCCAATGTCTACAATGGTCTGATCGACGGGGCCTGGGGCAATGGCAGCCAGCGCGCACTGGAACGCTTCACCGCTGAAACTGGCGGGTCGGCGGCCTTTGTCACCAATGCCGATGCGGTGCTGGCCGCGATGGAGGCGTTCACCGCCATCAACGCCGAAGGCTGGGAGCGGCAGTACATCTCTGCGCTGGACATGTCGTTTCTGGTCCCGACTGCGGCTTTGGTCGATGGCGAACCGTCGGATGCTTTCGTGAACATGAACGTGTCCGGACGGTCCATTGGCTATTCGATGACCATCGACACTGGCGCGGCGGCGGAAACCTATCATGCCTACACCGCCCGTGAGGCGGTGGGCGAGGTCTACACAGTGAGGCGTCCCAAGTTGTGGATCACCTCGGCGCGGACGGCGGACGGGGTCACGCTTTATACGCGGTCTGACCTGCGCGCTGGGGGCTGGTCGACGCTGATGATCTCGGGGGCGGATCGTGACGCCGGGGCCTTGGCGGCCATCACCGGCAGCATCGAGCCGGGCTATGCCCCGGCCATCGGGATTTCACCGGGCCGACTGGCGACTGGTGTCGAGGTCCTGGCCCGGATCGTGGCAGAGGAGGAGGCGCCGGAAAGTCGTCCGAACCTTGCACCGGGGGCAAATGTCGCGAAGGCCGATCCGGCACCGACGCCTTCGCCATCGGGATCAGGAACCGGGTTCATCGTCACTGAAACCGGCTACCTGCTGACCAATCAGCACGTTGTTTCTGGCTGTGGCAGTCTGACTGTTGATGGCCATTCCGCCACCGTGTTGGCCGAAGATGGGGTGTTCGACCTGGCGCTTTTGCAGGTGGATGCGTTGTCGGGCGAGGCGGTGGCAGCATTTGCCGGAAGTCCGGCGCGGCTGAATTCCGATGTGACTGTGGTCGGCTTTCCGCTGTCAGGTCTTCTCGGCGGGCTGAACGTCACGCGGGGCGCCGTGACAAGCACCAAGGGCATCGGCGGCGATGGGATAAACATGCAGATATCCGCGCCAGTGCAGCCCGGAAACTCTGGTGGCCCGGTCCTGAATGGAGCGGGGCAGGTCGTGGGCGTGGTCGTGGCGCGTTTGAGCGACAGATATGCGATGGAGAGTTACGGTACGGTGCCGCAGAACGTGAACTTCGCGATCCGGGGCGAGATTGCCAAGCTGTTCCTGGCGCAGAACGGCGTCGAGCCGGTCGTGGCTGCAACTGGCGATGTGCTCTCGCCCGAGGATCTGGCGGAAGTCGCGCAAGGGTTTACGCGGCTAGTCACCTGCAACTGAAAAGGCGCGCTATGGCGCGCCTTTTCATTCGTTTCCGGGAAGCATCACCCGTCGAAGTTCACCGTTTCCATGATCTTCAACGCCGCCGCCCGGGCCGCGGCGATGTCGGCCAGGGGCGTCGTGTCGGGGGTGAAGTCGCCCCAGCTTTTCACCAGCTCGGACCGTTCCACGCCAGCCTTCACCGGGAATTCGTAGTTCGTCTCGGCGTAGATCTTCTGGGCGGTGTCGCCGGTCAGCCATTCCATGAACTTCAGCGCGTTGTCCTTGTTCGGGGCGGATTTGGTCATCGCGACGCCCGAGATGTTCAGGTGGGTGCCGCCAGCCTCGAAGGTCGGGAAGACGATGGTCACGGATTCGGCGGCCGGAACCTGTTCGGGATCGGCGAGCATCTGGCCCATGTAGTAGGTGTTGCCCAAAGCGATGTCGCATTCGCCGGCGGCAATGGCCTTGACCTGGTCACGGTCGCCGCCGTCGGGTTTGCGGGCGAGGTTGGCCTTCAGGCCCTCGGCCCATTTCGTCGCGGCTTCCTCGCCGTGGTGGGTGATGACGGCACCGAGGAGGGCGACGTTGTAGTCGTGCAGGCCCGAACGGGTGCAGAGGCGACCTTTCCACTTCTCGGACGCGAGGTCTTCGTAGGTGGTGACTTCGCCGGGGGCGACACGCTCCTTGGAGGCATAGACGATGCGGGCGCGCGAGGTGAGGCCGAACCAGAGGTCGTTCGGATCACGCAGCGTTTCGGGGATGTTGGCCTCAAGCACGTCGGACTGGACGGGCTGCAGCACGTCAGCTTCGACGATCTGCAAAAGGCGGGCGATGTCGACGGTGAGGACGAGGTCGGCGGGGGAGCGGTCGCCTTCGGCCTGCAGACGTTCGGCCATGCCCTTGTCAACGAAGGCCACGTTGACGGCGATACCGGTCTCGGCGGTGAAGGCGTCGACGAGGGGCTGGATCAGCTCGGGCTGGCGGTGGGAATAGACGTTGATCTCTTGTGCCAGGGCCGGAACAGAGCAGGCGAGGAGAGCGAGGGTCGAGAGGCGCAGCATTTGCTGACTCCTTTTGTCGGGTTTATGCGGTGGGTGTAAAAGGACCGGGTGCTGCGGTCAAGAGCCTGAGTGAAACAGTCTGACATTATTTCGTGCGGTTCTGGGCGGAGTCCGGGGCCTTGGTTCGCACCGGAAGCTCCCGGTCAGGTCTGAGACGGGCGGACGGCCTTGTCTTCGGCCTTGGCGCGGTTCCAGAGGGCGTCCATTTCCGAAAGGTCACTGTCGGAGGGGGTGCGGCCGGTTTCGGCCAGCCAATCCTCGATCCGGGCGAAGCGGCGGGTGAACTTCTGGTTCGCGGCGCGAAGCGCGGCTTCGGGGTCAACCTTCAGGTGGCGGGCAAGGTTGGCCATGACGAAGAAAAGGTCGCCGATCTCTTCGGTCAGGGCGTCATGGGTGAGGGTGTCGCGGGCCTCGACCACCTCGCGGGCCTCTTCGACCAGTTTGTCGAGGACTTCGCCAGTCGAGGGCCAGTCGAAGCCGACCCTTGCGGCGCGGTTCTGGAGTTTCAGGGCGCGGGTGAGGGCGGGAAGGGACGCAGCGATGCCGTCGAGGGTGCGGGCGGTTCCGCGTTCGCGGGCCTTCTGCGCCTCCCAGTCGCGGGTCTGCTGGTCTGCGGTCTTGTCGCGCGAGGCGGTGCCGAAGACATGCGGGTGGCGGGCGATCATCTTGTCGGAGATCGCAGTGACGACATCGGCAAAGGTGAAGTGCCCGGCCTCGGCGGCCATCTGGGCGTGGTAAACGGTCTGGAAGAGGAGATCGCCAAGCTCGCCCTTCAACTCACCCCAGGCCGCGCGGTCGATGGCATCGGCAACCTCATGCGCTTCTTCGAGGGTGTAGGGGGCGATGGTGGCGAAGGTCTGTTCAAGGTCCCAGGGGCAGCCGGTGTCAGGGTCGCGCAGGGCAGCCATGATGGCGAGAAGGCGGTCGATGCCGGAGGGGGGGAGGGTGGTGTCGGTCATGAAATGCTTGCGCCCGGAACGATGTCCGGGCGCAGTCTAGGTGTTTCGGGCGCGGTGTCACGCCCTTGCAAGATCGGCAAGGATCAGAAGCTGAGGCCGACGCGAAGGCTGAGCGTGTCGAGGTTCACGTCGGCAGTTGCGCCGGCGACGCCTTCGTAGTCGCCTGACAGATTGCGAGACAGGTATTCCATTCCAAGAGACAGGCTCTGCGAAATCGCGAAGTCCGCCCCGATGCCAACGGCAAGACCGTCGAAGTCGCTGGAGGAGGACAGGACGCCGACACCGGCATACTCATCATAGGTGGCCTGCGAATAGCCGAGAACGCCGTAGAAGAGAGCACGATTGGCCGCGAAGCCAACGCGCGCCTTCAAGTCGAGGTACTTGGTAATCTCGTCGTCGTTGCCGAAACCGCCCGGCACATACGAGTCTTTGACCCGGCCAAAAGCAATTTCGCCGCCATAGACCATTTGTCCGCGTTGAAGCAGATAGCCAGCGTGCAGTCCGACCGCCTTGCCGTCGTTGAAGTCGAAAGGTCCGGTCGTGCTGAAGTCGATGTCCGCAGTCGTGCGACCGTAGCTCAGTCCGACATAGGGGCCCGACCAGTCATGCGCGGCGGCCGGCGCGGCCATCGCTGCGGGCATCGGATCGTCGGCGACCACGGTTGGTCCGCCGGCAAGGGCCGGGGTCGTGAGGGCTGCAAGCGCAGCAGCAAGCGTTAGTGCCTTCATTTTTCTGCTCTCCTTATTGAAGACGTGTCCTTTTTATATAGCAAGTTTCTTGAATGTTGCCGCATGCGGGGAGTCCGACTGATTCGCTATCTTGCGGTGTGATGCCAAATTGCATCGGTCGCAGTTGACAAGTTTTCGCTCTGTCAAGAAGAAATTGGTAAGGACAGCCTGATCCTGACGCGGGGGCACGTCGTAGCTTCGGACATTGCGATCACCCTGGATTTCGGATTTGATCAAAGGTTGACCGCTGACCTCTGAGGACCCTGAACCATGCCCGTTCTGAACCGCATCGCCTCATATGCCGAGGATATGAAAGGCTGGCGGCGGTATCTGCATCAGCATCCTGAACTGGCCTTCGACTGCCATGAGACGGCGGCGTGGATTGTGGAACGCCTGCGTGAGATCGGGGCGGACGAGATTCACGAGGGGATCGCGAAGACCGGGATCGTGGCGCTGATCAAGGGGCAGGGGCCCGGGCCGGTGATCGGGCTGCGTGCCGACATGGATGCGCTGCCGATCGAGGAAATGACCGGGGCGCCCCATGCCAGTCTGGAGAAGGGCAAGATGCATGCCTGCGGGCATGACGGGCATGTGACGATGCTG
>JBKDYO010000128.1:0-4419 GCA_046305855.1 Paracoccaceae bacterium
CGCCTTCGACGCCGTCGAGCTTGAGGGCATCGGCAATGTCTCGATCGACGATATCCGCTTGGCCGAAGACATGGGCTACCGGATCAAGCTTCTGGGCGTGGCACAAATGACCGGTCGCGGGCTTGAGCAGCGCATGACCCCCTGCCTTGTCCCCGCCGACAGCCCGCTGGGACAGCTTCAGGGCGGAACCAACATGGTCGTCCTCGAAGGCGACTCTGTGGGCCAGATCGTCCTGCGCGGCCCCGGCGCCGGGATGGGCCCCACCGCCTCCGCCGTCATGGCAGATGTGATCGACATCGCCCGCGGCTTCCGGCTGCCGACCTTCGGCCAGCCCGCCTCGACCCTAAGCGCCGCCCAACCCGCCCGCGCCGCGACGCCGGCGCCCTACTACCTGCGCATGACGCTCCTCGACAAACCCGGCGCGCTGGCAAAGATCGCCACCTGCCTTGGCGACGCGGGCGTTTCCATCGACCAGATGCGCCAATACGGCCACCAGGGCGCCAACGCGCCGGTCCTGATCGTAACCCACAAGGCCGCCCCCGACGACGTCGCGCACGCCATGACCCGCTTTGCCGCGACGGGCGTGCTGGTCGGCGAACCGGTGGCGATCCGGATCGAGGAAGTCTGAAATCGTTGACAGGACGGGCCATTGGCCCGACCCTTCGGTCATTTCCATGACCGGAGTCTCACGTGTTCCGTTTCCTCGCCGTGCTCGCGATCTTTGCCACTCCGGCCCAGGCCGAAATGCTTCCCGGTGCCGATGATCCCGCCTTCCAGGCCGCGCTGACCACGCTTCTCGCCAAGGATGACCCCGCCGCCGTCGCGGCCCTGCGAGACCTGGCCGAAGCGGGAAACACCGCTGCCCTCGTCACCCTGCCGCTGGCACTCCAATGGGTCCCGCCCGTGGGCAACCTCAAGGAAAAGAACGCCCAGCGCACCGTCGGCGGCGTCAAAGTCCACGACGCCGCGGCACAAGCGCATCCCGCTACCGCGCTCTGGGATATGGGGCAGGTGGACGATCCGATGGACCTGCCTGACCGCGCCAAGCGCCTTCTGGCCCTGGGAGAGCCGGAAAAGGCCGCCATTCTGCTGTCAGCCTGGGTCAACCAGACCGGAGACGCAGGTGAGTTCCTGCCACAACTCATGAGTGAGGACGTGCCCGCAATGCTGGGCGCCTTTGCGTTGACCGCACGCCTGCGCGACGCGTTCTATTCCGATGGTGGAGGGATCGAGGCCGCCAGCCTTCTGCTGTCCCTTATGCGTGAGGACGAATTGGCCGCCTGGATCGCCTATCTCACCGTCAGCGAGGGTTCGACCGAAGTTTCTGATCGTATCAGGGGTTTGCCAGCAGGCACTGGCCTCTCTGCCAGCGAGACCGAAGCGAAGGTAGACGCCGCCCGCGCCGTCCGCACCGTCTGGTGGGGCTACGCGTCCGGCGAAACGCCAACCTCCGCCGACACCGCCGCACTGGCTCGTGACGCTCTGATCGGACGGGCCGAATTCCTGCCGGTCACCCGACTGTGCCAAGCACTTTGCCCGGATTCGCCGGTCACTTGCGAAACGGCCGCACTGACCCATCAGGGTGTGCCATTCGGCTTCGGTGGCTGGCAACCCTTCGCCGATGTCCTTGACCCCGTGGACTTTGCCGCCTCCGACCGGGGGCTCTTGACCCTGATCCGCGACCGAAAGGATCCGGCAGCTGCTTCGGACCGAGCCAGCGCCGAAGCGCTCGACGCCTGTTATGCCGGTGTCCTTCAGCGCCGCGACCGGATTTCCCTCCGCCCCTGATCCACCGTTAGCGCCACCACGCTTGCCGCGCTGCAAACCCCCGGCTACACGGGAAAAAACCGCGTACCGAGGGACCCATGTCAGAAAAATCGCAATTCCAGGATCGCCTCCTGTCCCTCGGCCTTGGCCGCGTCTCGGAAGCCGCCGCCCTCGCCTCGGCCCGCCTCATCGGGCGCGGCGACGAAAAAGCCGCCGACCAGGCCGCCGTCAATGCGATGCGCGACCAGCTGAACCTTCTGGACATCAAGGGCGTTGTCGTCATCGGCGAGGGTGAGCGTGACGAGGCCCCGATGCTCTATATCGGCGAGGAAGTCGGCACCGGCAACGGACCCGAGGTCGACATCGCCCTCGACCCTCTGGAAGGCACCACCCTCACTGCCAAGGACATGCCGAACGCCCTGACCGTGATCGCCATGGCCCCACGCGGCACGCTTCTGCACGCCCCCGACGTCTACATGGAAAAGCTTGCCATCGGCCCCGGCCACAAGCCCGGCACCGTGACGCTGGCCATGTCCCCCTCAGAACGGGTCTCGGCCCTTGCTGCTGCCAAAGGCTGCTCGACCGAGGATATCACCGTCTGCATCCTCGACCGCCCCCGGCATGAAGACCTGATCGCCGAAGTCCGCTCCACTGGAGCCGCGATCCGGCTGATCACCGACGGCGATGTCGCAGGCGTCATGCACTGCGCCGAGCCCGAGATCACCGGTATCGACATGTACATGGGCTCGGGTGGCGCACCCGAAGGCGTTCTGGCCGCTGCCGCGCTGAAATGCATGGGTGGGCAGTTCTTCGGCAAGCTTCTCTTCCGCAACGACGACGAACGGGCCCGGGCGCGGAAAGCCGGCATCACCAACTTCGACCGCGTCTACACCCGTGACGACCTGGTGCGCGCCGACGTGATCTTCGCGGCCACCGGCGTCACCTCGGGCTCGCTCCTCGCCGGCATCAAGCGCGATCCCGGTTGGGTGACGCTTGAGACGATCCTGATGCGCTCCAAATCCGGCTCGATCCGCCGGATGACCTACAAGACCCCGGTGCGCTGACCGCCGCTTGGGGCCGGACCGGTCTCACGCCGCAATCGGCTCGATCAACCCCGCCCCCGAGGCGCGGTTTGAGTTGACCTCGACACCGACGCGGAAAGGCTGGGTCAGCACGCCCGGGGCCGAGGCTTTCATCAGAACGGCCGCGCCATGCCCCGCCTCGCCCAGCCACAAGGGCCAGTCTTCCCGCTCCAGCACCACCGGCTCGCGGTGGTGGATCTCGGCCATCCCCGGCCCGGCTTCGGTCGACACGATGGCGACCGTATCCATCTCTCCCCAGCGCTGCCAGACCCCGGCCAGAGCCATCGGCAGGCCGTCGGCCCGGGTGAAATACCAGGGCAGTCGCGCCTTGTTCTCGCCCTCGCTCCATTCGTAGAAGCCACTGGCCGGAACGATGCAGCGTCGCTCCCGGACCGCAGCCTTGAAGGCGGGTTTAATCGCCACCGTGTCGGACCGCGCGTTGATGATCAGCGGCCCGTCGTTCGGCGCCTTGTACCAGGTGGGCAGGAACCCCCAGCGCATCGTCCGCAGCCGCCGCTGTCCGCCGTCGGAGGTCACCACCGCGACCGGGTTCGTCGGGCAGACGTTGAAGTTCGGCACCATCGGCAGATCGTTCCCCGGCACCGCATCGAACAGTGCCGCCAGCGCCTCGTTCGGATGAGTGATGGTGAAACGACCGCACATGGGCCAGACCCTACCCCGATCCACCCACGATGCAAGGCACCGCGCGGCGTGCTAGACTGGCCCGCGGAAAGGACCGGACCCATGCCCCAGACCCTCTCGCAACTCTCGCGCCGCGTCGAAGACCTTGCCCGCGCACGCGCCTTCTGGCGGGACAAGTTGCAGATACCCGAGCTTTACGCCTTCCCCGGCCTCGCCTTCTTTGACCTCGGGCCCACACGGCTGATGCTGAAGGAAACTGGCACCCGGGACGAGGCCGATATCCTTTACCTCGCCACCCCCGACATTGCCGCTGCCCATGCCGACCTGTCGGACCGGGGTGCCAGCATGACCGGCACCCCGCATCTGATCCACACCCACCCGGACGGGACGCAGGAATGGATGGCCTTCTTCAAGGACGACGAAGGCCGCGACCTGGCACTTCACAGCCTCGTGCGGCCGTAAAGGTTACTGCCCCAGCTTCTTGATCCGCCCCTCGACCGCCACGTTCACGGTCCCAAGCTTTTCGACATGCGCCATCACGTCATTGGCCACAAGCTGCCCCGTCGGTCCATCGGTCAGGACTCGCCCCCCGCCCAGCGCATCATAACCGTCGCCGCCACCAAGGATGTAATCGTTGACAGCGACCTTGTACAGCTTGTCAGCCTCCAGCGCCGCGCCGCCGACCATCACTTCGCTCACCCTGCTACCCGCCGCCGCTGTCACGTCGAAGGCATAGCTCAGACCCGAGACCTGCGGGAACCGCCCAGCGCCCTTCTCGGCCTGGCTGACCCCGTTCTCCAGCGCCAGCAGGACTTGCGACCCCGGCAGTTCCGTCACCACCGTGGTGTTCCCGAACGGAAGCTCCGTCAGGATATCCCTCCGCGTCAGCTTGCGGCCCGCATCATAGGTCGTGTCGCCCCGGATGCCG
>JBKDYO010000129.1:0-3958 GCA_046305855.1 Paracoccaceae bacterium
CTCGCCCGAAAAACGCGCGCTGGCAGACCAGCTTCGCGAAAGCTTCAAGGGCCGGATCAACACCCCCGGCGAAGGCCGTGGCCGCTCCCAATCCGCGAGCCTCCTTGCCTGGACCCTGTCACCCGAAGCGCTGGCCTCACAAGCGCAGGTCACCTTCTTCCACGGCGAAAACGACCCCGTCTTCCCCCTGGCCGGGGTCCAGCGCCTCGCCGCCCGCCTCGACGCCCCGGTCTGCGTCCTGCCCGACGACGGCCACATGCCACACCTCTCTCGCGGGGACCTGATCAGCAGGGTCGAGACGGTCTTCTTCACCCCAAACGAAGCCGAGCCCTGCGGCTGACTCGTAGGGTGCGCTACAGCGCACCAAAGCCGTGCGACCAATCCAACACTCCGCACAACGAAGGGTCGCGCCCTCCCTCGGGCGGGCGCCCCAACGGCCGTGGTAGGCGCTTTATTGTGCAACCCCTCCCACCGCAGTTCGGGTGACCGCCGCCACAAAGAGCCCTCCCGGGGGGGTGATGAGCGATCAGAAAACCTCCAGTGGAGGTTTTCCGCGAAGAACGACCGGCCCGTGGCCGGGCAGTGGGGAGGGCGCGGCCCGGCGGGCTTACGCCCTTGATTCCGGGCTAGAAGAGTCTGCCAAGCGTAGGTTTCATTGGTCGCCGGCTTGATAAATTCCTTTAGGTTGCTTCGGGAGCTAATTCCGGAATCTACTATCAATCTTTTGGTAGCCGTGACATGGTGGAGCGACCTTCCTTGGAGCACACGGCACATGGTCAACTACGCTTTAATTGAGGGATTTCTCAGCGGCGCTTCACTTGATATCGGCGCAGAGAGGTTCATGGAAATCCTGAACGCGAGCCAGATTATCACACAAGTGTGGGATGCAGAGGAGTCGTTCTCGCTCCTAGCGCACTCATTTGTAGAGCTGGAAGAATATCTATTAAAACTCGGCCTTGAGTACTTCTTTGAGCGAGACTTACAGCGCCAGAGTGATCATTTCTTTGATACGGCAAGGGAAACCGTAAATCTCAAACTGGTTGGCACGCTTACCGCGTCGAGAATGTATGAAGAGCAGCTGCATCGCCGCGTTTCAACGCTTTCTAAACTTCTTGGCGAGGCGATAGATCTTCACCCTAGCTTTTCCAAAGTTTATGATAATAGCCTGGAATACAGGGTGATGTATGCTCTCCGCAATCATTCGTTACATAACCAGCTTCCAATCAAACACTTGTCTTTCGGCAGTTCTCACCTCTACTCTTCCGGTAATGCCGGTGACGATAGCCCATCTCGGCACAGAATTACAATAATGCCCAGAATAGTCGTATCCGATTTCTGTGCATCAGACAAAATCAAGAAGCCGCTAAAAGATGAAGTCGAGGGGCTGGGGTTTAAATACCTCGACTTGAAGTTCTTTGCACGCGGTTTTTTGGCATGTCTTGCAACATGTCACGAGGACTTCCGGAAGGTCACCGAGGATCATATTGAAGCTGCGCTTAAGATACTTAAAAGTGCTGAAGATCAACTCAAGGAAGCAAAGGGTGAAAGCCCGAGATACATCAATATTTGCATGCAAGATAATGGAAAATTAGTCGAGAAGCACTATGTCGACTTTAGCAGCAAGTCTCGTATCCGAGATATTCGAAAGATCTGGTCTGGTCTAAAATGGACTCAGCGCGGATATGTTTCCTCTGAAATAGTTCAGTCGAAGGATACCTACCCCCATGACCATGGTGACCTCTGGATTCCAAAGTAGCAGAAGTTGGGAATCAGTTGGCGCGTCCGCCATGAACGAGAATTTCTGCGGCAAGTCGTGCCCCGTAGTTCTCGTTCGCAGTCAGCACCCCCCAATCCTTAACACCCCCCTAACGGCCACACCCAACCCCTTGATTTCCTTGACCCCGAAATCCTGTCCACCGTGGACAAGCCCCCCTTGCGGCCCCTACACTCCCCGCCGAACGGAGGCCCTCCATGACCGACTACCAGACCCTCATCGACGCCCCCACCTGGGCCTTCATCCAGAAGACCAACTCCTCCTACCCCGAGAACACCGCCACCCTTTCCATCGCCGAGCAGCGGGCGATCTACGACCGGATGTGCGCGGCCTTCGACACCCCCTACCCGGCCGGAGTGACCTCCCACGACCAACCCATCGCCGACGTCCCCTGCCGCATCTACCCCGGTAAGGAACCCACCGTCCTCTACCTCCACGGCGGGGGGTTCGTGGTCGGCGGCCTCCACTCCCACGACGGGGTCTGCGCCGACATCCGGGGGGCCACCGGCCTGACCGTCGTCGCGGCCGACTACCGCCTCTCCCCCGAACACAAACACCCCGCCGCCTTCGACGACGCCTGCTCCGTGGCCCGCCACCTCGTCGCCCAAGGCCCCCTGATCCTCGTCGGAGACAGCGCCGGAGCCAACCTCGCCGCCGCCGCCAGCCACGCCCTCCGCCACGAGACCAAGCAGATCAAGGGCCAAGTCCTGATCTACCCCGGCCTAGGCGGCGATCTGAACCAGGGCAGCTACCTCACCCACGCCCAAGCCCCGATGCTGACCCGTGACGACGTTCTGTTTTACAAGGACATCCGTCACAACGGCCCGGCCCCCGCGGGCGATCCGACGGTCAGCCCCCTACAGGACACCGACTTCACCGGCCTGCCGCCAACCCTCGCCATCGCCGCCGAATGCGACCCGCTGGCCGACGATGCCCCCGCCTACGCCGCGAAGGTAACCGTGGCCGGAGGCCGCGCCCGTGCGGTCACCGAACCCGGCCTCGTCCACGGTTACCTGCGCGCCCGCCACTCCGTCCCTCGTGCCGCCGAAAGCTTCGCCCGGATCACCGCGGCGATCACCGCCTTCGCCGAAGACCGCTGGCCGATCTGATGTCCTACTGACCCCGGAACCATCCCGCACCCGACTGCGTTCTCAAGACAGCAAGGGCCACCCCGGCCCCCTTTGCGAAAGGCGCAGACCATGTCCATCGGCACAATCCTCCTCGTCGTCCTCGTCCTGGTCCTGATCGGCGCGCTGCCGAACTGGGGCTATTCCAGCGGTTGGGGCTACGGCCCGTCGGGCGGGGTGGGGGTCCTGCTTGTGATCCTGCTCATCCTGGTCCTGATGGGCCGCATCTGACGACTCCGTCAAAGCAAACCGGCAAGGAATGGGAACCACCCCGACCGCGCCGCGTTGACCCGGCATCCAAACAACCCGGAGTACACCCCATGAAAGGCGCACTTGCCTGGCTGATCGGCATCCCGATCCCCATCATCATCATTCTTTACCTGGCCGACGTGTTCTGACGGTCAGGACCCTCGGGCCAGTGTCCCTTACGGCCCGGGGGTGAAATTCTTAACGCCGCCCTAACGCGAACGCCCAACCTGTTGTAATTCTTCGCGATCTCCGGTTTGTCCACCGTGGACAGAACAGGTCACCCCTGCTCGATCTCGGCCCCAAGGCCGCGCATCAGACCCTCGAAGATCGGGAACGAGGTCTGGATCGGTGACCCGTCATCCACCCCGACCGGGGCCTTCGAGGCCAGCCCGCAGACCAGAAAACTCATCGCAATCCGGTGGTCGATATGGGTCGCACAGGTCGCCCCGCCCGGCACCCCTCCCGGCCCCATCCCGTGGACGATCAGCGTGTCCTCGTCCTCTTCGATCCGCACCCCGCAGGCCTCCAGCCCCCGGGCCATCGCGTCGATCCGGTCGCTTTCCTTGACCCGCAGTTCCTTGACCCCTCGCATCACCGTCTTGCCCGTCGCGAAGGATGCCACCACGGACAGCACCGGATATTCGTCGATCATCGACGGCGCCCGTTCCGGCGGCACCTCGATCCCCTTCATCGCGCCCGAGAACCGCACCCGCAGGTCGGCCACCGGCTCGCCGCCCTCCTCGCGGGGGTTCTGGAACTCGATCTCCGCCCCCATCTCGACCAATGTCAGGTAAAGCCCGTTCCGGGT
>JBKDYO010000130.1:0-9062 GCA_046305855.1 Paracoccaceae bacterium
ATCGACTGGAAGCCCGAGGGGCCGACGCTGGGCGCAAGCCACCAGATCGCGACGGCAAGGATCAGCGTCAGGATGCCGACGAAGAGAAAGCGGTGCAGCACAATCTCGCGCGAGAGCGCGGCAAGCAGGACAATCGTCAACAGGATCTGGAGCAGGGAGGAATGGTAGACGTAGCCCAGAACCATGGACAAGCCCGGATAGCCCGCCAGCCAGCTGACAAGCGAGGACCAGTCATAGCCCAATGCGGCGTCGAGTTCGATCAGCGCGGGGTCGATCAGCGGGTTCGGCAGCGGGAACAGGGCGAAGATGAAGACGGATGAGACCGCAGTGAAGCCGCTGAAGATCGCCGTCCCAATCAGGGCCAGCGCGATGCGCGGCGCGTCTTTGGTCTGGCGTATGTAGCCGCCGATGGCCGCGATGCCCAGCGTGCCGAAATAGCCGGCAAGGAAGGGGGGCCAGTTGACCTGACGCTGCATCCCCACAGCTAGGGCGACGGCCAGCAGCCCGACACCGGCAATCAGCCAGAGCATCCAGCGTTCATTGGGCAAAAGCCGCAGAAAAGCGCGTTGGCCGGTCATCTGTGCCGTCGTCCGAGACCACATCTTCTGTCACCCGACCAAAGCGAAGCCCGGCGAACCTGCCCTACCTTCGCAACAATCACGTTGCTACAGCGGCATTGCGCAGACTTTGTGGCAAGACCCGCGCAAAACCGGGTCAGCTGCGCTGGTAGAGGCCTTCGTAGATCGGCACGAGGGTATCGGTCTCGAACAGCGAGGACACCGACATCCCGCCCCAGATATTGAGGATGGCTTGCGCGAACATCGGCGCGGTCGGGACGATGCGGATGTTCTTTGCGGCCTTCACTTCTTCGGTCGGGGCGATGGAATCGGTGATCACCAGCGATTTCATCACGGAGTTCTGCACCCGTTCAACCGCAGGGCCCGAGAGGACGCCGTGGGTGATGTAGCTGTGGACCTCTGTCGCCCCAGCCTCCATCAGCGTTTCGGCGGCCTTGCACAGCGTCCCGGCCGTGTCGCAGATGTCGTCGACGATGATGCACTTGCGGCCCCGGACATCGCCGATCACGGTCATGCCCGCAATCTCGCCCGCCTTTTCGCGGCGCTTGTCGACGATGGCGAGGGGGGCGTTGATCCGCTTGGCCAGTTCCCGTGCGCGGGCCACGCCGCCGACGTCGGGGGAAATGACCATCAGGTCGTCCATCTGGCCCTTGAAGTTGTGCTCGACGTCCAGCGCGAAGACCGGCGAGGCGTAGAGGTTGTCGACGGGGATGTCGAAGAAGCCCTGGATCTGGGCTGCGTGCAGGTCGAGGGTCAGGACGCGGTCCACTCCCGCCGTTTCGATCATGTTGGCCACCAGCTTGGCGGTGATGGGCGTGCGGGCCTTGGCGCGGCGGTCCTGGCGGGCGTAGCCGAAATAGGGGATTACGGCGGTGATACGGGCGGCAGAGGACCGGCGCAGGGCGTCAGTCATGATCAGCAGTTCCATCAGGTTGTCGTTCGCCGGGTTCGACGTCGACTGGATGACGTACATGTCCTCGCCACGGACGTTTTCGAAGACTTCGACGAAAATCTCTTGATCGTTGAAGCGTTCGACCCGGGCTTCCACCAGACTGACGCTCATCCCGCGGTGCATCGACATCCGCCGGGCGATGGACTTGGCCAAGGGCAGGTTGGCGTTTCCGGCGATCAGCTTCGGTTCGGTGACTGCTGGCATGGGCGCCCCTTGGATGACGGATTCGTGACGTGCCCCCGCTTATCATCCGGGCTTGGCGTTGCAAACCGGCGCGACCGCTAACGACGCGAATTTCGCTGCAAATGCAGCATCGGGGTCAGAAGGCCGCCAGAAACCGATCCACGTCCGCCTCGGTCGTCGACCAGCTGGTGACCAGCCGGGCACGCTCGCGGCCACTTGGTGCAGGCAGGCGGTAGAAATGGGCGCCGGCGGCTTCGAGCCGGTCATGGGTGCCGGTGGACCATTCCGGAAACAGCATGTTGGCGGGGGCATCGGGGACCGTCGCGCCCTTTGCGGTCAGGCCCCGGGATAGGCGCTGACCCATGGCGTTGGCGTGGGTCGCCAGCCGCAGCCAGAGGCCGTCGGTCAGGTAGGCCTCCATCTGGGCCGACAGGAAGCGGTGCTTGGAGAAGAGATGTCCGCCCCGCTTGCGGCGCAGTTCCAGCTCCCAGGACTTTGCGGGGTCGAAGAGAACGACAGCCTCGACCCCAAGGCAGCCGTTTTTCGTGCCGCCAAGCGAGAGTACATCGACACCCGCCCTCCAGGTCATCTCGGCCGGGCTGGCATTGGTCGTGACCAGCGCATTGGCAAGGCGCGCACCGTCAAGATGGGAGGGAATGCCCTGAGCTTTGGCCAAAGCCGCCAGATCCGCAACTTCTGCAACCGAATAGACGGTTCCCGCTTCAGTCACATTGGTCAGGCTGAGCATCCCGCGCTGGACGCCGTGGACGTCGCCTTGGCTGGTATTGGCAAGCGCGTCGGACAGGGTTTCCGGGGTCATCTTGCCATGATCCCCGGGCACCAGCACCAGCTTCGCTCCGGAATAGAACTCTGGCGCGTTACACTCGTCGACGGCGATATGGGCATGTGTGTGGCAATAGACCGCCCCCCAGGGTGGGCAATGGGTCGCAATGGCCAGAGCGTTCGCGGCTGTGCCGGTGGCGACAAGGTGGACCACGGCCTCGGGCGCCTCGAAAATCTCGCGCACCAGGGCGGTCACCCGGGTCATGGCGGCATCGGCACCGTAGGACCGTTCGTACCCCTCGTTCGCTTTCAGGACGGCGGCCAGGATTTCGGGGGCCGCGCCCGAGGTATTGTCGGACGCAAAACGCATCAGGGGTTTCCCTCGATCAGATAGTCTTCCCAGTCGTCTTCAGGCACTTCGGTTTCGGGGATCGTCATCCCCTTGATGGATTCCCCGGCCTTGTGGGTGCTGTCCGGGTCGCCCGTGACCAGTGGATGCCAGTTTGGCAATCTCTTCTTCTGGAACAGCAGTTTATAGGCGCAGGTCGAGGGCATCCAGTAGGCGATCTTCGGCAAGGTCTTGGGCGTCAGGACCACGCATTCCGGGACATGCATCTTGCGGTTCGGATAATCGCGGCACTGGCAGGTATCGCCGTCCAGCAGGCGGCAGGCGACGCGGGTATAGGCAACCTCGCCGGTGTCTTCGTATTCCAGCTTGTTCAGACAGCACTTGCCGCAGCCGTCACAGAGCGCTTCCCATTCCTGCTGGGTCATCTTGGACAGGGGAACGGTTTCCCAGAAGCGGGGGCGCAAAGTGGTCATTGGGGCAAAGTGCTTTGGCGGCGCGGAAAAGGGAAGGGGTCAGAGCGCGGAAAGCAACGCGCGGGCCTTCGTGCAATCGGCGTCCATCTGGGTGATGAGGGCGGGAAGGCCGTCGAACTTCATCTCGGGGCGGAGGAAATCGACCAGCGCGACTGACAGGTGCTGGCCGTAAAGGTCCCCCTTGAAGTCAAAGAGGAAGGTTTCGAGATTCGGCCGGTTCTCGCCGAACATCGGCCGGACGCCAAGGCTGGCCGCGCCGTGGTAGGACCCAGCCTGCGGGCCGGTGAGGATATCGACGAGGACGGCATAGACGCCGAGTTTCGGCAAGTGCAGCCCGTCGACCGACATGTTCGCTGTGGGGTAGCCAAGCTCGCGGCCCCGCTTTTCACCGTGCAGGACCTCTCCCTCGATCCGGTGCCAGTGGCCGAGCATCGCCTGAGCATCGCGGGGGCGGCCCTCGGCCAGCGCCCTGCGGATGTTGGTCGAGGAGATTTCGGTGCCGTTGTCGGCGACAAGGGGGGCGATGGTGGTGCGGATTCCTTTGGCTTCGCAGAGGGTCTGAAGGTCCTGCGCCGACCCGGCCCGGCCTTTGCCAAAGCAGAAGTCCGCGCCGACAACCACGTGGGCGATACCAAGGCCGTCGGCGATGACCTCGTTGACGAAGCCTTCGGGGGAGAAGGCGGCGAGGGTGGCATCGAAGGGCAGCTGGAACAGGTGCCGCACGCCCAGCCGGGCCAGCCGATTGGCGCGGGCTTCGGCGTTCATCAGGCGGAAAGCCGGTGCGCCGTGCGCAAAGAACTGGCGGGGGTGAGGCTCGAACGTGATGATGCCGAGGGGGCCTGGGCCGCGGGCAAGGTCGATCACTGCCTGATGGCCGCGATGGACGCCATCGAAATTCCCCATCGCGACCGATGCGCCGCGGGCGGACGGGTCGAGGCCCTGCCAGTGAAAGTGCTGCTGCATCCTGCCCTTTGCGGGCCGAGGCCCGTCAGTCGAACTTGCGGCTGGGCGCAAGAACCAGCGCTTCACCCTTCAGGACTACGGTTTTACCCACCGAGGCCAGGGTTTCAAGGGTCACCCGGCGTTTGGCATGGTCGATGCCCGTCACTGTGACTTCGGCCCGGACCATGTCGCCGGGGCGGACGGGGGCCATGAAGCGAAGGCTTTGCCCGAGATAGACGGTGCCGTGGCCGGGAAGCTGTTCGCCGATGACCGCAGAGATCAGACCTGCAGTCAGCATTCCGTGCGCGATGCGACCTTCGAAGATGGTGTCCTGGGCATACTGCTCATCGAGGTGGACGGGGTTCCGGTCGGTAGACACTTCGGCAAAAAGCTCGATATCCCGGTCGGTTACGAGTTTCGACAGGTGGCGGGACATGCCGATTTCGATGTCTTCGATGCAGATCGTGCCGCGCGGCATGTTGTCCAGCATAGGGTCCGATTCCCTTCCATCCATACGGAAAGGCTAGCACATGCTGCGTTGCAGCACAATCCGCCGCGCAAGATTTGTTCAACGAGAGATACAGTGGTGTATTAAAGTTACGCGCCCGTCAGCGCAGGCGACCCATGGCAAAGCTTGGCGACAGCTCTTTTCCGTTCAGCCAGTCGTCGAGAAGACCCTGCTCGGGCTGTTCGACATCGGGGCCGAAGCGGTCGGCCTCAAGGCCACCGGTGATGAACAAAGTGTCGAGGCCTTCCGCGATGCCGCCCTGGATGTCGGTGGAAATCCCGTCGCCGATGCACAGAATCTGCGGATCGGAGGGTGCCCCCGCCTCAGCCAGGCGACGCCGGGCGAGATCGTAGATCGGGGGGTGCGGCTTGCCGAAGTAGAGTGCAGTGCCGCCCATCGCTTCATAGGCCTGGGCCAGCGCCCCCGCGCAGTAAAGCCGCTTGTCGCCCATGTCGACGACAATGTCCGGATTCGCGCAGAGCATCGTCAGACCGAGCGTCTTGCCCAAGAGAAGCGCCGCGCGGTAGTCATCCGGCGTCTCCGTCAGATCATCGGCGAGGCCGGTGCAGACGATGCCGGTCGCGTCTTTCAGGGCGACCCGTTCGATGGGGGGCTGGGACTTGGCGAAATCGGCCAGATCCTCGGCGAAGTCGGTGAAGAAGGGCTCATCCTTCACTGCGCCGATGTGGTGGACACGGCGCCCGACGGCGCCCGAAAGCATCCCCATCTGCGCAGCATCGCCGGAAGTGACCACGATGTCCCAGGCATCGCGAGGCACGCCAAGGCCGTCCAGTTGCTTGACAACGCTGGATTTCGGCCGGGGCGCATTGGTGAGAAGCACGACCTTGCCGCCCGTTCCCCGAAAGCACTGCAGCGCTGCGACCGCCGCCGGAAAGGCGGCTTGGCCGTTGTGAAGGCAGCCCCAGAGGTCGCAGAACACGGCGTCGTAGCGCCCGGTAAGGTCGGCAAGGGAACGGATGAGTTCGGTCATGCGGAGGGCCTTTCTGCGGCAGTCGGGGCCTTGGTTGCCGAAAGCCCATAGGTCTGGCAAGCGTCTGGCAGGGGTGCAAGGCGCTTGCCAGCGGTTTTTCAGAGCTTCAGCGCCGGGATGATCTGCTTCTTGCGGCTCATGATGCCGGGCAGGACCACGGTATCGCCGGTGGCCTTGGCGCCGAAGGAGGCTTCGGCCAGCTGCTTGACCAGATCGTTCGGGACCAGAAGCGTCGCCTCTTCCTTCAGGATGTCGACGACGAACAGGAGGACCTGATCGGCCCCATCCTCTTTCGCGACGCTTTCCATCGATTTCATCAGGCTGGCCTTGCGGTCGAGGACGATCTTCGGCGCAGTGGTTTCCAGCACCGAGACCCGCAGTTCCTTGCCAGCGACGTTGTATTCCTTGCTGTCCATGCGCAGCAGTTCGGCGTCCGAGAAGGCCGAGACGTCGGACTTGGCTTCGAACATCTTCGTGGCAAGGTCGGTGATGTTTACGCCCAGGTCCTTCGCCAGCTTTTCGGCAACGGCGCGGTCGTGCGGGGTGGTTGTGGGCGAACGGAATTCAAGCGTGTCGGACAGGATGCAGGACAGCATCGCGCCCTTGATCTCGCGCGGGAGGCCCGCGACGTCGTCACCCATGATGTCGTGCATCACGGTGGCGGTGCAGGCCAAGGGGCGCATGACGACATTGATCGGGGCCTTGGTCTTCAACCCGCCGACCAGCATGTGATGGTCGATGATCGCCATGATATTGGCGTCGTTGATCGACGCCGGCAGTTCGGCGGGGTTGTTGGTGTCGACGATGACGACGTTCTGGCCCGCCTCGACATCGGCGATGATGGCGGGCTTGGGGAAGCCCCAGTGCTTTAGGACAAAGGCGGCTTCGGTGTTGGGCTCGCCCAGAAGGCGGGGCTCGGCATCTCCGCCGCGACGGTTGGTCAGATACCAGGCCCAGACGATGGCGGACATGGTGGCATCGGTGTCGGGGGATTTGTGGCCGAAGACGAGGGTGGTCATGGGGTTGCCCTTTGCACGGGTGAGGTGTTTCGGGCGGCTTATATGCGGCTGCGGCGGCCGTGTCACGGGGTGGCGCCGCGAGTTGCCGACGCGTGGCAGATGAGGGCGTGGCTAGCGACGCGAGCTTTGAAAGATATGCCAGAAGACGGCAACAAAGACGATGGCTCCTCCCAGCAGGGTGGCCGGTCCCGGGGTCTCGGCGAACATCAGCCAGACCCAGATCGGGGCAATCGGAGCCTCCAGCGCGCCGATCAAGGCGGTCTCGACCGCGGGGATGCGACGTGAGCCGAGGATGAAAAGCGCGAAGCCGAGGAGCGAGTTCGACAGGCCGAAGATGGCCAGGAGGACGATCGTGTCTGGTGCAGGCATGGTGGTCGCCACCAGAGGGGCCGCGGCGAGGACTGTCAGCAATGTGGCGAGCAACCCGGCTGCGAGGGCGGGGATTTCGGGGTTGCGGCGGGCCAGGACCACCAGGATCGCCATGCCGAAGGTCATCGCAAGCGCCAGAGCATCGCCAAGCACAGTGCCATCCTTGCTGAAGCCGACCATGATCACGGCGCCAAGAAGGGCGATGGTCGAGGCGATGATGGCCGAGCGCGGGGCCGCTTCGCGCAACACCACCCAGGCAAGACCGGCAGTCATCAGCGGGACGGTGGCATAGATGATCGCGACATGGGCAATCGACGTCAGGTGCAGGCTGGCGAGGTAGGCTGGCAGTGTCAGGACAGAAACCAGCACATAGGCCCAGCCTGCCTTTCCAAGTCGCTTGAAGGTGCCGAGCCCCGCCCAGCCCTGGAAGGCCAGCAGCACGACGGCCATGCCGAGAACGCCGAAGACGCCGCGCCAGAAGATGATGGAAGCCAGATCCGTGTCGGCCGCGCGGATGAAGAGGCCCGCCGTGCTCCAGGTCAGGGTCGAGGCGAAGACCATGGCCAGACCGAGGCGGCGGTCGGTCACCACGGCTGTGGTGCCTTGGGTAGTGTCGGCCATTGTGCAGGTTCGTGGCCGTAGATCAGCACGGCCTCGGGCGGGGCGCTCGACAGCAGGTCGTTCGCTGACTTCTGGGCGGCTGCAGGGTCGTCGGCATCCGCGAAGCCTTCGGAGGGTTCGGAGGCGCGGTTGATCGCATCGGCGGCAAGAATGACGCTGCGCCCGTCCGGCAGGGTGACAAAGGCGGACAGATGACCGGCGGTGTGGCCGGGGGTCGGGATCAGGGTCAACCCCTCGCATACCGGCGTTTCGCTGTCGATCAGGTGATAGCGAGCATCCGGCCAGTCCATCGGGCGGGCCTGACCGAAGTAGAGCGGCTTCGGCTCGGCGCGTTCGCGGGCGGTCATCAGAATGGGGGCATGGGCGAAGAGCGGCAGGGAGCCTACGTGGTCGATGTGGCTGTGCGACAGGATCACGAGGTCGATGTCCGAAGGCGCAAGGCCGAGACGCAGAAGCGCGCCGGTTGCAGTCTGGTCTGCCCGGAAGTCGACCAGCCGACCAAACCGTGGCAAACCGTCCTGCGATGGGCGGTCGGGGTCGGTCAGGTAATCCGGCGGAAAGCCGGTGTCGAACAGGATGCGCTGACCCCGGTCGGTCTCCAGCAGAAAGCCCGGAATGCCGATCACACGCTCGCCACCGCGGACATCGAAGAGGCCGAGGTCGAGGACATAAAGGCGGGTGACATGGCCGGGAAGGATCACGGCAGCAGGCCTCGTCGGGTTACACCTTCGGCCTGGCAAAGGCCCGCAGCCCCAGACAAGCTGCACAGGAGGGTCCGGCTCTGAAGCCAGCCGCTGGCCGAACCGACGGAAGGGAAGCCGCGCGAGAGAAGGCCCAGGACGAGAATGGTCATCGATGCCTTGGTGGGACGGGATCTTCACCGTGTATAGGGGGCGGTATCGGGCTTGTCACGGCCCCGGATCCTGGCCGATGCGCCGCGGTCACGGCTCATCACGCGCTTTCGCGAAGCAGGCATCAGGTCAGTGGCCTGAAGGCCTATTGTCCTGGACGATATACCAGACGACCGCGCCGACAACGATAGCTCCGCCGACCACCGTCAGAAGGCCGGGTGCAATGCCAAAGGCGAGCCAGACCCAAAACGGCCCGAGCGGCGTTTCCAGCGCGGTGATCAGGGCCGTTTCGATGGCAGGCAGATATCTTGCGCCGATCATGAACAACAGGATGGCAAGGGCCGAGTTGACGATGCCGAACGTGGCCAGCATCGGCAGGTCGGCGTAGGGGATCGAAAAGTCGGTCAAGAAGAGGAGGCCGGCCAGGGTCGTGAGCAACACCG
>JBKDYO010000131.1:0-110751 GCA_046305855.1 Paracoccaceae bacterium
CTTGTAGGCCGGATCGGTCGAGATCGAGGGGATGCGCAGAAGATCCATCAGGCGGTCGAGCGCCTGGGGCAGGGTCTCGTCGATGCGGTTGAGGACGGCGTCGAGGGTCATGCAGCTCTCCGGAATGTGATTGCGAAGAAGGGTATCAGGCGGCTCGGGACTGTCCAGAGCGGGCGGCATGCAGTATGACGTCCGGCGATCGCGGGGGGTGACAAATCGCCCCCTTGGCACTTTCCGGCGATTGACCGAAATCAAGGCACCCCTGCGGCGGGTCATGCAGAACCGTCGCAAAAGGAACCGGACGCATGACCAGATACGACGACGCAATCGACGCCAGCCTGCAGCGCCTGCACGACGAAGGGCGGTACCGCACCTTCATCGACATCGCGCGGGCGCAGGGCCAGTTTCCGCACGCGGTCTGGACCAAGCCGGACGGGTCGACGAAGGACATCACCGTCTGGTGCGGCAACGATTACCTCGGGATGGGCCAGCACCCACAGGTTCTGGCCGCGATGCACGAAGCGCTGGACGCCACGGGCGCGGGCTCGGGCGGGACGCGCAACATCAGCGGCACCACGGTCTGGCACAAGCGGCTGGAGGCCGAGCTGGCCGATCTGCATCGGAAAGAGGCGGCGCTGGTCTTCACGAGCGCCTACATCGCCAATGATGCGACGCTGTCGACGCTGCGGACGATCTTCCCCGGGCTGATCATCTATTCCGACGCGCTGAACCATGCCTCGATGATCGAGGGCGTGCGGCGCGGCGGCGGCGAGAAGCGGATCTTCCGGCACAATGACGTGGCCCATCTGCGCGAGCTTCTGGCCAAGGATGACCCTGCAGCGCCCAAGCTGATCGCGTTCGAATCGATCTACTCGATGGACGGCGACTTTGGCCCGATCAAGGACATCTGCGATCTGGCCGAGGAATTCGGCGCCCTGACCTATCTGGACGAGGTCCATGCCGTCGGCATGTACGGCCCGCGCGGGGCGGGCGTGGCGGAGCGGGACGGGCAGATGCACCGGGTTGACATCATCAACGGCACGCTTGCCAAGGCCTATGGCGTTTTCGGCGGCTATATCGCGGCCTCGGCCCGGATGGTGGACGCGGTGCGGTCCTATTCGCCGGGGTTCATCTTCACGACCAGCCTTCCGCCTGCCGTGGCGGCGGGGGCGGCGGCCTCGGTCCGGCTTCTGAAGGGCGAAGAAGGCCAGGCGCTGCGGGCGCGGCACCAGACTCAGGCGACGATCCTGAAGACGCGGCTGAAGGCGATGGGGCTGCCGATTATCGACCACGGGTCGCATATCGTCCCGGTGCATGTGGGCAACCCGGTCCACTGCAAGATGCTGTCGGACATGCTGCTGGAAGACCACGGAATCTATGTCCAGCCGATCAATTTCCCGACCGTGCCGCGCGGGACGGAACGGCTGCGCTTCACGCCGTCGCCAGTGCACGGCCCGGGCGAGATCGACCAGCTGGTGCGCGCCATGGATGCACTCTGGGCGCATTGTGCGCTGAATCGCGCCGAAGCAGTCGCCTAAGGCCTTTGGCCTGTGGAAAACCCCTTGCCCTGTGGTAGAGTTTGCCCAATAGAACAACGCAGTGAGTCGCTGGGGAAGGCGGCCACGTGGACTGGTGCACCGTAGGGGACAGGGCAGCTGATGATCGGTTGGAGGTCAAAACCTTCGACAACCGAAGAGGACAAGCCAAAGGGCTTTGACGACTTCGAGTTGCGTCTCGGCGATCTCATGCGCGGCGAGAGGGCCACGCTTGGGAAATCCTTGCTTGACGTCCAGCGCGAGCTGAAGATCAAAGCCACCTACATCGCAGCCATCGAAAACGCCGACCTTTCGGCCTTCGAGACCCCTGGTTTCGTTGCAGGCTATGTCCGGTCCTACGCCCGCTATCTGGCGATGGACCCCGAATGGGCATTTGAACGGTTTTGTGCCGAGGCGGGATACACCGTGTCGCACGGGCTGTCCGCCGCTGCCTCGCCGCAGCAGATGATCAAGGCGCGGGCCCGGGCGGAATTCTCTGATCCGCTGGGCGACCCGAATGCCAGCTTCATCCCGCGCGGCGAAGCGATCTTTTCGCAGATCGAACCGGGGGCCGTCGGGTCGATTGCCGTCCTGATCGCGCTGGTCGGGGCGATTGGCTATGGCGGCTGGTCGGTCCTGCAGGAAGTGCAGCGCGTGCAGCTTGCACCCGTCGATGAAGCGCCGACCGTGGTGGCCCAGATCGACCCGCTGTCGAACGCGGGCACGACTGCCCCGCAAGTTGTGGCGACCCGCGCGGTCGAGCCTGCGACCGAGTCGGTGGCAAGCGCTGAGGGTTCGGCGTCGTCGGATGTGCTTGACCGGCTGTATCGCCCGCAGGCGCTGGATGTGCCGGTCCTGACCTCCCGCGATGGCCCGATCGCGGCGATCAACCCGCGCGAGACCGGGGTTCTGGCCGAAATCGCCGAAGCCGATGCCGTAGAAGCTGCGGTGGATGCAGCACTCGACGGCGAGGTGCAGGTCATTGCCGATGCCAAGGAAGGCGTCGAAGTGCTGGCCGTCCGCCCGTCCTGGGTGCGCGTGAATGCTGCCGATGGCACGGTTCTTTTCGAAAAGATCCTCGACGCTGGCGAACGCTATACCGTGCCCGCGCTGGAAACCGCAGCAGTGTTCCGGACCGGCAATTCCGGGTCGATATACTTCGTCGTCGACGGAGTGACCTATGGGCCGGTTGCGCCTGGGGCTCAGGTGGCCAAGGATATCCCGCTGTCGCCCGAAGCGCTGACCCAAAGCTTCGCCCAGGCCGACCTGACGCAGGACGAGGATCTGGCCCGCTTCGCCACGGCGGATGCGACCGATGTTCTGACGGCCCCTGCGGTCTCGGAATAGCCCCCACCCCATTGCCGGAACAGGCCCGTCGACCTATGCTGCGCCTGCTAGCAGCTGGAGCCTGACTGATGACGCATAACCCCGTTCGCCCGTGGCGCAACATCGAGCGTCGGAAGTCGCGTCAGATCCGTGTGGGCAAGGTTCTGGTCGGGGGCGACGCGCCGATTTCGGTGCAGACCATGACCAACACCATCACCTCGGACGTGGCTGCGACCATCGAACAGGTTCAGCGTTGTGCGGTCGCCGGGGCCGATATCGTGCGCATCTCGACGCCGGATGCGGCCTCGACCAAGGCGCTGAAGGAAATCGTGGCGGAAAGCCCGGTCCCGATCGTGGCGGACATCCATTTCCACTACAAGCGCGCCATCGAGGCGGCCGAAGCGGGCGCGGCCTGCCTGCGGATCAACCCCGGCAACATCGGCGACGCCAGCCGGGTGGCCGAAGTGGTGCGGGCGGCCAAGGATCATGGCTGCAGCATCCGGATCGGGGTGAACGCCGGGTCGCTGGAAAAGCACCTTCTGGAGAAATACGGCGAGCCCTGCCCGGAAGCGATGGTGGAATCGGGGCTGGATCACATCCGGCTGCTGCAGGACAACGACTTCCACGAGTTCAAGATTTCGGTAAAGGCCTCGGACGTCTTCCTGGCGGCGGCGGCCTATCAGCAACTGGCCGATGCCACCGACGCGCCGATCCACCTGGGGATCACCGAGGCCGGGGGGCTGGTGTCCGGCACGGTGAAATCGGCCATCGGGCTTGGCAACCTTCTGTGGATGGGAATCGGCGACACGATTCGCGTAAGCCTGTCAGCGGACCCGGTCGAAGAGGTGAAGGTCGGGTATGAAATCCTGAAAAGCCTTGGCCTGCGGCACCGGGGCGTGACGATCATCTCTTGCCCCAGCTGTGCGCGGCAGGGGTTCGACGTGATCAAGACAGTGTCGGCGCTGGAAGAGCGGCTGGCCCATGTCACGACCAGCATGAGCCTGTCGATCATCGGCTGCGTGGTGAACGGGCCGGGCGAGGCGTTGATGACCGACATCGGGTTCACCGGCGGTGGCGCGGGCAAGGGGATGGTCTATCTGGCTGGCAAGCAGGACCACACGCTGTCGAACGACCGCATGATCGACCACATCGTCGATCTGGTGGAACAGAAAGCCGCAGAGATCGAAGCGGCGGAAAAGCTGGCGGCGGAATAGCCCCACCCGCGGGACCCGCGATTTTTCGACGAAAAATCGGATGCTTGCGGGAGGGGGCCCGTCAGCCGTCCGTCCGGGCGTCGGCCACGAAATCGCGCATCACGTCGAGGGGCGCATAGCCGCGCATCACCTGGTCTTCCAAAATGAAGGCCGGAGTGCCGGTGATCTCCAGCTTTTCGGCGAGGGCATAGTTAGCCTGGATCACCGACATCACCGGGGGCGTGTTCATCCGGTCGAGGATCGGCTTGGCCTCAAGTCCCATGTCCTCGGCCAGGCGGGCCAGCGTTTCGGTCGTGGGTTCGCCCCTCAGCGTCATCAGCGCGTCATGCGCGGTTGCATAGGCGTCGTCGCCGTGCAGTTGCAGGACCGAGATAGCGAACTGCGCCGACAGCATCGAAGCCTCGCCCAGAATCGGGAACTCCTTGACGACAAAGCGGATACTGCCGTCCGACTTGATCAGCTCCTCGACCTCGGCATAGGCTTGGCGGCAATAGCCGCAGCGGTAGTCCATGAATTCGACGAGGGTCACGTTGCCCTCGGGATTGCCGCCGACCCAGTCATCCGGGCTGTTGAAGATCAGGTCAGTGTTGGTCGACACCATCTGCACGTCGCGCAGCAGGGCCGCGTCTTCCTCGCGCTGTTGCAGGATGTCCATCGCCTCGATCAGCACTTCGGGGTTATCCAGAAGGTAGGCGCGCACCTCGTCACGGAAGGCCTGGCGTTCGGCCTCGGTCATCGGCGGGGCTTTCGCGGCGTCTTCGGCGAAGGCGGGAAGACCGGTAAGGCCTGCGATCAGGGCGAGGGCAAGGCGCGTCATTGGGTTTCCTTCTTCCGGCGGGGCCGCGGCGCACGATAGGGGCGGGCCGGGGGCGTGACAAGCCACTCGCCGCTTTGTGATCCGGCGGCCACGGGCGGGGGCGCGCAACGGCCGGCGGAATTTACATCCGCCGCCCAAGCGCGGATAAGACGGCGATGATCCTTCTGCGCGCGCTTGCTTTGCTTTTCTTGGCGTCCCTGCCGGTTCAGGCCGAGGGCCTGTCGGCCCTTGCCCGGGTCGATTCAATGCGATCGGGGTTGGTGGCGACCGGCGGCAACCTCGAACTTCGGTTGGGGCTGACCCAGCCGGTGCCCTGGCGGGTGCGGTTGATGGACGGCCCGCCACGGCTGGTGATCGATACCCGCGAGGTGGACTGGGCCGGGGCAGAAGTGCTGGCCATGGTGCGCCCGGCTGTGGCGATGCGCGCGGGATCGTTCCGGCCAGGCTGGTCGCGGCTGGTTCTGGAACTGGACGGGCCTTACCGGCTGGAGCGCGCCGAGATGGTGACGGGGGACGAACCCCGGATCGAACTGGCGCTGGTCCCGACGGATGCGGCCAGCTTTGCGGCCGAGACGGCGCGACCCGACCTTCCCGAATGGGCCTTGCCCGAGGCGGCCGATCTGATCGCGCCCCTGCCGGAAGGCACCGGGCCGCTGGTTGTGGTCCTTGATCCCGGGCATGGCGGGATCGACCCGGGGGCCGAGCGGGAGGGCATCAGCGAAGCGGCGCTGATGCTGACCTTTGCGCGCGAACTGAAGGACGTGCTGGTGCGCGACGGGCGGTTCCGGGTGGTGATGACGCGGGACGAAGATGTGTTCGTGCCGCTGGAAACCCGCACGTCCATCGCGCGTGAGGCAGAGGCGGACCTCTTCCTGTCGCTGCATGCCGATGCGCTGGTCGAAGGCGATGCGCAGGGGGCCACGGTCTATACTCTGGCGGACGAGGCGTCGGACGAGGCCACCGCCGCCCTGGCGGAACGGCATGACCGCGACGATCTGCTGGCGGGTGTGGACCTGACGGCGCAGGACGATGTGGTGGCCGAGGTTCTGATGGACATGGCGCGGACCGAGACGCTGCCGCGCACCGAACGGCTGGCCGCCGCGGTGGTGGGCGCGATCAAGGCCGCTGAAATCCGGATGCACCGTCGCCCGCATCAGACCGGGGGCTTTTCGGTCCTGAAGTCGCCCGACATCCCGGCCGCGCTCCTGGAACTGGGGTTTCTGTCCTCGGACCGGGATTTCAAGCGGTTGTCAGACCCGGCCTGGCGGGCGAAGCTGGCCGAGGCTGTGGTGCTGGGTCTGGTCGCCTGGTCGGTCGAGGATTCGTCCTTGCGGGCCCTTACCAGCCCGTAGGGCTTGCGAAACACCGCCCGCGCCGCCACTTGTGACCGGCCAAGGTTTTGACGCGGGCGCGCGTCTGCTATACTCGGGGACGAAATCAACGGGGGGCCCTGCGTGCTTCGGTTTGTCGGCAATGTTCTTGGCGGTCTCTACTCCTTCGTCACGTTGGGGCTGATCTTTGCCGCGCTGACGTTGGGCGGCATTTTCTACATGTATTCCCGTGACCTGCCGAGCCACGAGAACCTTGCCCAGTACACGCCCGCGACGATCAGCCGGATCTATTCCGGCGAGGGTCGGATCATCGACGAATTCGCGCAAGAGCGGCGGTTGTTTGTGGCCTCGGAGGACATTCCCGACCTGGTCAAGAATGCCTTCATCAGCGCCGAGGACAAGAATTTCTACAACCACCACGGGTATGACACGCGTGGCATGGTCGCCGCGGTGATCGAGGCGGTGCAGAGCCGCGGCGAAAGCATGCGCGGTGCCTCCACGATCACCCAGCAGGTGATGAAGAACTTCCTTCTGGATGGCAGCCGGTCGGTGGAGCGGAAGATCAAGGAAATCATCCTTGCGACCCGGCTGGAGCAGACTTTGTCCAAGGACAAGATCCTGGAACTCTATCTGAACGAGATCTTCCTCGGAAAGAACTCCTACGGGGTGGCGGCTGCGGCGCAGACCTATTTCAACAAGCCGCTGACCGACCTTGCCCCGCACGAGGCGGCGATGCTGGCCGCGATGCCGCAGGCCCCGGGCAAATATGACCCGGTGACCGCCAAGGAACGGGTGACGGAACGCCGGAACTACGTCCTGCGCGAGATGTGGCAGAACGGCTATATCGACGAGGCGACCTATCTGTCCGAGAAGGAAGAGCCGCTGCGGTCGGTGCAGAACGGCGACTTCGAGGCGTTCCGCGACGCGCTGCCCCCGCGCGACTATTTCACCGACGAGATCCGCCGCCAGCTGTCCGGCGTCTTCGGCGAGGAGGAGTTCTTCTCGGGCGGTCTGACCATTCGTGCCACGGTCGACCCTGACCTGCAGGAAGCTGCCGCTGCCGCGCTGCGCGACGGGCTGGAGGAATATGACCGCGGCCAGGGCATCTGGCGCGGGACGGGAAAGACGCTGGCCGCCGAGGTGCTGGGGGCTGAGGCCGACTGGCGCGCGGCACTGGCCACGCTGGAAGTGCCGCGCGATGTGGCCAGCTGGTTCCCGGCCGTGGTGCTGGAGGTGGGCGAGAGCGACGCGCGCATCGGCATCGAAGGCGTGATGGACGATGAGGATGGTCATTTCATCCCGGCCGAGGATGTGACCTGGGCGAGGAAGCGTCTGGAGGGCGGCGAACTGGGCAAGAAGGCCAAGGTCGCAGGCGACCTTCTGGCCGTCGGCGAGGTTGTGCTGGTCCGTGCGGTGACGAACGACGATGGCACCTTCAAACGCTGGTCCCTGCGGCAGGTGCCGGAAGTGCAGGGCGCCTTCATGGCGATGGACGTGAACACGGGCCGCGTTCTGGCGATGCAGGGCGGGTTCTCCTACCAGGATTCGGTCTTCAACCGCACCACGCAGGCCACCCGCCAGCCGGGGTCAAGCTTCAAGCCCTTCGTCTATGCCGCAGCACTCGACAGCGGGTTCACCCCGGCCACCATCGTCGTCGACGCGCCGATCGAGATCGACACGCCGCAGGGCCTCTGGACGCCGAAGAACGCGTCGAACAAGTTTTATGGCCCGACGCCCCTGCGCACCGGGATCGAGCAATCGCGGAACCTGATGACCGTGCGGATCGCGCAGGAAATCGGCATGCAGACGGTCGCCGGTTATGCTGAACGGTTTGGCGTCTATGACCGGATGCCGGCCTTTCTGGCGAACGCGCTGGGGTCGCAGGAGACGACGCTGTTCAAGATGGTCGCGGCCTATTCGATGTTCGCCAATGGCGGCGAGAGGGTGGAGCCGACGCTGGTTGACCGGGTACAGGACCGGTTCGGCAAGACGATCTACCGGCACGACCAGCGGGTCTGCGAGGATTGCACTGCCGCCGATCTACCAGCCGGGCAGGGGGTCACCATCGACACCAACCGCGAGCGGGTGATGAACGCGATCACCGCCTATCAGCTGACCTCGATGCTGGAGGGGGTGGTGCAGCGCGGGACGGCACGCGGGATCAACCTGCCTGTGCCGGTCGCGGGCAAGACGGGCACCACGAACGACGCCAAGGATGTCTGGTTCATCGGCTATACCTCGAACATCGCGGCGGGGTGCTACATCGGCTATGACCAGCCGCGCACGCTGGGCGACCGCGCCTCGGGCGGCGGGTTCTGCGGCCCGGTGTTCGAGGCCTTCATGCGGACCGCGATCAAGGAATACGGCGGGGGCGAGTTCCGTGTGCCCCCCGGCGGCTATTTCCGCAACATCGACCGTTTCACCGGGCAGCCTCTGCCCGACGGTGCCTCGGGCGACAACGTGGTGGCGGAATACTTCCGCGAAGGCGAAGAGGCGCTGATCGGCATTGGACTGGTCGTGGACGGCGGCTTTGCGATGGGGGAAAACCTGCCGCTCTTCGCCTATGGTGAAGCCGATGGCGAAGTTGACCAAGGCACCACCGTGACCAATTCCGAAGGCGAGACGATCGTCGTTCCGAAGAAGGCCGATTTCGGCACTGTCTCGTCCGGCGGACTATACTGACCCTGCTGACCGAAACGACCCGCACCCTTGCCGGGGTGCGGCCAAACCCTTATGACCGCGGCCGAGATCAAGGACTGGACCCGACCCATGCGCGCCGAAACCCAAGGCAACATCGAAGCCATCGACAAGACGCTGAAGCTTCTGGCGCAGCGGATGGACTGGGAAACCGCGCCGCACCGTCTGGAAGAGTTCGACGCGATGATCGAAGCGCCAGACCTGTGGAACGACCCCGCCAAGGCGCAGAAGCTGATGCGGGACCGTCAGGCCCTGATGGATGCGGTCTCGGCCTACAAGCAGATCAACAGCGGGCTGCGCGACAATGTCGAGCTGATCGAGATGGGCGAGGCCGAGGGCGACACCGAGATCGTGACCGAGGCCGAAGCTGCCCTTGCCGATCTGGTCAAGATCGCCGCCGAGAAGGAACTTGAGGCGCTTCTGGACGGCGAGGCGGACGGGAACGACACCTTCCTTGAAATCAACGCAGGTGCCGGCGGCACGGAAAGCTGCGACTGGGCCTCGATGCTGGCGCGGATGTATGTCCGCTGGGCCGAAAAGCGCGGCTTCACGGTGGAATTGCAGTCGGAAAGCGAAGGCGATGGCGCGGGGATCAAGTCGGCAAGCTACAAGATCAGCGGCAAGAACGCTTATGGCTGGCTGAAGACCGAGGCAGGGGTCCACCGGCTGGTCCGCATCTCGCCCTATGACTCGGCGGCGCGGCGGCACACCAGCTTCTGTTCCGTCTGGGTCTACCCGGTCGTCGACGACAACATCGAGATCGAGGTGCAGGACAAGGACATCCGCATCGACACTTACCGGTCGTCGGGGGCTGGTGGCCAGCACGTCAACAAGACCGACTCGGCCGTGCGGATCACCCACTTCCCGTCCGGGATCGTTGTGACGTCCAGCTTGAAATCGCAGCACCAGAACCGCGACATCGCGATGAAGGCCCTGAAATCGCGGCTTTACCAGCAGGAACTTGACCGCCGGACCGCGTCGATCAACGAGGCGCATGAGAACAAGGGTGATGCGGGCTGGGGCAACCAGATCCGGTCCTACGTGCTGCAGCCCTACCAGATGGTGAAGGACCTGCGCACCGGCTATGAGACCAGCGACACGCAAGGTGTGCTGGACGGCGACCTCGACGGCTTCATGTCGGCCACATTGGCGCAGAACGCCAGCGGCAAGAAGCGCGGCGATATCTCGGACGTCGATTGATCAAGGTCAAGGCGGCGGTGAATGACCGCCGCATACCCTTGTTGAATGACCGAGACCGCAACCGCCGCACCCGAGATCAATGAGGTCGATCTTTCCGACCTCAAGGCCAGTCTTGCGCTTGGCTGGCAGGATTTCCGTCGCGCGCCTTTGCTCGGCCTCGCCTTTTCGGCGGTCTATGTGCTGGGCGGCTGGCTGATCTGGTGGGCGATGACCGCAAAGGGGCAGGTCTGGTGGACGCTGCCCGCCAGCGCCGGGTTTCCGATCCTGGGGCCGTTCATCGCCTGCGGCTACTACGAGATTTCCCGGCGGTTGGAATCCGGCGAGCCTCTGGACGCGGGCGCGATCTTCGGGGTGATCTTCCGGCAGAAGGATCGCCAGATCCCTGCCATGGCGGCGGTGATCGTGGTCTACTTCCTGTTCTGGAACTTCCTGTCGCACATGATCTTTGCGCTGTTCCTGGGCAATGCGGTTATGACGAACGTCTCGTCTTCGCTGGCGGTGTTCCTGTCGCCCGAGGGGCTTGTGATGCTGGCGTTCGGGACGGCGGTCGGGGCGGCTTTCGCGACGCTTCTGTTCTGCCTGACGGTGGTCAGCCTGCCCATGCTCCTCGACCGCGAGGTGGATTTCGTCACGGCGATGCTGACGAGCTTCGCCCTGGTTCGGGAAAACCCCCGGGTGATGCTGGGCTGGGGCGCGCTGATCGCGGTCTGCCTGTTTCTGGGCATGCTACCGGGGTTCCTGGGCCTGTTCATCGTGCTGCCCCTGTTCGGGCACGCGAGCTGGCATCTTTACCGCCGCGCGATCACCTGACCGGACGCTTGACCAGCAGCGCCAGCACAGCCGCCAGCGCGGCCATCAGGCTCGCGGTCAGCGCCACCGTGCCGAAGGCCGCCCCGGTTGCAGCCAGATGCGCGACCGTGTCGCCCGTGACCCCGAACCCCGGCGCGCCCGGCCCGTAGGCCTCGGCAGCCAGACGGCCCAGAAGCGCCACCGCGATCAGCCCCGCGACCCGCGCCACCGCGTTGTTCACCCCCGACGCCGCACCCTGTTCGTCATCCTGCGCTCCCTGCATCGCAGCCGCGGTCAGCGGCGCGACGACAAGGCCGAGACCCAGACCCGCCAGCGCGGTGAAGGGGACGACATGGGCCCAGAACTGGCCGTCGGGCGCAAAGTGCCACAAACCGGCGTAGGCCACGGCCACCAGCGCCGAGCCTGCGGCCATTGGTGGTCCCGCGCCCAAGCGGTCTGCCATCCGGCCTGCCGGTGCGGACATCAGCCCGATCAGGATCGAGATCGGCAGGAAGGCCGCCGTCACCTCCAGCGCAGTGACGCCCCAGGCCGAGACGGCGGTCATCGGCAGGTAGAACATCACCCCGTTCAGCGCGAAGTAGAGCACAAAGGTCACCACATTCGTCACTGCCAGCGTCCGGTTCCGGAACAGGCCCAGTCGCAGCATCGGGGCAGGGGCCACGGACTCCCAGACCAGAAAGGCCACCAGACTGGCGATCGCGGTAAAGGCGACCCAGGCGGGAGCGGAGGCTTCGGTCAGCGCCCAGGCCATCAGCCCGAGTGCCAAAGTGGCAAGAGATGCACCCAGCAGGTCAACGCGGACTCCGGGCTTGCCGACATCCCCCGGTGTCCGACCCCGGACCAGCCACAAGGCGACAAGGCCCAGTGGCAGGTTCAGCGCGAAGACCAGCCGCCAGCCGATCTCGCCGCCCCAGGTCACGAACATGCCGCCGATCACCGGGCCCAGTGCCGTCGTCAGGGTCGAGGCCGCAGCCCAGAGGCCAAGCGCCCGGCCCCGCTCACTGCGGGGATAGGCGCGCGCGACCATCGCCATCGACCCCGGCACCATC
The DNA here is from genome assembly GCA_046305855.1 of Paracoccaceae bacterium. Taxonomy (GTDB): domain Bacteria; phylum Pseudomonadota; class Alphaproteobacteria; order Rhodobacterales; family Rhodobacteraceae; genus Tabrizicola. The sequence continues at coordinate 11,980 of JBKDYO010000131.1, forward strand.
ATAGCGGCCCCGATCCCCTTGGCGGCGCGGGCGGCGATCATCTGCTCGGGCGTCAGCGCGGCCGCACAGGCCAGCGACCCGGCCACGAACGCAAGGATGCCCAGCGAAAAGATCCGCGCGATCCCGAACCGGTCGCCCATCGCCCCCCCAACCAGCACCAGCGACGAGACGGCAAGCAGATAGGACGCGTTGATCCACTGCGCCTGCGGCAGCGACGCCCCCAGCGCCTCGCGCATGGCGGGCAGGGCAATCGAGGTCACGGACGAGTCGATGAAGCCCATCGACGAGGCAAGGATGGCGGCCCAGAGGATGATGCCACGGTCCCCGTCCGCACAAAAGGAAACGGGCACCGGAGTGCCCTCCGATGCCCGCGAAAGCGTCATGGTAGGGTCGACTTATTCGGCGTCGCTGGCGGCCGGCGTGTCGAGGCGCACGGTCCCGGCAGGGCTGCGGCCATTGGCCAGCGGGTCTTCCTGACGCTGGACCGAACCTTCGAAATGCGCGCCGGATTCGATCGCGATGGTCTTGTGGATGATGTCGCCTTCGACCCGGGCGGTCGAGGTGAGGCGGACCTTGAGGCCGCGGACGCGACCGATCACCCGGCCGTTCACAACGATGTCGTCAGCCACGATCTCGCCGCGGATGGTGGCGCTTTCGCCGACGGTCAGAAGATGCGCGCGGATGTCGCCCTCAACGGTGCCTTCGACCTGGATGTCACCGGTGGTGCGCAGGTTGCCCACGACCGTCAGGTCCGAGGACAGAACCGATGCGCCCGCCTTGCCCTTCGGTGCGGACGGGGTGAATTCCATGGACGGCTTGGTCATCGGGGTCTCCGGGGCTTTGGGCTTCTCGGCCTCGGCCTTCGGGCCCGGCTCGTTGATGCGGCTTTTAGAAAACATTCTTCGCTGCCTTTATGAAGGTCATCGGGTTCACGGCGGCGCCGCCAAGGCGGACCTCGTAGTGGAGATGCGTGCCGGTGGACCGGCCTGAATTGCCCATATCACCGATCCGGTCGCCGCGCGAGACCCTTTGGCCGACTTCGACCCGGATCTGGCTAAGATGCGCATAGCGGGTTTCGACCCCGAAATCGTGCTGGATCTTGACCAGACGGCCATAGCCGTTGTCCCAGCCAGCATGGACGATAGTGCCGTCAGCCGTGGCATAAACCGGGGTGCCGTAGCTGCCGGCCATGTCGGTGCCTTCGTGCATTCTTGTGCCCGCGCCCTTCGGATCGCGGCGATAGCCAAAGCCGCTGGTCCAGCGGAAGCTGTCCTTGACCGGCATCGCGAAGGGCAGCTTGAAGGCCGCGATCCGGTACATGTTCATCCGGTCCAGCCCGCCAAGGATCGTGTTGGCCCGCACTTCTTCCGGGGTCAGCGTTCCGCCCGAGGTCGAAAAGGTGATCGGCATCAGGGGGCCGCCCTGGCCGGAATAGCCTTCGCGGACGGCGTCGATCAGTTCGTCCGGCGACATGCCCGCCTCGCGGAACATGTTGTCGAGCGGTTCCACCGAAATGGTCAGCGCCTCTTCCAGCTTGGAGAAGATCGCGTCGTTGCGCATCTCCAGCGCCTCTTTCGCATCGGCGATCAGGCGAACTTCCTCGCGCGCGGCCTCGGCCTCGGCCAGCTCTTCGTTGCGCTCTTCGGCAGCATCGCCAAGCGCTCCGGTCAGGAATTCCAGCGTGGCGACCGTGTCGGCCACCCGGCCCGCTTCGGTCGCGCCGCCAGTCTGGGCCGAAAGGGCAAGCGTCACCTTCTCGACCTCGCCGCGCGCCTCGTCGCGTTCCTTGATGGCCACGCGCAGCGTGTCCTGGATCGCCTCGATCCCGGTTTCCAGTTCCTGCCGCCGGTCTTCCGAAGCCAGAAGACGCTCCTGCATCTCGGACACCTGCGCCAGCGCGATGTTAAAGCGTTCCTGCGCCCGCACGGCCTCTTCGGCACGAAGGTCGCGGTCCGACGACAGCGCGGTCAGCCGCTCTTCGTACAGGGCCTGCTGGCGGACGGACTGTTCGCGGGCCGAGCCAGCGCCGATCGAATCCATCATGATCAGTGCCGTGGCAACGATGGTCCAGGCGAGAGCCAGCGTGCCGCCGACCAATGCGATGATCTGGGTTGCCGGGCGCAGGCGGATAAAGCGCGTCTCGGTGTCCGATTTCAGGAACAGCCGTTGTTCGGGGAAATGCCGTTCTAGGCTTTGGTGAAACCGATAGGCGAGGCGATTCAGCACGTTGGGGTCATCCGTTCATAGCCCTGGCAGTGGCGTCTTTACGTTGCCCCAAGGCCTTCGGCCCAGGGATCGGACCTGATTAGCCAGCCGGTTACAGCGCCGCAACAATTATGACCATAAGCCGGGTTTTTCCGCTGCGGACAGGGTGTTTATCGGCAAGAAACCGCCGATCAGCCGACGTCTTCGGCCAGCGGCCAGTAGAAGTCGGGCGGCAAGCCCGCGTCGGCGCGCTTGGCTTCGTTGAAGGGCGGCTTCAGCTGGCCATGGAAGTAGTGGCGGACGAGGTGGTGGAAGACGTCCTTCGGATCGCTCCCGTCGCGCCCGCAGAGCCAGTTGAACCATTTCGAGCCATAGGCGACATGGGCGACCTCTTCGGCATAGATCACCTCAAGGGCCTGCAAGGCCTGGGTTTCGCCGTGCTTGCGGAAAACCTCGATCATCCCGGGGGTGACGTCCAGCCCGCGCGCCTCCAGCACCATGGGCACGACGGCAAGGCGACCGTGAAGATCGCCCACCGTGTCTTCCGCCGCGCGCCACATTCCGGCATGCGCAGGCAGCGCGCCGTAATGGCTGCCCATCGCCTCAAGACAGTCGCAGATCAGGTTGAAATGCTTGGCTTCTTCGTCGGCGCACTTCACCCAGTCGTCGTAAAAGCCAAGCGGCATCGGCTGGTCGGTGAACCGGGCAATGATGTCCCAGTGGAGGTCGACCGCGTTCAACTCGATATGGGCAACCGCGTGCAGGAGGGCGATCCGTCCTTCGGGCGAGCCGGGGCGTCGGCGCGGGACGTCCCTGGGGTCAAGGAGTTCTGGCCTTGCAGGGCGAGAAGGGCGCAAAGGTGGCATCGCCTGGCCGATGGGCAGCGGGTCCCCGGCAGCGCGAGCCGCAAACCAGGTAGCGGCATGGGCGCGACCCCGTGCGGCCTTGGCGCGACCATCGGCCGTGGTCAGGACCTCCACTGCCATCTGGGCCAGGCTTTGCGTCATGTCCATCCTCGTCCGTCCAGAATTCATCGACGAACTATGGATGCCCGCCACCAAAGATTACAGCGCCCGCGCTGCAGCCAGAACTTCGTCAGCATGGCCCTGGACTTTGACCTTGTTCCAGACCCGCGCGACCTTGCCTGAACCGTCGATCAGCACCGTCGTCCGCTCGATCCCCATGTAGGTCTTGCCATACATGCTTTTCTCCAGCCAGACGCCATAGTCCTCCGACGTCGTCCCGGTCTCGTCCGACGCAAGGACAATGCCAAGGCCATGCTTCTTGCAGAACTTGTCGTGGCTTTTGACGCTGTCCTTCGACACGCCGATCACAGTCGTCCCGGCAGCAGTGAAGTCGGCGAGCCGCGCGTTGAAATCCTGCGCCTCCAGCGTGCAGCCGGGCGTGTCGTCCTTGGGGTAGAAGTAAAGCACGACCTTGCCCGGGCGAAGGGCAGACAGCGAAACCGTGCTGTCTCCGTCGCGGGGAAGGGTGAAATCGGGGGCGATCGCTCCTGCGGAAATCATGCGCGGCTCCTTGCCTTGTGCTGCAATGTGACTTTCCATCTAGTTGCCGATCCGCAAAGATAAAGGCAAGACAGCGGCGTTCGCGCCCTTGTCAGGCCGAAGAGGCTCGGGCAGCGGGGCACCAGGCGAAGATGCAGGACCAATCGGCGGCGCTGGAAGACGGGGTTGAACCCGTAGCCGCGCCTGTCTCCGATGAAAAGGCCGTGCGCCGGCGGCGACTGCGGCGCGGCCGGGGCAGGATCAGCCTGACCCTGGTCCTGACGCTTGTGCTGATCGCTGCCGCCTTTGGCTACCTGACGCTGGCCTACACCGGCAAGACGCTGCGCCTGCCAACATGGGGCGTGGCCGAGATCGAAGCCCGGATGAACGAAAGCCTGTCCGGCGCGCAGTTGCCCCGTGGGTCGGCCGTTTCGCTGGGTGGCGTGGAACTGGGCGTCGACCGCGACTTCGTGCCCCGCTTCCGGGTGCAGGACATCCGGCTGATCGGTGGCAACGGGCGGTCGCTTCTGACCCTTCCCGAAGCCGCCGTTGCCCTCGATCCCACCTCGCTTCTGACGGGCAAGATCCGGCCCGCCGAGGTGAGGCTCTCTGGCGCGCGCATTGCCATAAGGCGGGACGCGACTGGCGGCATCGACCTGGTGCTCGATGACCGTGCGCCGGGGGCGGCGCCGAAAAGCCTGTCCGAGGTTCTTTCGGCAGCAGAAGAGCTTTTCGCGGCGCCGCTCTTGGCCTCGTTGACGGTCATCGAGGCCGAGGGTCTGACCCTGAGCCTGACCGACGAGAGGGCGGGGCGCAGCTGGCAGGTGGGTGACGGGCGGCTGGTGATCGAGAACGGTGCCAAGGCCGTTTCGGCGGAACTGGGGCTGACGCTTCTCGATGGGGCCGATCCTGCGCAGGCGGTCCTGACGCTGGTGTCCGACAAGGCAGTGAAGACCGCCCGCCTGACCGCCAGGGTCGACAACATCGCCGCGACGGATCTGGCCGCGATGGCCCCGCCGCTGGCCTTCCTGGCCTTTGTCGATGCGCCGATCTCGGGATCGCTTGAGGCGCGTCTGGCCGAAGACGGCAGTTTTGCCGGGCTGTCGGCAGCGCTTGGCCTTGCGGCGGGCAGCCTCGACCCCGGGCAGGGGGCGCGGCCCGTGGCCTTTGACCGGGCCGCGCTGTCGCTGCGCTATGACCCGGCAACGGCGCGGATCGACCTTGCCAATCTCTCGGTCGAAAGCCCGTCACTGCGGCTGGTCGCGCGTGGGCATGGCGACCTTCTGGGACCCGGGGCCTCGGCCCTGGTGCCCGGGGCCTTGCCTGAAAGCATCGAGGCCCAGATCGCCTTCGAAGAGGTGATGGTCGATCCCGAAGGCCTGTTCGAGGCCCCGGTCCGTTTTGGCCAGGGCGCGCTGGACCTGCGTCTGCGGCTCCAGCCGTTCCGGCTGGACATCGGGCAGCTGGCGCTGGTCGAAGGGGACGAGCGGCTTCTCTTGTCCGGCGCGGTGGCGGCGGAAGAGGCCGGTTGGGGTGGCGCGCTGGACCTGTCGCTGAACCGGATCGCGACGGACCGGCTGCTGAAGGTCTGGCCGGTGTCGGTGGTGCCGAGAACGCGGCTCTGGTTTGCCGACAACGTGGGGCAGGGCAATCTGTCGGATGTGCAGGCGGCCTTGCGGCTGAAACCGGGGGCACAGCCGCAATTCAACCTCTCCTACGAGTTTTCGGATACCGCCGTGCGCTTTGTCCGCACCCTGCCGCCGATCCTGGACGGGCGCGGGCATGCGACGCTGGAAAACCGGACCTACACCGTCGCGCTGGACAAGGGCCATGTCATCGCCCCCGAGGGCGGGCGGATCGAGGCGGACGGAACGGTGTTCCAGATCCTCGACATCACCCAGCGGCCCGCGACGGCGAAGGTCGACCTTGTCACTTCGGCCAGCCTGACCGCGACGCTGTCGCTTTTGGACCAGGAGCCCTTCAGCTTCTTCTCCAAGGCCGGGCAGCCCTACAACCTGGGCGACGGGCGGGCCGAGCTGGTGGCGTCGATCCTGATGCCGATGAAGCCGAAGATCCCCTTCGAAGAGGTCAGTTTCACCGTTGCCGGCACGATCCGCGACTTCACGTCGCCCGCGCTGGTGCCGGGCCGCATCCTGACGGCGCCGGAAGTGACGGTCGCGGTTAACACCGATGGACTGGAGCTGTCGGGCAAGGGCAAGCTCGACCTGATGCCCATCGACCTGACCTATCGGCAGGGCTTTGGTCCGGAACAGAAGGGCCGGGCGCGGGTGAACGGAACGGTGCAACTGTCCGATGCCGTCCTGCGCGATTTCGGAGTGGATCTGCCGAAAGGTGCTGTCAAGGGCGAGGGCCCGGCGGCGATCGATGTGGCGCTGGTCAAGGACAAGCCGCCGCAATTGACGCTGACTTCGAACCTGACCGGCCTTGCGCTTCGGCTGGATGCTCTGGGGTGGTCGAAGGCGGCCAAGACCCGGGGCGGGCTTGACCTTGAAGCCACGCTGTCGCGCCAGCCGGTGGTCGAGCGGCTGGAGCTGAAAGCCCCGGGGCTGGAGGCACGGGGCAAGATCACCACGCGCGAAACCGGCGGGCTGGACGAAGCTGTCTTTGACAGTGTCGTGGCCGGTGACTGGCTGGACGCTGCGGTCACGCTGACCGGGCGGGGCAAGGGCAAGACAGTGGACATCGCGCTGACTGGCGGCTCGCTGGACATGCGCCGGATGCCGGAGGGCGGTGCGGGCGGAGATGAGGGCGGACCGATTGACGTGCGGCTGGACGGCCTGCGCATCAGTGAAGGCATCCGGCTGACCGATTTCCGCGGTGCCTTCGACACCAACGCGGGCCTGAGTGGCGACTTCGTTGCAAGCGTGAACGGCCTGGCCGAGATCGCGGGCGCCGTCGCCCCGGTCGGGGACGGGACGGCTGTGCGGATAACCTCGCAGAACGCAGGCGCGGTGATGGCGGCGGCGGGGATCTTCGACAAGGGGCGCGGCGGCAATCTGGACATGACGATGGTCCCGCGCGGACCAAAGGGCGAATATGCAGGAAAGGCCACCTTCACCCGGCTGCGTGTCCAGGGCGCACCGGCGCTGGCGGAGCTTCTGTCCGCAGTCTCGGTCGTGGGGCTTTTGGAGCAGATGAACGGCGAGGGGCTGGCCTTCAACAACGGCGAGGTGACCTTCGTTCTGACGCCCAAGGCCGTCGAGATCACCCAAGGGTCCGCAGTCGGGGCGTCGCTTGGCATTTCCTTTGCCGGGCTTTACCTCACCGGCAGCGGGCAGATCGACTTGCAGGGGGTGATCTCGCCGATCTATCTGGTCAATGGGGTTGGGCAGATCCTGACCCGACGGGGCGAGGGGCTGTTCGGGTTCAACTACCGGCTGACCGGCACTGCGGCCGATCCCAATGTGGCGGTCAACCCGCTGTCGGTGCTGACGCCGGGCATGTTCCGCGAGCTGTTCCGCCAGCGCCCGCCCAATCTGAAGGACGCCGAGGGGGGCGGATGAAACTTTCCGATTTCGATTTCGATCTGCCCGAGGCGCTGATCGCCACGCGGCCCGCCCGCCCACGCACTTCGGCGCGCCTGCTGCTGGCCGAAGGCGACGCGATCAGCGACCGGCGGGTCAGCGACCTGTTGGACATCCTGCGCCCGGGCGACCGGCTGGTCCTGAACAACACGAAAGTCCTGCCTGCGCGGCTTTTCGGGACACGTCAGCGCGGCGAGGCGGTGGCCCGGGTCGAGATCACGCTCCTGGAACCCCGTCCGGCGGGCTGGCGCGCGCTGGCCAAGCCCCTGCGCAAGGTGCAGGTGGGCGAAATGATCCGCTTTTCGGATCGGCTGTCCGCCACGGTTGCCGAGAAGTCCGACACTGACCTGACCCTCGCCTTCGAGCTTACCGGCGACGATTTTGATGCGGCACTGGCCGAGGCCGGGGTGATGCCGCTGCCGCCTTACATCGCCGCCAAGCGCGCGGCGGATGACCAGGACCGCACGGATTATCAGACCGTCTTTGCCCGCCATGCCGGGGCGGTCGCGGCGCCCACGGCCTCGCTTCACTTCGACGAGGATCTGCTTCGCGCGCTGGCTGTGAAGGGGGTCGATTTCACCGAGGTTACCCTGCATGTCGGCGCAGGCACCTTCCTGCCCGTGAAGGTCGAGGACGTGAAGACCCACCGCATGCATGCCGAATGGGGTCGGGTGACCGCAGCGGCGGCGGCGGAGATCAACGCCACGAAACGGGCCGGGGGCCGGGTGATCCCGGTCGGCACTACGGCGCTGCGACTGATCGAAAGTGCGGTCGATGAAACCGGCGTCTTGCACCCGTGGGAGGGTGAGACCGACATCTTCATCTATCCCGGCTACCGCTTTCGCGTGACCGATGCGCTGATGACCAACTTCCATCTGCCGAAGTCGACATTGGTGATGCTGGTGTCCGCCCTGATGGGCGAAGACCGCATCCGCCGGATCTACGCCCACGCGATCCGCGAGGGGTACCGGTTCTTCAGCTATGGCGACAGCTCGCTTCTGATCCCGAAGGCTCAGACCCGGGTGTAGACGAACCCGTCCCAGTCTCCGGCATCCCGTCCGCGCGGGGCGAGACCAAGGCTCTCGCGGTCGCAGGGCGTGAAGCCGCAGGTCAGCAGAAGACGGCGCGAGGCATGGTTCTGCGGGTGCACGCGCGCCGTGATCCGGGTGATATGCGGCTTGCGCACTGCAAGGCGGTCCAGAAAGCGCTGCACCATCTGGCGACCGAGCCCTTTGCCGCGCGAGGCGGCGGCGATCCAGTAGCTCACCTCGCCCGTCGTCGGGTCGGCCCCGTATTCCAGACGAACCTGTCCGACCGGCTGGCCACCCACGACCGCCACCCGCACCTTGTGGTGCCCGCCTTCGGTCGACAAGGCGATCAGGGCGCGCAGCGTATCGTCGTCCAACCGGGCAGGCTGGTCTTCCAGCATGAAGGTCCAAAGCCCCGGGTCAGCCAGCAAGGCGCGATAGACCGGCAGGTCGTCTTCGACCCAGACCCGCAGGGCCAGCGTCTGCGGCTTGGCGTAGACCGGCGTGCCGTCAATCTGCTTGTGCAGGCGCACGGTTCCCACTTGCCAGGACAACGGCGGGGCCAGGTCGTCGTCTTCTTCCGCCGTCAGCGGCACCCAGCCCAGTTGCAGCGGGCAATAGGCCAGCTCCGCACCCGTGGCGCGGGCCTCTGCCAGCTCGGCGGCGTCGAGCACGCCATCGAAACGTCCGCGTGAAATGACGTCGTCCTTTCGGGTCATGCGATGCTCCTTGAAAGTGAAATTTACTATGCTTGCCCAAGTGTGAACTCCGCGCCGGATTTCAACCGTCCGGAACAGAAACAATTGTTGCCAAGGCCATACCGATCGATCCGACGGCACAGCTGTGCGGAAACCTGCCGAGCCCTCGGCTTGCCTTGCGGGCGAAGTTCGGGCAGGCAGGGCGTGACGACAGCCGAAGGGGAAGCGACGGGCGATGCTGAAGGTGCTTACCCATTCCTGGCCGCTTCTGATGGGGGTCATGCTCCTGATGGTCGGCAACGGCATCCAGGGCACCCTGCTTGGCATCCGCGGCAACCTTGAGGGCTTCACCACCTACCAGCTGTCTTACGTCATGGCCGCCTATTTCCTCGGTTTTCTCTTCGGCTCGTGGGCCGCGCCGAAGATGATCCGCCAGGTCGGCCATATCCGGGTCTTCGCAGCACTCGGCTCGCTGATTTCCGCCATTCTGGTGATCTACCCGGTCTATCCCGACTGGATGGTCTGGACGGCGCTGCGCGTGCTGGCGGGCTTCTGCTTTTCCGGCATCTACATCACTGCCGAAAGCTGGATCAACAACACCGCCTCTAACGAGACGCGAGGCCAGGCGCTGTCGGCCTACATGATCGTGCAGATGATCGGCATCATCGCAAGCCAGGTCCTGTTGAACCTGCCCGACCCGTCCGGCTTTGCGCTGTTCATCCTGCCGTCGGTGCTCGTGTCGCTGGCCTTCATGCCGATCCTCCTGGCACCGACGCCTGCGCCTGCTTTCGACAGTTCGCGCCGGGTGTCCTTTGCGCGGCTCTTCCGCATCTCGCCGCTTGGCTGCGTCGGCATGCTGCTGACGGGGGGAGTCTTCTCCGCCATGTTCGGGATGGCCTCGGTCTGGGGCGCGCAGGCCGGGCTGACGGTCGGGCAGATCTCGATCTTTGTCGGCGCGCTTTATGTCGGCGGGCTGGTGCTGCAATACCCGATCGGCTGGGCCTCGGACCGGATGGACCGGCGCAAGCTGATCATGGGGCTGTCGGCCGTTGCCGCTGTGCTCATGGCACTGGCCGCCTTCCTTCCGCTGCCCTTCACCGCGCTCGTCGGTGTCGCGATGGTGCTGGGCGGGATCACCAACCCGGTCTACGCGCTGCTGATTGCCTATACCAACGACTTCCTCCCCCGCGATCAGATGGCGGGGGCCTCGGCAGGGCTGATCTTCCTGAACGGCTTCGGAGCCGTCTTCGGCCCGACTGCGACCGGCTGGATGATGGAACGGGTCGGGCCCTCGGGCTTCTTCCTGTTCATCAGTGTGCTTTACGTGGCTCTTGCTGGCTATGCGCTGTACCGGATGACGCGCCGCGCCGCGCCAACGGTCACCGGGGCGTTCCGCAGTGTCACGCCTGGTACCTCGCCGCTGGCGGTCGAAGCGGTGCTGGAAGAGGCCGCGAAGCCCTGACGATCAGCGGTTGCACCATGCGCCAATCCCTGCAAGGCTTTGTGCCTGCGGGAAGATGGCGCAAGGAGACGGCCGTGTCGGACCCAATCGAGCTTCTGGACTTCTGGCTGCACGAAGTTGGCCCGAAAGGCTGGTATGCCGGGGGCGAAGAGATCGACACCCTCTGCCGCGACCGGTTCGAGGACCTCTGGCAGGCAGCCCATGACGGCGGGCTTGACCACTGGGTCGATGGCACGGTCGGCACGCTGGCCTATCTGATCCTGACCGACCAGATCCCGCGCAACATCCATCGCGGCACCGGGCTGGCCTTTGCCACCGATCCCCAGGCCCGGGCGGCCGCGCAGAAGGCGCTGGCGGCAGGCTGGGATCTGAACGCCCCCGAGCCCGAGCGCCAGTTTTTCTACATGCCCTTCGAGCATTCCGAAGACCCCGCCGATCAGGCGCTGTCGGTGCAGCTTATGGGTGAGCGGCTGGCATCGGACCCCGACATGGTGCTGCACGCCCGCGCGCATCAGCAGGTGATCGCGCGCTTTGGCCGATTTCCGACCCGCAACGCCGCGCTGGGCCGGATCAGCAGCGCCGAAGAACAGGCCTATATCGACGACGGTGGCTATGCCGCGGTGGTCAATCGGCTGAAAAGCCATGCACCAGACGCATAGGGCTACGGCAAGGCCAATGTTGCTTGGAGTTTTCAGATAGTTTAATGGCAAACTACTTTTTCTGAGGGAGGGAAAGATGGCTGCCCAAAGCTTCGACGTTATCGTGATCGGTGCCGGACCGGGGGGCTACGTTGCCGCCATCCGTGCCAGCCAGCTGGGCCAGAAGGTGGCCATCGTCGAACGCGAGCATCTGGGGGGCATCTGCCTGAACTGGGGCTGCATCCCGACAAAGGCCATGCTCCGCAGTGCCGAGGTCTTCCACCTGATGCACCGCGCCAAGGAATTCGGCCTCGGCGCGACGGGCATCAGCTACGACCTGCCCGCCGTTGTCGCCCGGTCGCGCGGCGTCGCAAAGCAGCTGTCGGGCGGCATCGGCCATCTGATGAAGAAGAACAAGGTCACCGTCTTCATGGGGGCTGCCACTCTGCCGAAGAAGGGCACGGTCAGCGTCAAGACCGACAAGGGCACCGAGGAGCTGACCGCGAAGTCGATCGTCCTTGCCACCGGTGCGCGGGCACGCGAGCTTCCTGGGCTGGAAGCCGACGGCGATCTGGTCTGGTCCTACCGCCATGCCCTTGTCGCGACCCGGATGCCGAAGAAGCTTCTGGTGATCGGCTCGGGTGCGATCGGCATCGAATTCGCCAGCTTCTTCAATACTTTGGGCGCTGATACCACCGTCGTCGAAGTGATGGACCGCATCCTGCCGGTGGAAGACGCCGAAATCTCGGCCTTTGCGAAAAAGGCTTTCATCAAGCAGGGCATGAAGATCCTGGAGAAGGCCGCGGTCAAGAAACTGGACCGCAAGCCGGGCGTCGGTGTCACTGCGCATATCGAACAGGACGGCAAGATCACGACGCAGGACTTCGACACGGTGATCTCGGCCGTCGGGATCGTCGGCAACGTCGAAAACCTCGGCCTCGAAGCGCTGGGCGTGAAGATCGACCGCACCCATGTGGTGACCGACGAATACTGCCGCACCGGGGTCGAGGGGCTTTACGCCATTGGCGACATCGCCGGCGCGCCATGGCTTGCCCACAAGGCCAGCCATGAGGGTGTGATGGTGGCCGAGCTGATCGCGGGTCTGCATCCCCATGCGATCAAGCCGAACTCGATCGCGGGCTGCACCTATTGCCACCCGCAAGTCGCCAGCGTCGGCCTGACCGAAGAGAAGGCGAAAGCCGCGGGCTATACCGTCAAGGTCGGCCGCTTCCCCTTCATCGGCAACGGCAAGGCCATTGCTCTGGGCGAATCCGAAGGTCTGGTGAAAACCATTTTCGACGCCAAGACGGGCGAGCTTCTGGGCGCTCACATGATCGGCGCGGAAGTGACGGAGCTGATCCAGGGCTATGTCATCGGCCGCACGCTGGAGACGACCGAGGAAGACCTGATGAACACCGTCTTCCCGCATCCGACCCTGTCCGAGATGATGCACGAATCCGTGCTCGACGCCTACGGACGCGCGCTGCATATCTGATGCGGTCGCTGAACCGCATCGTGATGCAGAAGGCCAGCCGGGACTGGATCATCAGTCTCGGCCCGGAAAAACTGGACGTGGCCGAGATTTCCGGGCGCTGGGGCGAGGCGATGGGGTTTCGCTCATACGCAACCTATCGCTATCCCCAGCACGATCCCTGCACCGGGCCGTTTCGCGATGCCGACGGCAAGGTTCTGAAGTTCGACCTGATCATGGCCAATCAGGTGTGGGAACATATCGACCGCCCCCACGCCGCCACGCGCAATGTCCACAGGATGCTGCGCCCGGGCGGCTGGTTCTGGGTCGCGGTGCCGTTCTTCATTCCCTACCACGCCGTGCCGGTGGATTGTTCCCGATGGTCGGCGCGCGGCTTGACGAACCTGCTGATCGAGGCCGGGTTCGACGAGGCCCGCATCCAGGCGCACCAATGGGGCAACCGGCACGTTGCACAGCGGAACCTCGAAAACCCTTGGCCCCCCGAATACCGTGACGGGGACGATCTGACCAACGACCCCGACTTCCCCGTCGTGTCCTGGGCGATGGCGCAAAAGGGCTGACAGCGGATCAGTAGTCCGGTTGTGCCCCACAAGCGCCCAGATGGTCGCCAAGCATCCGGGTCATCAGCGCATCACGCGTGAGGTTGGCCTCTTGCAGAAACTGCGCCTGCACGCGGTAGGCCTCGGCCTCCAGTGCCGCCGGACAGCGCGCCCGCAGGTCCGCGCCTTCGGCAAACTGCGCCGCATGGACCAGTTCGTGCAGCAGGAAGCTTTGCCCGTAAGCAGTGGTCAGGTCGAGGTCCGGGGCCAGCTCGATCCGGCCCGTCTCGGGGAAATAGGCCCCGGCCTGTGATCGCATCCCCGGCTGGTCGTCCAGGACCGAAAAGCCGATTTCGGGGCAGGCGACCGGCTGGTAACCGGTGCTGTCCGCCAGAACCCGGTTCAGCTCTGCCACCAGCGGGCAGAGGTCCTTTGCGCTGGCCGGAGGGCCGAACAGCATCGGAATGAAAAGCAGGGTGGCACAGAGACGCTTCATGAATCCTATGCTGAAGCTTCATCAAATCTTTGCAAGCCTGCCATGAAGCTGTGCATTCACGATTTGTGACGAAGTGTCGCCCCGCCGACTCAGGGAAATACCGAGGTTAACAGGCCCTGAACGCCCACGCTTAACCCGTTGGAATTGAAGAACAAGCGGAAGGCGTTCACCGTGGACACCCTCTGGCGTCCGGCCGCCAATCCCGCTACGACTGGCCCCATGCGCCCGCTTCCCCCGATGCTTCTTGTCCTCCTTCTCTGGTGCGCCGGCCTCGGCGCCGCCGCCCAGTTCGGCAAGATCTCGATCCTGTACGAGACTCTGCGGGCCTCCTACGGCGGGAGCGGAGAGGTCGCCCTCGGCCTCGTCGTCTCCATCGTCGGCATGGTCGGCCTGATCTTCGGGACGACCGCCGGATTGCTGGTGGCCCGCATCGGCCCCCGCCGCGCGATCGTCGTCGCCCTCGCCGCCGGGGCCGCGATGTCGGCCCTGCAGAGCTTGCTGCCCGCTTACCCCCTGATGCTGACCAGCCGGATCATCGAGGGCGCGTCCCACCTCGCCATCGTCGTCGTCGGCCCCACGATGATCGCCGCCCTCGCCCCCGAGGCCAGGCGCCCGCTGGCCATGACCCTCTGGTCAAGCTTCTTCGGCGTGACCTACACGATCCTCGCGCTGATCGGTCCGCATGTCGGTCCCACAGGTCTTTTCCTCGGCCATGCCGGTTACATGGCCGCCCTCGCCGCGATCCTGGCGCTGACCCTGCCGCCGGACCCGCGCGGGGTGGCATTGCCCATGGGCAACCTTCTTGCCCAGCACGCGCAGATCTACCTCTCGCCAAGCCTTTCCGCCCCGGCGATGGGGTTCTGCTGCTACACGTTCCTCTATGTCGCCGTCCTGACCCTGCTGCCGCCGGAAACGCCCGAAACCCACCGCGCCCTGATCGCTGCAGGGATGCCGCTCGTCTCCATCGCCGTGTCGCTGACGCTTGGGGTCTGGCTTCTGCGCCGGGTGTCGGCTGTCCGGCTGGTCCAGATCGGCTATGCCGCCGCGATCCCGGGCTTCCTGCTTTTGTGGGTCCTCTGGGGGCAGGGGGTTGGGATGGTGGCCGGGGGCTTCCTGCTTTCGGGCGCGCTGGGGATTGTGCAGGGCGCCAGCTTCGCCTCGATCCCCGAGCTGAACGCCACGGCCGAGGACCGCGCGCGCGCAGCGGGGGCGGTGGCGCAGCTGGGCAACCTGGGGACGACAACGGGTACGCCGGTGCTGGCTGCACTTCTGGCAAGTGCCGGGCCGGGCGGCCTGGCAATCGCTGCCGTCATCCTCTGCGGTGTGGGCATCGCGATCCACACGCTGCAGAAGACGCGGCGCACGCGGCTGGCCTAGTAGGCGACGACCGCCCCGCCACCGGCCGCCCAGTCGCGCAGGCCGCCTAGGTTGACTACCGGGCCATAGCCCATCCGGGTCAGCGTATCCGCTGCCATCCCGGAGCGTCCGCCCGAAGCGCAGTAGACTGCCACCGGCAGGCCCTGCGGCAGCTCGCAGCCGGGCTGGCGCGGGTCGCATTTCAGCGGGAGCAGCGACAGCGGGATCAGCTTTGCCCCCTGCGCCACGCCAGAGGCCTTCGCCTCGGCCACCTCGCGCACGTCGATCAGCAGCATTTTCCCCTGGGCAACCTCGGCGGCGACATCGGCCACACTCAGGCGGGCGGCGGGGGCAGGGCGGAATGCGGAAAACATGGAGCACCTCGTTTTGGATAACACCTATATAGCTTGGAAGATGAGAAAGTAAAGGTCGGCGAAAGGCCGGTATGCGTTCATGATCCGTTCACTTTTTACGGTTGGAGACTCACCGAAACCGCACTATGTCTTGCGCCTGCACCTTTGGGGTCGGTCATGGCGGAACAGAAGTTCATCGAAGTGCGCGGCGCGCGCGAGCATAACCTCAAGGGCGTGGACGTCTCGATTCCGCGTGACCAGCTGGTGGTGATCACCGGGCTGTCGGGGTCCGGCAAGTCCTCGTTGGCCTTCGATACGATCTATGCCGAAGGCCAGCGGCGGTATGTGGAATCGCTTTCGGCCTATGCCCGGCAGTTCCTTGACATGATGGGCAAGCCGGATGTTGACCACATCTCGGGCCTGTCGCCTGCCATTTCCATCGAACAGAAGACGACCTCGAAGAATCCGCGCTCCACCGTCGGGACGGTGACCGAGATCTACGACTACCTGCGTCTGCTCTTTGCCCGGGTTGGCACGCCCTACAGCCCGGCGACCGGCCTGCCGATCACCGCGATGCAGGTGCAGGACATGGTCGACGCCGTCATGGCGATGCCTGAAGGCACCCGCGCCTATCTTCTCGCCCCGATCATTCGGGACCGGAAGGGCGAATATAAGAAGGAATTTCTTGAACTTAGGAAGCAGGGCTTTCAGCGGGTAAAGGTGAACGGGGCCTTCCATGAGCTGGAAGACCCGCCGACCCTGGACAAGAAGTTCCGCCACAACATCGACGTGGTGGTCGACCGGATCGTCGTGAAGGAAGGGATCGAGACCCGCCTTGCCGACAGCTTCCGCACCGCGCTGAACCTGGCCGACGGGATCGCGGTGATCGAGCTTGCCGACGTGAAAGAGGGCGAAGAGCCGACCCGCATCACCTATTCCGAGAAGTTCGCTTGCCCGGTTTCTGGCTTTACCATCGCCGAAATCGAGCCGCGTCTGTTCAGCTTCAACGCCCCCTTCGGCGCCTGCCCGGTCTGCGACGGCCTTGGGATGGAGCTCTTCTTCGACGAACGCCTCGTTGTCCCCGACCAGAACCTGACCCTGATGCAAGGCGCCATCGCGCCCTGGGCCAAGTCGAAATCGCCCTACCTGACCCAGACGATGGAGGCCCTGTCCAAGCACTATGGCTTCAATCTGAAAGCCAAGTGGAAGGACCTGCCCGACCCGGTCAAGGACCTGTTCCTGCAAGGCTCGAAGGGCGAGGAGATCGAGTTCCGCTATGACGAGGGCGGGCGGGTCTATCAGGTGAAGCGGGTCTATGAGGGGATCATCCCCAACATGGAACGCCGCTACCGCGAGACGGATTCGGCCTGGTCCCGCGAGGAGATGGAGCGCTACCAGTCGAACCGCGCCTGCGGGGCCTGCGGCGGCTTTCGCCTGAAACCCGAGGCGCTGGCAGTCAAGATTGCCGGGCTGCACATCGGCCAGGTGGTGCGGATGTCGATCACCGAAAGCTTTGCCTGGGTCGAAGGTGTGGCAGACACGCTGACGAAACAGCAGAACGAAATCGCCCGCGCCATCCTGAAGGAAATCCGCGAACGCCTTGGATTCCTTGTGAATGTCGGCCTGAACTACCTGACGATGAGTCGCGCAGCAGGCACGCTTTCGGGTGGGGAATCGCAGCGTATCCGGCTGGCCAGCCAGATTGGCTCTGGCCTGACCGGCGTGCTTTATGTGCTGGACGAGCCGTCCATCGGTCTGCATCAGCGCGACAATGACCGGCTTCTGACCACGCTGAAGAACCTCCGCGATGCCGGGAACACGGTGCTTGTGGTGGAGCATGACGAAGAGGCAATCCGCGTGGCGGATTACGTCTTCGACATGGGGCCCGGGGCCGGGGTGCATGGCGGGATGGTGGTCAGCCACGGCACGCCTGCGGAAGTGGCGGCTGATCCGGCCAGCCTGACGGGGCAATACCTGTCCGGCGCGCGGGAAATCGCGGTGCCAAAGACCCGCCGCAAAGGGAATGGCAAGACGCTGACTGTGGTCGGCGCGACTGGCAACAACCTGAAGAACGTCACTGCCGCCTTCCCGTTGGGCAAGTTCGTCTGCGTGACCGGCGTATCGGGCGGCGGCAAGTCCTCGCTGACCATCGAGACTCTGTACAAGACAGCCGCCATGCGCCTGAACGGCGCGCATGAGACACCCGCACCTTGCGAGACGATCAAGGGGTTCGAGCACCTCGACAAGGTCATCGACATCGACCAGCGGCCCATCGGCCGGACGCCACGGTCGAACCCGGCGACCTATACCGGAGCGTTCGGTCCGATCCGCGACTGGTTCGCCGGTCTACCGGAATCCAAGGCGCGTGGCTATCAACCGGGGCGGTTCAGCTTCAACGTCAAGGGCGGCCGCTGCGAGGCCTGCCAGGGCGATGGCGTGCTCAAGATCGAGATGAACTTCCTGCCCGACGTCTATGTCACCTGCGAGACCTGCAAGGGCCACCGCTACAACCGGGAAACGCTGGAAGTAAAGTTCAAGAACAAGAGCATAGCCGACGTTCTTGACATGAACTGTGAAGAGGCGCGCGACTTCTTCCAGGCGGTCCCGGCGATCCGCGAGAAGATGGATGCGCTGTGCGAAGTGGGCCTTGGCTACATCAAGGTCGGCCAGCAGGCGACGACGCTGTCCGGCGGCGAGGCGCAGCGGGTGAAGCTGTCCAAGGAACTCAGCCGCCGTGCGACGGGCCGGACGCTCTACATCCTGGATGAGCCCACCACGGGCCTGCACTTCGAGGATGTGAGGAAGCTTCTGGAAGTGCTTCATTCCCTAGTGGAACAAGGCAATACCGTCGTGGTGATCGAGCACAATCTGGATGTGGTCAAAACCGCCGACTGGGTCATCGACATCGGCCCCGAAGGTGGCGACGGCGGGGGCGAGATCGTTGCTGTCGGCACGCCCGAGGACATCGTCAAGGTCGAGGCGAGCCACACCGGCCGCTACCTCAAGGACCTTCTGCGTCCCAGGAAAATGGCGGCGGAGTGATCCGCCGCCGTTCCACTTAAGCCACTGACTTCAGGCCTTCTTCATCGGGCAGGTCGAAACCCCGAGGATCGTGTAAAGCGGGCACCAGCCGATCAGCCCGGTGGCCAGCGGCACGATGCCGATCAGCTTGGCATAGTGCCAGAAGCCCTGACCCTGATCGACAAAGAACCAGACCAGCAGGGCAAGCCCCACCACGATCCGCAGGATGCGGTCCACACTGCCTTCATTGGTCTTGAACATGTCCGTTCTCCTTTGCTTGACCTTACCCCGGCATCATACGCCTTTGCGGGGGGGCGGTCTGTGACCTAGTCACAGAGCATCGGCTGCGGACATGAAAAAGCCGGCGCCGCATCGCGACGCCGGCTGATTGGGTTGGCAGGGGGTCAGTCCAGCGCCTTGAAGTTCAGGCTTGCCCCGTCCTTGATGCCGCTGAACCAGCGGGCGGTCACCGTCTTGGTCTTGGTGTAGAAGCGGAAGGCATCGGGCCCGTACTGGTTCAGGTCGCCAAAGGCCGACTTCTTCCAGCCGCCGAAGCTGAAGTAGGACAGCGGCACCGGGATCGGGAAGTTGATCCCGACCATGCCGACGTTGACCCGGCTTGCAAAGTCGCGCGCGGTATCGCCGTCAGCGGTGTAGATCGCAGTCCCGTTGCCGTACTCGTTGTCCATGACCAGCTTCAGCGCGTCGTCATAGGACTTCGTCCGCACAGTCGTCAGAACCGGCCCGAAGATCTCCTGCTTGTAGATGTCCATCTCGGGCGTGACGTTGTCGAAGAGCGAGGGCCCGACGAAGAAGCCGTTCTCATAGCCCTGCAGCTTGAAGCCGCGACCATCGACCACCAGCTTCGCGCCCTGATCGACGCCCGAGTTGATCAGGCCAAGGATGCGATCCTTCGACGCCTGAGTGATGACAGGGCCGAAATCGATATCGTTTCCAGCGGTATAGGGACCGACCTTCAACTTCTCGATCCGCGGGATCAGGCGTTCGATCAGCGCGTCGGCGGTCTTTTCGCCGACCGGAACGGCGACCGAAATCGCCATGCAGCGTTCGCCTGCCGCGCCATAGCCCGCGCCGACCAGCGCGTCGGCAGCCTTGTCGAGGTCGGCGTCCGGCATGATGATCATGTGGTTCTTGGCACCGCCAAAGCACTGCGCGCGCTTGCCGTTGCTTGCAGCCCGACCGTAGATGTACTGCGCGATCGGGGTCGATCCGACGAAGCCCACGCCCTGAATGATGGGGTGGTCAAGGATGCCGTCCACGACCGTCTTGTCGCCGTTGACCACCTGCAGCACGCCGTCGGGCAGGCCAGCCTCTTGCAGAAGCTCGGCCAGGTAAAGCGAGGTCGAAGGCACCCGCTCGGACGGCTTCAGGATCATCGCGTTGCCCGAAGACAGCGCCGGGCCGATCTTCCACAGGGGAATCATGGCCGGGAAGTTGAACGGCGTGATTCCGGCAACGACGCCAAGGGGTTGACGGATAGCGTACAGGTCGATGCCGGGGCCGGCGCTGTCCATCGCCTCGCCCTTCAGCATGGCCGGGGCGCCCATGCAGACCTCGATCACCTCAAGGCCGCGCTGCACGTCACCCTTGGCGTCCGGGATGGTCTTGCCGTGTTCGCGGGCGACCATTTCGGCCAGCTTTTCCATGTCGCGGTTGATCAGCGCGCCAAAGGCCATCATCACCCGCGCCCGGCGCTGCGGGTTGGTGGCAGCCCAAGCGACCTGGGCCTTCGCGGCCTCCTGAATGGCGTGGTCAAGCTCGCCCAGCGTGGCCAGCGCGACGCGCGCCTGCACTTCGCCGGTGGCGGGGTTCATGACATCAGCGAAGCGGCCCGACGTGCCCGCGACGCGCTTTCCGTTGATCCAGTGACCGATCTCTTGCATGGAATCCTCCCTGTGCTGACCCCTGTTTACTCTTGCACAAACGCCAGACAAAGCGGCAATGTGCCAAAAGGGTTTTGCAGGAATGCAAGGATGGCCACGACAATGGACTGGGACGACCTGCGCGTGTTCCTGGCCGTGGCGCGGACGGAAAGCCTGTCGGCGGCAGGCAAACGGCTGAAGATCGACCCGGCAACGGTCGGTCGGCGCATCGCCCGGCTGGAGGAGTCGACCCATGCGCGGCTTTTCACCAAATCCCCGCAAGGCTATGCCCTGACCGAAGAGGGCGCGCGGCTGATCCCGCATGCCGAAACAGCCGAACGCGCGGCGCTTGGGGCCGAGGAGAGCCTGACCGGACCGGGCGGCCTGACCGGCCTGATCCGTCTGGGCGCCCCCGATGGCTGCGCGAACTACCTTCTGCCGCAGGTCCTCGCCCGGATCTGCGACGCCAATCCGGGGCTTGAGGTGCAGATCGTGGCACTTCCCCGCGTCTTCAACCTGTCCAAGCGCGAGGCGGACATGGCCATCGCCGTCAGCCGTCCTGAGGCCGGCCGGCTGACCGTGCAGAAGCTGACCGACTACCGGCTGCATCTGGCGGCAAGTCAGGACTACCTGGCCAACCATCCGCCGATCCTGGCCCCGCAAGACCTGAGCGGCCATCGGATCATCGGCTACATTCCCGACATGATCTTCGACAAGGAACTGGACTACTTGGCCGAGATCGGCATCGGCCCCGCGACGCTGACCTCCAATTCCGTTTCGGTGCAGCTGAACTGGCTGCGGCACGGGGCAGGGGTCGGCGTGGTGCATGATTTCGCGCTGCCCGCGGCGCCAAACCTTGCGCGCATCCTGACCGACCGGATCAGCCTGACGCGGTCGTTCTGGCTGATCCGGCACGAAAGCGATGCGCGGCTGGACCGGCTGAACCGCTTTGCCGACCAGCTGACCCGCGAAGCGCGGGCCGAAATGGCGCGACTGGATGCAATGGTGCAATCCGAAACGCGCTTGACAGACTCCCCTATCCGGTCCGAGGCTTGACCTCCGGTCAGAGGGAGGGGCCGCCCCATGCTCGTACAGCAAATCCTCGCATCCAAGGGTGATCACGGCGTGATCACGGTCGCGCCCGGTTCGACAGTCCAGAAAGTCTCCGAGCTTCTGTCGTCAAAGCGGATCGGGGCCGTGATCGTCTCGGCCGATGGCAAGGTGGCCAAGGGCATCGTCTCGGAACGCGACATTGTGCGCGAACTGGGCCGCCGCGGTGCCGCCTGTCTCAATGACCCGGTCGAAAGCCTGATGACGGCGAAGATCGTCTCCTGCACCCGCAGCGAGGGCACGGATGCCGTGCTGGGCCGGATGACCGACGGGCGCTTTCGCCACATGCCGGTGATCGAGGACGGCCAGATGGTCGGCCTCATTTCCATCGGCGACGTGGTGAAGGCGCGGCTGATGGAGCTTTCTGCCGAGAAGGACGCGCTGGAAGGCATGATCAAGGGCTTCTAGGGCCGTCACATTGCACTTGCGCCCGCGCGGGCAATATTGTTGCGTGCGCGGGTACGCGGGCTTCTCGGGGTGATCCATGCGCATCGGGCTTTATCCGGGAACCTTCGATCCGGTTACTCTGGGTCACACGGACATCATCCAGCGCGCGATGGCGCTGGTCGACCGGCTGGTGATCGGCGTGGCGATCAATCGCGACAAGGGGCCGCTGTTCAGCCTTGAGGATCGCGTGGCGATGGTCGAGGCGGAATGCGCCGCGATCACTGCCAAGACCGGCGGCGAAATCGTCGTTCACCCGTTCGAGAACCTGCTCATCGACTGTGCCCGCGATGTGGGCGCCGGGATCATCATCCGGGGCCTGCGCGCCGTGGCCGACTTCGAGTATGAATTCCAGATGGTCGGCATGAACCGGGCGCTCGATTCCAGTATCGAGACCGTGTTCATGATGGCCGATGCCCGGCGGCAGGCGATTGCCTCGAAGCTGGTCAAGGAAATCGCGCGGCTGGGGGGCGATGTGTCCAAGTTCGTCCCGGCCCCGGTCGTCGGCGCCCTGCAGGCCAAGTTCTCCTGACATGCGAAAGGGGCCCGAGGGCCCCCTTGATGGTGGTCTGCAGCCTGTCCGGGACAGCGCTGTTTCAGGCGGCCTTGCCGTAGACGGCCTCGCGCGCGATCCGGTCTGCGTCGGCTGGGAAGATCCCAAGGTCGAGCGCGATATCGGCGGGCAGGTTCGCGATCTCGTCGCGGGTCTGGCGGTACAGCGCATAGTTCGCGGCAGCGGTCTTCAGCATTTCATAAACGGAAATCATTTCTTTCGTCCTTCTACATCGCGAGGGGTCTGCTTTTCCTTCTCGCATGGAGGGAACATAGGCTCTCTGTTAGCGCAAACAACGACCAATGCTGCGGTGCGGCTATGCGCGTGACGCATGGCTGCAGGCATGAAAAAAGGCACCTCGCGGCGCCTTTATCCATTCATTTCAGCGGGTTCAGATCAGCTTGCCCATCGCCACGGCCGTATCAGCCATGCGGTTCGAGAAGCCCCATTCGTTGTCATACCAGCTCAGGATCGACACGAAGGTCCCGTCCATCACCTTGGTCTGGTCCATGTGGAAGACCGAGGAATGCGGGTCGTGGTTGAAGTCAGACGAGACCAGCTTTTCGTTCGTATAGCCCAGGATGCCCTTCAGCGGGCCATCAGCGGCGGCCTTGATCGCGGCGTTCACTTCCTCGACCGTGGTGGCGCGCTTGGCGATGAACTTCAGGTCCACGACCGACACGTTCGGCGTCGGCACGCGCATCGCGAAACCGTCCATCTTGCCCTTCAGCTCGGGCAGGACCAGACCCACGGCCTTGGCCGCACCGGTCGAGGTCGGGATCATCGACAGGGCCGCAGCGCGGGCGCGGTAAAGGTCCTTGTGCATCGTGTCCAGCGTCGGCTGGTCGCCGGTGTAGCTGTGGATCGTGGTCATCATGCCCTTCTCGATCCCGATGGCGTTGTTCAGGACGAACGCGACGGGCGACAGGCAGTTGGTGGTGCAGGATGCGTTGGAAACGACGATGTCATCCTTGGTCAGCGTGTTGTGGTTCACGCCGTAGACGATGGTCTTGTCCGCCCCGTCGCCGGGGGCCGAGATCAGGACGCGCTTGGACCCGTTTTCCAGATGCGCCTGGCACTTTTCCTTCGAGGTGAAGATGCCGGTGCATTCCATCACGATATCGACGTCGCCCCACGGCAGTTCGGCCGGGTTCTTCAGGGCGGTCACCCGCATCGGGCCCCGACCCACGTCGATGGTGTCTGTCCCCGTGGTCACCGTGGCCGGGAACTTCCCGTGCACCGAATCGTAGCGCAAGAGATGCGCGTTGGTTTCGACCGGACCCAGATCGTTGATCGCGACGACTTCGATGTCGGTGCGTCCCGATTCAATGATCGCGCGCAGAACGTTGCGCCCGATGCGTCCAAATCCGTTGATGGCAACCTTAACGGCCATGACTCTTCCTCCGAAGTTGGGGCCCGTATTCTGCCCGTGCCCTGATAGCGCTAACAAAGACAAATCGTCCGGAATTGCAACCGCAGTTTGACGAGGTCAATTCCAGAATATCACCCATTGGACCAAGTCAAGGAACTTGCTCGCCAGAAAGGACACTGCTGCCCCCCCGTTCATCACAATGTCCAAGCCGACTGCCGCAAGGATCAGAAGTCCAAGGTACAAGGCGATCTGGTTCGTCATGCCGGGCACTCGCTGGCGCAGTCCGCTGTCCCAAGGTCACAGAGCATGATCCTTGCTTGGCGTCGTCTGCACATCTTCACCGTTTCGCGTCTGTCATAGGCGATCCGATCGGCCAAGGCGAGGGGGCAGTTACAGCCCAAGGACCGGCGGGAAGGCGTTCATGTCGCGAAACCGGCAAAAGGCCGGCCGGGCAAGATCGAGCGTCGGCAGTCTTTCCAAAAGGTCCCGCGAAAGTTGCTCCAGCGCCGTTGAGTAGATCGGCAAGGCGTCCTTGGGCAGCCAGGTGTGGGCATAGGCCAGCGTGGTGTGGAAACGATAGCTGTCGTGCGTGGGCGTGCGGTAGCCAAGGGCGCGGGACAGCATGTCGCGCCAATGCCGCACGGCAGATTCGTCCGCTTCGGTCGCGCCGGACAGGATCAGGCCAAAGGGCGTGACCGCGACCGGCCGGATTGCGAAAGCGGGCAGGGGTGGCAAGTCGTGCAGCATCCCCGCCATTGCCTCGGTCGCGGCGTCGATGCCGATGTCCAGTGGCAACGCCGCAGGCCAAAAGCCAGCGGCGCGCCGGGTCTCGATCACGCCTTCGAACACGGTCATGTGGTAGCTGGGAATGTCGGTGAAGGCGAAATGCCGGGCGAAGGGCAGGGCCATCAGTTCTTCGCGCACCCGGACCAGCGCCTGTTCCGTGGCCGACCCGGGGATGACCTGGGCGACAATGGTATTGCCCTCTTCCCGCAGGAAGCGGCCGTTCTGGTCGAACCTGACGCCCAGATGCCGGTTCGGCGTGCCCTCGGGGGGCGCCACGGCGCTTTGCCAGTCATATCCCATCGCGTGCTCCTTTGCCTGCGCCGAGGCTTTCATTGCCGCGTAACGTGCGGATGTCATTGCGCCCACAACCAAGGTCGTGGCTTGCTGTCCAAGGATGCGGCGCTACCATGCCGCAAAACAGCAAGGACAACCGGATGAGCGGACTTCTGGCACTTCTCGACGACGTGGCGGCCATTGCGAAGGTTGCGGCCTCGTCGATCGACGACATTGCGGCGGCTGCGGCCAAGGCGGGCACCAAGGCGGCGGGCGTCGTGATCGACGATGCCGCAGTCACCCCGAAATACGTGCACGGCTTCTCGGCCGACCGGGAATTGCCGATCATCTGGCGCATCGCGCTTGGCTCGTTGAAAAACAAGCTGATCGTGCTTTTGCCCGGGCTTCTGGCGCTGGACCATTTCCTGCCGCAGGCGATCACGCCGCTCTTGATGCTGGGCGGGGCCTATCTCTGCTTCGAGGGCGCCGAAAAGGTGCTGCATGCGCTTGCACCCCATGCCGATCATGAGGTCGCAGAGGACTTCGACACGAAAGACCCGGCCCATCTGGAAGAAGAAAAGGTCGCAGGGGCCATCAAGACCGACTTCATCCTGTCGGCCGAGATCATGACCATTGCACTTGCGACCATCGAAAGCCCGAATTTCTGGATGCAGGCAATCACGCTGGCCGTCGTTGGCACCTTTATCACCGTCGCGGTCTATGGCGCAGTGGCGCTGATCGTGAAGATGGACGACGTGGGCCTGCACATGGCCGTCTCTGGCCGGACGAGCGGGGGCAGGGCGCTGGGGCGGGGCCTCGTGCTGGCGATGCCGAAGCTGATGGCATTCCTGTCGACCGTGGGCACGGCGGCGATGCTCTGGGTCGGCGGCAACATCGTGATCCACGGGCTGGAGGTCACGCACCTTTGGGAATGGCCCTACCAGACGATTCATCACTTGGCCGAAAGCGTGGCCCATGCGGTTCCCGCGGCGCAGGGCTTTGTCGAATGGCTGGTGACGGCAGCGTTGGACGGTGTCTTCGGGCTGATCCTCGGGCTCATGCTGATCCCGGTCGCGACACGGGTGATCGCGCCGCTCTGGGCCACGATCTTTGGAAAGAAAGCGGCCGCCCACTAAGAGCGGCCGCCAGAACTTGCCCGTCAGGATGCCTTAAAGCAGCGCCTTGACCTTCGCGACGGTCGCCTCGGCGGTGATGCCGAATTCCTGGTACAGCCGCTCCATCGGGGCGCTTGCGCCAAAGCTCGACATGCCGACGAACCCGGCCTTCGCTTCGCGCCCGCGCTCGCCCAGAAGCCACTGGTCCCAGCCTTGCCGAACGCCCGCTTCGATCGCCACCCGCACGGGGCCCGCCGGAAGCACGCGCTTGCGCCAGGCTTCGTCCTGTGCTGCGAAAAGCTCCATCGACGGCATGGACACGACGCGCGTGCCGATCCCCTCCGCCTCCAGCGCCGCCTTCGCCTTCAGCGCGATTTCCACCTCGGACCCGGTCGCGATCAGGATCGCCTGCCGCTTGCCCGTCGCTTCGGCCAGCACATAGGCGCCCTTCGACACCATGTTCGTCGCCGTGTGAACCTTGCGCACCGCCGGCAGGTTCTGCCGCGACAGGGCAAGGACCGTGGGCCGGGTCTTTTCGGTCAGCGCGATCTCCCAGGCCTCGGCAACCTCGACGAGGTCAGCAGGCCGGATCACCAGCGTGTTGGGCGTCGCGCGGCTGATTGCCAGATGCTCCACCGGCTGGTGGGTCGGGCCATCTTCGCCAAGGCCGATGGAATCATGCGTCATCACATAGACCACCGGAATGCCCATCAGCGCCGACAGGCGCATGGAGGGCCGGGCATAGTCGGTGAAGCACATGAAGGTCCCGCCGTAGGGCCGCACCCCGCCATGCAGCACCATGCCGTTCATCGCCGACGCCATGCCGTGTTCGCGGATGCCGAAGTAGATGTAGCGGCCCTTGCGGTCCTCGGGCGTGAAGACGCCCAGGTCGGCGGTCTTGGTGTTGTTCGACCCCGTCAGGTCGGCAGACCCCCCGATGGTTTCCGGCAGAACCGGGTTCACCGCCTGCAGCACCTTTTCGGACGAGGCACGGGTCGCAAGCTTGGGCATGTCCGCCACCGCCTGCTTCTTCACCGCCCGGATCGCCGCGCCCAGCTTTGCGGGTGCCTCCAGCGCGAAGATCCGCGCGAATTCTGCCTGCTTGGCGGGGGACAGCGCCGCCAGACGCGCCTCCCACTCGGCCCGGGCCTTGGCACCCTTGGCCCCCAGCGATTCCCACCATTTCTTGATGTCGGCGGGAATCTCGAACGGCCCGCCTTTCCAGCCATAGGCGTCCTTTGCCGCCTGCAGCTGCGCCTTGTCGGTCAGGGCACCATGGCCTTTGTTGGTATCCTGCGCAGCATGGCCGATGGCGATATGCGTCTTGCAGGCCACCATTGCGGGGCGGGCACTGGCCTTCGCCGCCGTCAGCGCCCGGTCAATGTCCGCCGGATCATGGCCGTCGCACTCGAACACGTCCCAGCCCGAGGCCGCAAACCGCGCCTTCTGGTCGGTGATGTCGGCGATGGACACCTTGCCGTCGATGGTGATGCCGTTGTTGTCCCACAGCACGATCAGCCGCGACAGCTGCTGCTTGCCCGCAAGCCCGATCGCCTCCTGCGAAACGCCTTCCATCAGGCAGCCATCGCCCGCGATGACCCAGGTGTAGTGGTCCTGGATCTTCGCCCCCCAGCGCGCGCGCAGGTTTTCTTCGGCAATCGCAAAGCCCACAGCGTTGGAAATCCCCTGACCCAGCGGTCCCGTGGTCGTCTCAACCCCTGCGACATGGCCGTATTCCGGGTGCCCTGCGGTGATCGCGCCCCACTGGCGGAAATTCTTGATCTGCTCCAGCGTCATGTCGGCATAGCCGGTCAGATGCAGCAGCGCATAGATCAGCATCGAGCCGTGGCCCGCCGACAGGATGAACCGGTCGCGGTCTGCCCAGCGGGGTGCTTTGGGATCGAACTTCAGGTGCTTTTCGAACAGGACGGTCGCCACGTCAGCCATGCCCATCGGCATCCCCGAATGGCCCGAGTTCGCGGCCGCTACCGCATCCAGCGCCAGCGCGCGGATCGCGGTCGCGCGCATCCAGTGATCGGGGTTCTTGGTGCGAAGGGTCTGGATGTCCAAGGCGGCATTCCTTTGGGCTAAACGTGGCAACGGGGTCGCATGCGTCCTAACCAGCGCAACCGGCAAGATCAAGCTTGCTCCCCAAGGCCTTGGGAAGAAAGGCCGGTCGCCTTTCGCAGGTTTCGCGATAAGATCGCCTGAACAGGGTCAGGGGCGATTCGTGACGCCCCGGACCGGGTTGCGGGCGCGGGACGGCGTTCAGGGTGCAAGGGGTTTGGGCATGCAGGAAATCACCGAACTGGAAAAGCGGATCGCGGCTGCGCTGGATCGGATCGGCAAGGGCGTGGATCGTCTGGCCACCCAACCCCGCACTGCTCCGGCCCCAGTTGGCGCAGCTGCCCCAGTGGATTCAGCCCTGCGCGCCCAGCTTGAGGAAGAAAAGTCCCTGACAGCCCAGCTGCAGGCCCGGCTTCGTGCCGCCAAGGATCGCGAGGCGAAGGGCGACCTGCAGGAAAAGGTCGACCGGCTGACCCAGGATCTGGACGTGCAGGGGTTGGAACTGCAGCGGATGCGGCGGGTGAATGCCTCGCTGCGCGAACAGCTGGAAACATTGCGGTCGGCACAGGCCAAGGGTCTGACCGACCCCGGCCTGATCAACAAGGCGATGCTGGCCGAGCTTGAAGCGATGCGCGCGATGCGGCTGTCCGAAATGGCTGAAATGGATGAAATCCTTGCCGCGCTTGAACCCCATCTGACGGAGGCCCGGAATGCCTGAACTGGAAGTCATGATTGGCGGACGGCCGTTTCAGGTGGCTTGCCAACCGGGGGAAGAGCATTTCCTGCGCTCTGCCGCCGGGATGCTGGACGCCGAGGCGCAACCGATCATCGCGCAGCTTGGGCGGTTGCCCGAAGCGAAGCTTTTGCTGATGGCGGGGCTGATGCTGGCCGACAAGACTGCCGCGGTCGAGGACGAGTTGCGCGGTCTGCGTGCCCGCGTGGCCGAGCTTGAGGCGCGGCCTGCTGCCACCCGCGACGTCGCCGTGGTGCCAAAACAGGTCTCCGATACGCTGGCCGAGCTTGCCGCCCGGGCCGAGGCGATGGCAGCCAGGGTCGAAGAACAGGTCCGCTGACAGGTTTCGCCGTCGCATCGGCGCTTTTGCCCGTGCTGAAATGCCGAACGGCCCGCGAAGCGCGGGCCGCATTGGACGCTCAGACGGCCTGTCGCCTCAGGCGTTGGCTTCGCGGATCTTCTCTGCCGCTGCCTTGTCAAAGGCAACGCCCTTGGTTTCCAGCAGTTGGTCCAGTTCGCCCGAAAGGGTCATCTCGGTGACGATGTCGCAGCCGCCGACGAATTCGCCTTTGACATACAGCTGCGGGATCGTCGGCCAGTCGCTGAAGTCCTTGATGCCCTGACGGATGTCGGCATCGGCCAGAACGTTCACGTCCTGGAATTCCACGCCCATGAAGTTCAGGACCCCCGCAACGCGGCTGGAAAACCCGCATTGCGGCATCATCTTGGTGCCCTTCATGAACAAGACGACATCGTTCTTCTCAATCGTGTCCTTGATCGTGTCCGCTGCACTCATCGCCCGTTCTTCCTTTTCCATCTACGGAATTCCCACTTGCGCGTGACCCGCCAGTGTCTCGGCCCATACTTCAACAGCGGCCAGTTGCTTGCAACCGCGACAATTGCATAAACCAACAGAAACCCGACAATCCAGGGCGCGATCCACGGTGCCTTCTCGACGAGCCAGGCTGCAAAACCAGCGTCCACTTGCTACTTCTGACTGTCACGCGACGCCAGATAGGCCGCCATGCGCCGTTCGCTTTCCCGGGTCGCGGCCTGGCGTGCCTCAAAATCTTCGTCCACCGTCGGACCGCCCCGCTTGCGCGCCGTCCGCGCCCGCAGGATCGTCACCAGCCCGACCAGTGGCAGCAAGGCTGTAACCAGACCGCCAAATCCCGACCCGATTGCCATTTCAGCGTTCCCTCACCGGTCAGCGGTCCTACACCAGCCCCAGATCACGCCCAAGCACATAGGCAGCCGCGACGATGCCGACAAGGATCATCGCTGTGAATGGCAGCTTCAGACCCGGACGGTCTGCCATCATGCGCGGCAGACGGACCAGAGCTACCAGAAGCAGGACAAGGATCGCTCCGTGCAGGGCAAGATTGAAGGTGACGTACCAATCGGGCATCGCCTCGGCGATTTCGCCCGGTTCCGGCCGGTCGATCCACTCCATCCCTGCGATGAAGACCGACGCGACCGACATGAAGGCCGCCGCCATCCGTTCCTGTCCCGCCTGCGCCTGTGCCATCGTCCCGTCCCTTCAGTCCGGTGCCTTTGTCGTCAGTGCCAAAGCATGCAACGCCCCGCTGGGTCCGTCCATCCGGCCTTTCAGCGCCGCATAGACCGCGCGCTGCTGCTGCACCCGGTTCATCCCGCGAAAACTGGCGTCGATCACTTCTGCCGCGAAATGCGCCCCGTCATCGCCCTGCACGGAAATCTTGGCATCCGGAAAGGCCTCCCGGATCAGGGCTTCGATGTCACGGGCTTCGATAGGCATCGGCGGTCTCCACTTCCCCCCGAACCTAGGCCCGCGCGGCAAGCGGTTCAAGAGCTTCCCACTCGGCCCGCAGCATCCCGTACAATAGCGTGTCGATGTTTCGCCCGAGGAACGGAATGTAATCGTGGTCGCGCAGCCGGGCCTCCTGGACAAAGCCAGCCCGGACGTAAGTCTTCTGCGCCCGCAGGTTCTCGGCACTGCAATCCAGCCAGACGCGTCGTGCGCCATGGGTCCCGAACGCCCGGTCGATCAGCGCCCGCACGAATACCCGCCCCGCACCCTGGCCCGCCTCGGCCAATGCCAGCCGCATAAGCTCCACCCGGCCCGAGGCATGGCCGATCTCGCAGAAGATCGCATAGCCCGCGGGGCGACCGTCCACGTCCCAGATCAGGATCTCGCAATCCGGCGCGTCGAGATAGACCTGCAGCCCGGCTTCATCCTCGTCGGTGATGAACGGCCGGTACTCCGCCCGCCCCGCAAGGCTGCGGATGAAGCCGAAATCGCCCGGGCCTGCCTGCCGCAGCATCAGACCCCGACCACCGCCGCAAAGGCCGACCGGTACAGATGCGACAGGTCCGCCATGGCCGCACTTTCGGTGCCAAAGGTCACCTTGTCCCCGCCAAACCGCCCGACCTGGGCCACCTTCACCCCGCCCGCAGCTGCCATGAAAACCGCAAGGTCATCGGCCCGGATCGCCACGACATAGCGCGCCTGATCCTCACCGAACAGCTGCCCGATATCGCCCGACTTCAGCGTCAGCCCGATCCCCGCGCCCTCGGCCATCCGGAAGGCTGCCAGCGCCAGACCGCCGTCGCCAAGGTCCCGCGCTGCGTGGATCCGCTTGCGGTTGGCCAGAAGCGCCTTCGCCGCGCTCACCTCGGCCGAGAGCTCCACCGGCGGCGGATCGCCCGCCTCGATCCCGAAGGCCTCGGCCAGCAGCGCCGACTGCCCCAGATGCCCGCGCGTCTCGCCGATCAGTACGACGATGTCGCCATCTGCCGGCTTGCCCGCGATCAGCTCATCGGACTGCATGATCCCGACCGCGCCGATGGTGGGCGTGGGCAGGATGCCTGACCCGTCCGTCTCGTTGTACAGGGACACGTTCCCCGACACGATCGGCATGTCCAGCGCCTTGACCGCCGCGCCGATCCCCTCCAGCGCGCCGACGAACTGGCCCATGATCTCGGGCTTTTCCGGGTTGCCGAAGTTCAGGTTGTCCGTCGTCGCCAAGGGCTTCGCCCCCACCGCGATCAGGTTCCGGTAGGCTTCCGCCACTGCCTGCTTGCCGCCCTCGAACGGGTTCGCCTTCACATAGCGCGGCGTGACGTTCGAGGTGAACGCCAGAAGCTTGCCCGTCCCATGCACCCGCACTACGCCCGCACCCACACCGGGGGCCACGACCGTATCCGCGCCTACCTGGCTGTCATACTGCTCATAGACCCAGGCCTTATGGGCATAAGAGGGTGACCCAATCAGCGCCTTCAGCGCCGCAATGGGCGTGATCGCCGGAATCGTTGGCAGCGGCGCCGGGGCAGGGCTTTCCACCCAAGGGCGGTCATATTCCGGCGCCGAGGAGGACAGCTTGGACAGCGGAATATCCGCCTTCACCTCGTTGCCATGCAAGATCAGGAAGCGGTCTTCCGGGATCGTCTCGCCCACGATGGCAAAGTCGAGGTCCCATTTCACGAAGATCGCCCGCGCTTCCGCCTCCATCTCGGGCTTCAGTACCATGAGCATACGCTCTTGGGATTCCGACAGCATCATCTCGTAGGCCGTCATCCCCGTTTCGCGTTGCGGCACGTCGTCGAGCTGCAGCTTGATGCCAAGCCCGCCCTTGTCACCCATCTCGACTGCGGAACAGGTCAGCCCTGCGGCCCCCATGTCCTGAATGGAAATAACCGCGCCCGAGGCCATCAGCTCCAGACAGGCCTCCAGCAGGCGCTTTTCGGTGAAGGGGTCGCCGACCTGCACCGTCGGGCGCTTCTCCTCGATGGTATCGTCGAACTCGGCACTGGCCATCGTGGCCCCGCCAACCCCGTCGCGCCCGGTCTTGGCCCCAAGGTAGACCACTGGCATCCCCACGCCCGAGGCCGCCGAGTAGAAGATCTTGTCGGTATCCGCCAAACCGGCAGCAAAAGCGTTCACAAGGCAGTTGCCGTTGTAGCTGCGGTGAAACCGCACTTCGCCGCCCACGGTCGGCACGCCAAACGCGTTGCCGTAAGAGCCCACGCCCTCCACGACACCCTTCACCAGATGCGCGGTCTTCGGATGCGACGGCAGCCCGAACGACAGCGCATTCATTGCCGCGATGGGCCGCGCGCCCATCGTGAAGACATCGCGCAGGATACCGCCCACGCCGGTTGCAGCGCCTTGATGCGGCTCGATGTAGGAGGGGTGGTTGTGGCTCTCCATCTTGAAGATCACCGCCTGGCCGTCGCCGATATCGACGACGCCCGCGTTTTCCCCCGGCCCGCAGATCACTTGCGGCCCGGAGGTCGGCAGCTTCTTCAGGTGGATCTTCGAGGACTTGTAGGAACAATGCTCGTTCCACATCGCCGAGAAGATGCCAAGCTCGGTAAAGCTGGGCTTGCGGCCCAGAATGCCCAGCAGCCGCACCCATTCGTCGGGCTTGATTCCGTGGGCAGCGATCAGCTCGGGCGTGATGGCGGGCTCGGTCATGGCATCCCCTCTGGCGGCGTGGCCCGCCTCATAAGGGAAAGGGCAGGGAAGGGCAAACCGGCCCGACAGGGGCGCCGCAAATTTTTCGACGAAAAATTTTCGTCTCGCTCGATACGGATGTCGAAATTCGGGACTGGCGCGCGTCCTTGGGGCACGAAGGAAAGGAAAACCCCATGCCCATCACCGCGCTTTACGCCTCGATCCTGACCGTGCTTGCCTTTCTTCTGGCCCAGCACGTCATCAAGACCCGTGCCAAGACCAACATCGCCCTCGGCGACCGGGGCGACGACCGCCTGCTGGAGGCCTCGCGCCGCCAGATGAACTTTGTCGAAAATGTCCCCCTCACCGTGATCCTGATGCTTCTGGCCGAAGCGGGCGGGGCCGCGAGCACTCACCTTCACATTGCGGGCGCGGCGCTGGTGGCCGCCCGCCTGATCCATCCCTTCGGGATCACCGTCACCCGCGCTGCCCATCCCCTGCGGATCGGCGGGGCGGTCGCCACCAACCTCGTGCAACTTGGCCTCATCATACTTCTGATGCTGCAACAATTTGCCTGATCCGGCATACTCAACCCAACCCCAGAAAGGACACATCATGCAGTACATGCTTCTGATCTACGGTGACCCGGCGGTCGAGCCGGTTTACGGCACACCTGCTTTCGGCGAGATGATGGCGGGATATGCGGCCTTAAGCGCCAGGCTGAAGGCGGACGGCGCGATGCTGGGCGGCGAAGCGCTGCAAGGCGTTGAAACCGCCACATCGCTCAGGGTGCGCGGCGGCAAGGTCGAGACGATGGATGGCCCCTTTGCGGCCACCAAGGAACATCTGGGCGGCTTCTACATCATCGACGCACCAGACCTTGATGCGGCGCTGAAGTATGCGGCAATGATCCCCTCGGCCAACTATGGCACGGTCGAGGTGCGCCCGGTGATGATCTTCGGCGACGCCTGACCCGTGGCCGCCCCCGACGCCATTGCCGTCACCCGCGTCATCGAGACCGTGATGCGCAATGATCGGGGGCGGATTCTTGCAGCGCTGATCGCCCGGGTCCGCGATTTCCAACTGGCCGAGGATGCGCTGCAGGATGCGGCCACCTCGGCCCTGTCGCACTGGGTCAGGACAGGCATTCCCACCCGACCCGAGGCCTGGCTGATCCGCGTCGCCTTCCGCAAGGCCATCGATCGTCTCCGTGCCACTGCCCGCGACGCGGCGCGCGACACCGCCCTTGCGGTGCTTGCCCGGGACGAGACCGAGGAGGACCCGGCCGTGATCCCAGATGACCGCCTGCGTCTTGTCTTCACCTGCTGCCACCCGGCGCTTGACCCGAAATCCCGTGTGGCCCTGACGCTCCGCACCATCGGGGGCCTTTCGACCGCCGAGATCGCCCGCGCCTTCCTTGATGCCGAGCCGACGATGGGACAGCGCCTGTCCCGCGCCAAGGCCAAGATCGCGGCGGCCGGCATCCCGTTCCGCATCCCCGACGCGGAGGACTGGCCGGACCGGCTGAATTCCGTCCTGACCGTGGTCTATCTGATCTACAACGCTGGCTACACCTCCGGCCCCAGCACTGGGCATGACCTGTGCCAGGAGGCGATCTTTCTCGCCCGGCTCCTGACCACGCTTGCGCCAGAGGATGCCGAGGTCGAGGGTTGCCTGGCGCTCCTCCTTCTCACCCACGCCCGCGCATCGGCCCGGATCAGCGCCGAAGGTCAGACCCTGCCGCCCGGCCAGCAGAACCGCGCGCTATGGGACACCGCGATGCTGGCCGACGGCCACGCCACGCTGGACCGCGCCGTCACCCGCCGCAGGCCCGGCCCGTTCCAGATCAAGGCCGCCATCGCCGCCCTTCACACCGCGCCGGACGGTCCCGACTGGCTCCAGATCGCCGCCCTTTACGCGCGGCTCCATGATCACGAACCCACCGCCGTGATCCGCCTGAACCACGCCGTCGCTGTGGCAGAGGCCGGTCGGCTTGACCTTGCCCTTGCGCAACTTGAAACCCTGGCGGATGACCTTGCCGCCTATCAGCCCTTCCACGCTGCCCGGGCCGAGTTTCTGGCCCGCAGCAACGCCATTGCCGATGCCCGCGACGCCTATCAGACGGCCATCGCCCTTGCCGCGTCCGACCCCGACCGCGCCTTCCTGCAGGCCCGGCTTTCCGCGCTGGGATGAAAAAAAGGCCGAGCATTGCGCTCGGCCAAGTCCAACAGGGAGGTACGAAGGGACGAGAGCACGCTCACCGTCGCTTCGAGAATTCAATTAGTGCCCCATGCTTGCGCAAACAAGTCTGGAATGCCCGACGTTTGGGCAATCCCGCTATGCAAATGCTGCATAGCAGCAATCAGGCCGCGGCATCCTCGGCCTGACGGCGGCGGAAGGTCATGATCTCTTCGGTGACGAAATCTCGGAACGCCGCCACCCGTTTGGAGTGACGCAATTCCTCGGGGTAGGCCAGGAACACCGGCACTTCAGCGCTTTGAACATCCGGCAAGACCCTGACGAGATTAGGAAAATCCTCGGCCAGATAGTCCGGCAGCACGCCGATCCCCAGATGGTTCAGCACCGCCTGCAGGACCCCAAAGTAGTTGTTCACCGTCAGCGTGGACGGAATGTCATGCGTCATCAGATCGGCCACCAGCAGCGCCCCTGCCGCCACCTGCGGCGTGCCCGCATGCTGCGCAATCAGCCGGTGGCTGCTGAAATCGTCCATCGTCGCAGGCGTCCCGTGGCTTGCCAGATACTCTGGCGTCGCGAAAAGCTGCATCTTTATGTTCATCAGCCGCTTGCGGATCAGGTCGGCCTGAGATGGCTCCTTCATCCGGATCGCCACGTCCGCCTCACGCATCGGCAGGTCAAGGACCCGCTCTTCCAGCATCAGGTCGATCTTCAGGGCCGGATACTTCTCGTACAACCGCGCCAGCCGGGGGGCGAGCCACAGCGTCCCGAACCCGATCGTCGTCGTCACGCGCAGCTCGCCAAAGACCTCGTCCTCGCTGTCCCTGATCCGCGCCGCCGTCGCATCCAGCCGCCGCACCATCTGCTGTGTGGCGTCATAGAGAAGCTCGCCCTGTTCGGTCAGGATCAGCCCCCGCGCATGGCGGTGAAACAAAGTGACCGACAGGCTTTCCTCCAGCGCGCGGATCTGGCGGCTGACCGCGGACTGCGACAGGTGCAGCACATCGCCCGCATGGGTCAGGCTGCCCTTCTCCGCGACCGCGTGAAAGATCCTCAGCTTGTCCCAATCCATCCTGTACCTCGCAAAATTCGCCCGGAACCCTACCACGGCATAGGGTAGATAGGGAAACGCGATCACATGTAAACCCGCTGATCCCCGACCTTGACTGCCAAGTACCGCCCCGCGCTTGGCTCTTCCCCCCCCCGGCGGACCGTCCTATGATCCCGGGAAAGGCAGGCAGCGCGTAGGACGCGCCCAAGGCGAAAGTGACAGGCATGGCAGTTGGCGTCTTCGATTCGGGCCTCGGCGGGCTAACTGTTCTTGATGCGTTGACAAAGCGCCTTCCTGACGTGCCTTTCGTCTATTTTGGCGACAATGCCCATGCCCCCTACGGCGTCCGGACTGCTGACGACATCTTTGCGCTTACTTGCGCCGCCACCGAACGCCTCTGGGCCGAAGGCTGTGACCTTGTCATCCTCGCCTGCAACACCGCCTCTGCTGCCGCCTTGAAGCGGATGCAGGAAACCTGGGTGCCGGCCGACAAGCGCGTCCTCGGCGTCTTCGTGCCCCTGATCGAGGCCTTGACCGAACGCCAGTGGGGCGACAATTCGCCGCCGCGCGAAGTGGCCGTCAAGCACGTCGCCCTTTTCGCTACTCCCGCCACTGTCGCCTCCCGCGCCTTCCAGCGTGAGCTTGCCTTCCGCGCCATCGGCGTCGACGTCGAGGCGCAGCCCTGCGGCGGCGTGGTCGATGCCATCGAACAGGGTGACGACATCCTCGCCGAAGCCCTCGTCCGCTCTCATGTCGAGGCGCTGAAGCGCCGGATGCCCAGCCCCGAGGCCGCGATCCTTGGCTGCACGCATTACCCCTTGATGGAGAAGGTGTTTCAGGACGCGCTCGGGGCAGGGGTCAAGGTCTACTCGCAGGCCAATCTCGTCGCCGAAAGCCTTGCCGACTATCTGCAGCGCCGCCCGCAGTTTCTTGGCAGCGGCACACAGTCGAAGTTCCTGACCACGGGCGACCCGGCAGGGGTGTCGAACAAGGCGACCCAGATCCTGCGCCGGAAGATCACGTTCGAGGCAGTATGATCGCGGCTTTCTCCGACTGGCAGACCGCCCGGCAGCAGGCCCTGACCGCCCCCGATGGCTGGCTGAACCTCGTCGCGCGGATCGAGCTTGCCCCCGGCACCCACCTCGTCGGCAAGGCGCAGGACGTGGCCTTGCCCTCCGGCCCCGACCTTCTCGGCACCCTGACCCTTGGCCCTGACGGCGCAACCTTTGCGCGCCCGGGCATGCCACCCCAGCCCTTTCTGCCTGTTGCGGACGCCTTCCCGCAGCTGCGGGTCGATCCGTTCCTGCTTGAGATTCACACGGTCGACGGGGTCCCCGCGCTCCGCGTGCGCGACCTGACCCTGCAGCCGACCGTCGCTTTGCGCTGTTTCCCGTCGGACCCCGAATGGGTCATCCGCGCAACGTGGGAAAGTTTTGCCCCGCAAGCCTCGGAAGTTGCAATGAAAGACGGCTCAAAGGCCGCCGTCACTCTGACCCATCGGGCGACCTTCCAGCATCAGGGGAAGACCGTCGCCCTGACACCAACACATTGGAAGTCGGGCAAGCCGATGTTCGTCTTCCGCGACGCCACGGCGGGCGAAACCTACCCCGCCTGCCGCTTCCTTTTCGGTGAGGACGCGTCGGAAACCGAGATCACCCTCGATTTCAACCGCGCGATCTCGCCACCCTGCGCCTTCACCGATTTCGCGATCTGCCCGCTGCCCCCGCCCGGCAATATCCTGCCGTTCCGGATCGAAGCGGGTGAGCTTGCCCCCTAGGCCCGGGTTTTCACGTCCGCATAGCGCCATAGGCAAAGCGGTAGGCCAATGCCACGCCGCCCGCACCGCCGATGATATTGCCCAACGTGACCCAGAACAGGTTGCTGAAGACGCCCGCCAGCGTTGCCTCTGACCCCGCCCAAAGTCCTGCCGGGAACAGGAACATGTTCGCCACCGAATGCTCCAGCCCCAGCGCCACGAAGGCAGTGACCGGCCAAAGGACGCCCAGGATCTTGTCGGTGGCACTCCGCGCCGCAAAGCTCAGCCAGACCGCGAGGCAAACGAGCGCATTGCACAAGGCCCCCCTGACAAAGGCTTCGACCGGCGGAAGCGAGGCCTTCGTCAGCGCCGCCTTTGCTGCCGTGGCCCCCATCGGTCCGTCCAGCAGGCCGGAAAATCCGAAGGCCACTGCAAGGCCGACGGCCCCCACAAGATTCCCCAGGTAGACGATCCCCCAGTTCCTCAGCAACGCACCCGGGCTGATCCGCCGATCGACTGCAGCCATGACCATCAGCGCATTGCCGGTGAAAAGCTCGGCCCCGCCGACGACCACCAGGATCAGCCCCAGCGCAAAGACCGCCCCGCCCAGCACCCGCTGCGGTCCGAAGCCGGGGTCGGCCCCCGCCATCGCGATGCACCAGAAGGCCGAGCCAAAGCCGATGAAGGCCCCGGCAAGCATCGCAAGTGTCGCCATCCGGTGCAGGGGCAGGGCAGCCTTGGCGACCCCCGCCGTCTCGATCAGCGCCGCGATCTCGGCGGGCTTGTAGGCATCATGGTTCTCGCTGGGCATCCGGGGCCTCCCTCACGGCCCCAGAATAGCCCTTTGCGGCCGCCCGCAAAGCGAAAAGGCACGCCCTGAGGCGTGCCTTTCAAATACTTTCCGATTCCTTAACGTCCGCGAACAAGCCATTGATACGTCAGGGAAACGGGAAAATGTCCACCGTGGACAGTCAGTCCTTCGCGCGCTCGACATAGCTGTCGTCATCGGTGTTGATGACGATCCGCACCCCCGGCCCGATATGCGGCGGGACCATGATCCGGAGCCCGTTCTGGACCGTGGCCGGCTTGTAGGAGGACGAGGCCGTCTGCCCCTTCGTGACCGGCTCGGTCTCCAGGATCTCGACGGTGATTTTCTGCGGAACTTCCATCGCGATCGGAACCCCGTCGAAGGTCTTCACATAGCAGCGCATGCTTTCCTGCAGGTAGGCCTTGTTGGCCCCCAGGATATCCTCGGTCACGACGACCTGATCGTAGCTGATCGGGTCCATGAAGTGGAAGCCCTCGCCGTCCTCGTACAGGAAATCATACTCCCGCTCGTCGACGGTGGCCTTCTCGACCATCTCGGTCGTCCGCCAGCGTTCGCTGACTTTCGTGCCGTCCGAAATCCGCCGCATGTCGACCGAGGTGGTCGGCGTCCCCTTGCCGGGGTGGAAGTTCGACGCGGTGAGGACGACATAGAGCCTGCCCTCCATTTCGACGACATTGCCCTTGCGGAGCGAGGAGGCGATGACTTTCACGGGTTGGTCCTTGTGATCCGGGGGCCGGTCCCCTAGACCGGCGTCGCCGCGCGACCTATCCGATCCAAACCGGAATTTCCAGATGAATCCCTCATCCCCGTGGTGGAGCCCCACCTTCCACGCCGACCGCAGGCCGCTTCTTCTGACCCGGAACCGGATTCAGGCGGCGATCCGGGGCTGGCTTGCTGCCGAGGGCTTCACAGAAGTCGACCCCGCGGCGCTGGCCATCAGCCCGGGAAACGAGGCGCATCTGCACGGCTTCCGGACCGAGGCGATCGGGAACGACGGGGTCGGGCGGCCGATGTATCTTCACACCTCGCCCGAGTTCGCGATGAAGAAGTTGCTGGCCGCCGGCGAGACGCGGATCCACGCCTTTTCCCACGTCTGGCGGAACCGGGAGCGGGGGCCCCTGCACAGCCCCGAGTTCACGATGCTGGAATGGTACCGGGTGGGGGAAGGGTATGAAGTCCTGATGGCCGATGCCTTGGCCTTCCTGCGGCTGGCGGCACGGGAGGCGGGAGCGGCGGTCCTGCGGTTCAGGGACCGGGTCTGCGATCCGTTTCAGGAGGCGGATCGGATATCGGTGGCCGAGGCCTTCGGGGTCCATGCGGGGGTGGACCTGCTGGCCTCGATCCTCGCGGATGGGTCGACGGATGCGGAGGCCCTGGGATCGGAGTTGGACCGGATCGGGGTGCGGCGGGCCGGGGACGACACCTGGTCGGATATGCTGAGCCGGGTCCTTTCAGAGAAGGTGGAGCCGAAGCTGGGACAGGGGCGGGTGACGATCCTGGATCACTACCCTGCAGCCGAGGCGGCGCTGGCGCGGCGGGTACCGGGGGATCAGAGGGTCGCAGAGAGGTTCGAGGTCTATGCCTGCGGGGTGGAGCTTGCGAACGGGTTCGGGGAGCTGACGGACGCGGGCGAGCAGAGGCGGCGCTTCGAGGCGGAGATGGCCGAGAAGGTGCGGGTCTATGGGGAGAGCTACCCCCTGGACGAGGACTTTCTGGCGGCCCTCGAAGGGATGCCACCGGCCGCCGGGATCGCGATGGGGTTCGACCGGGTGGTGATGCTGGCGACCGGCGCGCCCCGGATCGATGACGTGATGTGGACCCCGGTGCCGTAATCTGTCCACGGTGGACATTTCCTGATTAGCGTTTCAGATCAATAATTTACTTGCGGACGTTAGGGGTTTCTTAACCTGTGCCTCAGGGTGGTGACGGGCGTGTGCCAGATCGAGCGCCTTGGCAGGCGCAAGTCTTTTGTCTCGTCGTCGGACTTCGCCTCCTCCTCGGGGCCTTGGGGGCGCTTCGCCCCCCAAACCCCCAGAGAGTATTTTTGAAAAGAGCAAGCAGGAGGGCCGGATTTCTGCCGGGCGGGCGGGACAGTCTTGCATTGGGTCTGGCATCGGCGCAAAGAGGGCGCGTTTCGTTTGCAGGAGCCGCGCCATGACCCATCGCATCGCCATCCTCGGGGCCTCGGGCTATACGGGGGCGGAGCTTGTCCGCCTGATCGCGACGCATCCGTCGATGCGCATCGTGGCGCTGTCGGCGGACCGCAAGGCCGGCATGACGATGGCGGAGGTGTTTCCGTTCCTGCGGCATCTGGACCTGCCGAAGCTGCAGAAGATCGATGAGATCGATTTTTCCAATGTTGATCTGTGCTTCTGCGCGCTTCCGCATGCAACGACGCAAGAGGTTATTGCGAAGCTTCCTCGTAACCTGAAGATCGTGGACCTGTCGGCGGACTTCCGGCTGCGAGACCCGGCGGAGTACGAGAAGTGGTACGGCCAGCCCCATGCGGCGCAGGACTTGCAGACGGAGGCGGTCTACGGGCTGACCGAGTTCTATCGGGATCAGATCAAAGGCGCGCGGCTGGTCGCGGGCACGGGCTGCAATGCGGCCACCGGGCAATTTGCGCTGCGGCCCCTGATCGCGGCGGGTGTGATCGACCTGGACGACATCCTGATCGACCTCAAGGCGGGGGTTTCGGGCGCGGGGCGGAGCCTGAAGGAGAACCTTCTTCACGCGGAATTGTCCGGCGGCACGCATGCCTACTCGGCGGGCGGCAAGCACCGGCATCTGGGCGAGTTCGACCAGGAGTTTTCGAAGGTTGCCGGGCGGCCGGTTCGGGTGCAGTTTACGCCGCACCTTCTGCCGATGAACCGGGGCATCCTGGCGACCGTCTATGTCAAGGGCGACGCAAAGACTGTGCATCAGGTGCTTGAAAAGGCTTATGAAACCGAGCCTTTCCTGCAGGTTCTGCCGTTCGGGTCGCTGCCGTCTACCCGCGACATCGCAGGCAGCAACTTCTGCCACCTAGGGGTCATCGGCGATCGCCTTCCGGGGCGGGCAATGGTCGTCTCGGTGCTGGACAACCTGACCAAAGGCTCGTCCGGTCAGGCGATCCAGAATGCGAACCTGATGCTGGGCCTGCCGGAAACCGAAGGGCTGATGCTGGCCCCCGTCTTCCCCTGACGCGCACGGCAGGCTTGACCAGTGTCAAGGCATGCCCACCTTGGACATGTCACAGGGGACGGCGAACGGGCCGGGTAACCGGCAGGGGAAACGCAGTATGAGCGAGAAGAAGGACTTCCGGGGACTGAAGGGGCTGAAGAAGCAGCGCCGCGTTCAGATCATCGCACTGGCAGCGGTGGCGCTGATCGGAGCGACGGCCCTTGTCGGCTATGCGATGCGCGACGGGATCAATTTCTTCCGCAGCCCGACGCAGGTGATGGAAGACCCGCCCCGGTCGGACGAGACATTCCGGATCGGGGGGCTGGTGGTCGAAGGCTCGATCCAGCGTGGGCAGGGGACCGAGGTCGCCTTTGCCGTGACCGACACCAACGCGACTGTCCCGGTACGCTACAACGGCATCTTGCCCGACCTTTTTGGCGAGGGGCAGGGCATGGTGGCCTTGGGGCGGATGGACGGCGACACCTTCGTTGCGACCGAAGTGCTGGCCAAGCATGACGAGACCTATATGCCGCAGGAAGTGGTCGATGCCCTAAAGGAGCAGGGCGTCTACAAGGACCCGAACGCGCCTGACAGCTGAGCGACAGGCGAATTTTCGACGAAAATTCGGGGCCTTGGGTAGACCGCGCGCAGTGGCAGGGCGGCGTTAAGGAGACCTGGGCAGGCTTTCCCCATTGCGAATGGGGGTGCCGATGCCGAATGTCCGCGAGATTGCCACTGAAATCGTCGCCCGCGAGGGTGGCTATGTGAATGACCCGGATGATCCCGGCGGGGCGACCAATCA
This sequence comes from Paracoccaceae bacterium, assembly GCA_046305855.1. Classification (GTDB taxonomy): domain Bacteria; phylum Pseudomonadota; class Alphaproteobacteria; order Rhodobacterales; family Rhodobacteraceae; genus Tabrizicola. Next base: position 54,885 of record JBKDYO010000131.1, read on the forward strand.
CGGGGTGACCATCGGCACGCTGCGGCGGCTGGGGATCGACGTGAACCGCGACACCCGGATCGATGTGGCCGATGTGAAGGCGCTGACCCGGGCACAGGCGGTGGAGATCTATCTCAAGCATTATTACGAGGGGCCGGGGATCGCGGCCCTGCCCGAGGCGTTGCAGGCCTCGGTCTTCGACATGTATGTGAATGCGGGTGGCAATGCGGTGAAGATCCTGCAGCGCCTGCTGACCGATATGGGGTTCCCCTGCGAGCCCGATGGCGAGATCGGGCCGCAGACCATTCGCGCGGCGCAGATGGCCTATGAGGCGGCCCCGTCGCATCTGCCGGACGCCTATGGGATTGCCCGGCGGAATTACTATTACGGCATTGCCGACAAGCGGCCCGCCAGCCGGAAATTCGCCCGGTCACGTGACGGTGGCAAAGGCGGCTGGGTCAAGCGGGCGGAGGAGTTCATCTCTCCCAAGTATCACCTGACGGCGGCCCAGCACGCCGCGCGGGTGGCAAAATGGGGGTGATCGGCAAGCTGATCGGGGGGCCGGGTGCCGTGACGGCGCTGGGCGAGGCCGCGAAAGGGGTGGCAGAGGTCTTCGTGCCCTCGGCCACCAAGCGGATGGAGCTGTCGGCCGAAGCGCAGATGGCGGCCTTGCAGCAGTTGGGTGAGGAGTACCAGCATCCGGCACTCGGCTGGTTCGACCGGATGGTGAACGGGCTGAACCGGTTGCCACGGCCGATGCTGGCTTTCGGCACGCTGGGGCTGTTCACCTATGCCATGGTCGACCCCGAGGCCTTTGCCTTCCGGATGGTCGGGCTGAACGCAGTGCCCGAGCCGCTGTGGTGGCTGCTGGGGGCGATTGTGGCCTTCTATTTCGGCGCGCGCGAGACCTACTATTTCCGCAACCGGTCGGTCGCGTCGCCTTATGCGGCTACGGGCGGGACAGGGGAGGACAACGCGGCTTTGGCGGATTGGCGGCATGGGTGATCATAGGGGTGATCCTTGACCTCTGAGCGGGCCTCTGGCATGGCCATGGGCGTCAGAGGATGTGATCAAATGAACCTGTTCGCCGATATTCGCGCACTTGTCGTAGCCGAGCTTGAGGGGCTGATGGCCGATGGGGTCTTGCCTGCGGGGCTGGACCTTTCCGCCGTGGCAGTCGAGCCGCCGCGCGATCAGGGCCATGGCGAGATGGCGACGAATGCCGCGATGGTGCTGGCGAAACCGTCGGGAATGCAGCCCCGGGCGATTGCCGATGCGCTGGCAGCACGGCTGATGGCGGACCCGCGGGTTGCGGGGGCGGATGTGGCGGGGCCGGGGTTCCTGAACCTGCGGCTGGAGCCGGTTGCCTGGCAGGGGCTGGTGCGGGCAGTGCTGGTGCAGAGGACGGCGTATGGCCGATCCTCGCTGGGCACGGGTCGCCGCGTGAACGTGGAGTTCGTCAGCGCCAACCCGACGGGGCCGATGCATGTGGCCCATGCGCGGGGCGCCGTAGTGGGCGATGCCCTTGCCGCCCTCCTGGCCTATGCCGGCTATGAGGTCACGCGGGAATACTACGTCAACGATGGCGGGGGGCAGGTCGATGTGCTGGCCCGCAGTGCCTATGAGCGTTACCGCGAGGCGCATGGGCTGAGCCCCGAGATCGCCGAGGGGCTGTATCCGGGCGATTACCTGATCCCGGTCGGGCAGGCGCTGAAGGACAAGTATGGCGACAGCCTTCTGGAGCAGCCGGAAAGCGTCTGGCTGGCGGATGTCCGGGTCCTTTCGACCGACTTGATGATGGCGATGATCCGTGAAGATCTTGCGGCGCTGGGCGTCGCGATGGATGTCTATTCGTCGGAGAAGGCGCTGTACGGCACGGGCCAGATCGAGGCGGCGATTGAGCGCCTGCGGGGGCTGGGGCTGATCTATCAGGGCACGCTGGAACCGCCGAAAGGGAAGGCTCCGGAGGACTGGGAAGCGCGGGAGCAGACGCTGTTCCGCTCGACCGCGTTTGGGGATGACCAGGACCGTCCGGTGCAGAAGTCGGATGGGTCGTGGACCTATTTCGCGCCGGACATCGCCTATCACTACAACAAGGTCATGCGCGGGTTCGATGAGCTGATCAACATCTTCGGCGCGGACCATTCCGGCTACGTCAAGCGGCTGAAGGCCGTCGTCAGCGCGCTGTCCGAGAACCGGGTCACGCTGGACATCAAGCTGATCCAACTGGTCAAGCTTCTGAAGGGCGGGCAGATCGTCAAGATGTCGAAGCGCGCGGGGACCTTCGTCACGCTGCGCGACCTGATCGATGAGGTCGGGCCGGACGTCGTCCGCTTTGTCATGCTGACGCGGAAGAACGACGTTGCACTCGACTTCGACTTCGACAAGGTCACCGAGCAGTCGAAGGACAACCCGGTCTTCTACGTGCAATATGCCAATGCGCGGGTGAACTCGATCCTGCGGAAAGCGCGCGAGACGGGGCTGGATGTCAGCGATGCCGCGCTGTCCGCAGCACATCTGGCGCATCTGGGGCATGAGGCCGAGCTGGAGGTCATCCGCAAGCTGGGCGAATGGCCACGGCTGGTCGAGATTGCCGCAAAGGGACATGAGCCGCACCGCGTCGCGTTCTACCTCTATGAGCTTGCGTCGGACTTCCACGGATTGTGGAACAAGGGCAACGATGACGACAGCTTGCGGTTCCTGCAGGGGGATACCGCAATTTCTGCGGCAAAAATCGCCTTAGTGCGGGCCGTGGGCGTTGTTATTTGCGCAGGCCTTGGTATCCTTGGGGTAACCCCGGTCGAGGAAATGCGCTGAGACCAACGGCGCCCGTCCGGGCTTGAGGCGTGAATGTGAGGGACGGATCAACCGCCCCGCAAGCAGGGGCAGCAGATGGCGGACGCGGATTATGACTTCGGCGGCGGCTTTTCACCTGAAGATCAGACGCAGCGCCATGGCGTGAGGGATGCTCTGTCGGCGGCCAAGCTGCAGCGGACCATCAACCTTGCCGGAGCGATTGCCTCACTTGCCCTGGTCGTGGGCCTTGGGGTCTGGGGCTACAAGCTGGCCGTGCGCGATGTGAACGGGGTGCCGGTCATTCAGGCCATGGACGGACCGATGCGGATTTCGCCGGTCGACCCCGGCGGTGAAATCGCCGATCATCAGGGCCTTGCCGTGAACGATGTGGCCGAGGTTGGGATGGCCATGCCGCCCCCGGAAAAGCTTGTATTGGCGCCGCGCCCGATGGAACTGGCGCCCGAGGATGCTTCGGGTCTGGCTGTGTCGATGCTGCCGGGTCTGTCCGAGGCTTCTGCGCCGACCGATCTTCTGACCGCGAACGCCGATCTTGCCTTGGCGGCCGCCCCGGTGGTCGAAAGCGCAGACCCGACCGAGGTTGCGGTCGATGCAGCCCTGGCGGAAGCGCTGGGCGAAATCCCCGAGGAGGCGCCGGTTGAACTTGGCGTCGCTCTGGTCCCCGATCCGACGCTTGAACCTGCGCCGGAAGGCGCGATCGTCGCCTCGATCCGGCCCCGGGCACGTCCGGGTGTGCGGGCGGAGGCCCCGGCACCAACCGAAATGACCGCCTTGCCCGCCCCGAACGAAGTGGACCCCACGACGCTGACCCCCGGCACAAGGCTGGTTCAGTTCGGCACCTTTGATACGGCGGAAGAGGCCCGCGCGGCCTGGAGCGCGTTGCAGGGCCGGTTTGGCGAGTTGATGATCGAGAAGGCCATGGTGGTGCAGCCTGCCGAAAGCGGCGGGCGGACCTTCTACCGTTTGCGCGCGCATGGCTTTGAAGGCGAGGACGACGCGCGCCGGTTCTGCTCGGCCTTTGTTGCGCAGGATGCGACCTGCATTCCGGTGCCGCACAAATGACCATCGGGACCGGGGCGACCATATTCGGCTGCGCCGGGCCCAGGCTTCTGCCGGAAGAACGCGCCTTCTATCGCGAGGCGGACCCGTTCGGCTTTATTGTTTTTGCCCGGAATATCGAGGACCCGGCCCAACTGCGCCGCCTGACTGCTGATCTGCGCGAGGCAGTGGGGCGGAATGCGCCTGTGCTGGTCGATCAGGAGGGGGGCCGAGTGCAACGCCTGCGCGCGCCCCATTGGCGGGAATGGACGCCGCCCTTGGACACGGTGGACGGGGCAGGGTCCATCGAAGCGGCCGAGCGGATCATGCGGGCCCGCGCCACGGTGATTGCAACGGAACTGGCCGAGGTGGGGATCGATGCGGACTGCATCCCGACGTTGGACGTGGTGCGCCCCGAAACGCATCCGTTCCTGATGAACCGCTGCTATGGCCGCGACCCGGAGGTGGTGACGCGGATCGGTCGGGCCGTAGCGGACGGGCTGATGGCGGGCGGTGTCCTGCCGGTGATGAAGCACATGCCGGGGCATGGGTTGTCCCATGTCGACACGCACCACGACCTGCCCCGGGTGGACGTCCCACTTGCCGACCTGCAAACAATTGATTTCGCGCCGTTCAAGGCCTTGGCTGACCTGCCAATGGCCATGACCGCGCATCTGGTCTTTTCCGCCCTTGATGCCGACAGGCCCGCGACCCAGTCGCCGGTCATGATCCGGATGATCCGGGATGCAATCGGGTTCAAGGGGCTACTGATGTCGGACGACCTGAACATGCAGGCGTTGGCGGGGACGCTGGCAGATCGCACGGCGCGGACGATTGCGGCGGGCGTTGACATAGCGCTGCACTGCAAGGGCGACATGGCCGAGATGGTCGAGGTCGCGGGTGCGGCGGGGGTGATGGGCCCCGCAGCGCGGGCGCGGGCCGAGGCGGCGATCGCGGCGCGACGGGTGGCAACCGTGGATCTGAAGGCGGCTTTGGCCGAATTGGCGGATGGCTGAGGAAGACTGGGACCAGCCCGAACGCATCGCGCCTGAGGACCGACTGGCTGCCGAGGCCCTGATCGTCGATGTCGACGGGTTCGAGGGTCCGCTGGACCTTCTGCTGACGTTAAGCCGGACGCAGAAGGTGGACCTGCGGAAGATCTCGGTCCTGAAGCTGGCCGAGCAGTATCTGGGCTTTGTCGAACAGGCGCGCAGCCTGCGGATCGAGCTGGCGGCGGATTATCTGGTGATGGCGGCTTGGCTCGCCTTCCTGAAATCGCGGCTTCTGCTGCCGCCGGAGCTCGGGGACGACGGACCCTCGGCCGAGGATCTGGCGGCGCATCTGGCGTTCCAGCTGGAACGGTTGCAGGCGATGCGGGACGCGGCGGCGCGGCTGATGGGGCGCGACCAGCTGGGCCGCGACTTCTTTGCCCGTGGGGTGCCGGAGGACCTGACGCATCAGCGCCAGGTGAAATGGACGGCGACGCTGCTGGACCTGATGCGCGCCTATGCGATGATCCGGACCAAGGACGAGTTCCGGCCTTTCGTGCTGGACCGCGAGAACGTCTACACGATGGAGCAGGCGCTGGACCGACTGCGTGGCCTGATCGGTTATGCGGGCGACTGGGCGACGCTGGTGAGCTTTCTGCCCGACGGCTGGGATGGCACGCCGATGGCGCGGCGGTCGGTGCTGGCCTCGCATTTCGCGGCCGTGTTGGAACTGGCGAAGCGCGGGCAGGTAATTCTGCGGCAGGGCGAGACATTCGCGCCCATCGAGTTGCGAGTGAAGGAACGGTGATGGCCGAGGAGTCGACGACCGAAGAAAGCCTCTTCGACGCGCCGCCAATGGGTGAGCAGGAGCGGATGGTCGAGGCGATCCTGTTCGCAAGCGCCGAACCGGTGACGCTGGCCGAACTTCAGGCGCGGATGCCGCATGGCGCGGACCCGGCCGAGGCGCTGGTTTACCTGCGCAAGCGGTATGAAGGGCGGGGGGTGAACCTGGTCAAGGTCGGCGACGCCTATGCCTTCCGCACGGCGGCGGATCTTGGCTTCCTGATGCGACGCGAGACGGTGGAGACGCGGAAATTGTCGCGCGCTGCCATCGAGACTCTGGCGATCGTTGCCTATCACCAGCCAGTGACGCGGGCGGAAATCGAGGAAATCCGCGGGGTTGCGGTCAGCCGGGGGACAGTGGACCAGCTTCTGGAGCTAGACTGGATCCGGCTCGGACGGCGGCGGATGACGCCGGGGCGGCCTGTGACTTTCGTGGTGACGGAAGCATTCCTTGACCATTTCGGGCTGGAATCCGCCCGCGACTTGCCGGGGCTCAAGGAATTGCGTGCGGCGGGGCTGCTGGACAACCGGCCTGCTCCGGGGCAGGCTGCGCTGGGCGATGACGACGACGAAGCGACAACCGGACAAAGCGAATTGTTCGAGGACTGAGGGAGGCAAAGATGGACCTGAACGGGCTTTTCAGCATGCTGACCAAGATGTTCGTCCGCAGCGCCGTGGACGTGGGCGTCGACTATGCCGCGCGGAAGGGCAAGCCTGAATCCGAGATGACGCCCGAGGAAAAGGAACAGGCCAAGCGCGCGCGGGACCTCGCGGCACGGGCCAAAGAGGTCCAGAAGGTCACTCGGCGACTGTGGCGCTAAGCCCGCAGGGGCGGTCAAGGCCAAGCGAGGCCAGCGTGTCCGACAGCGTATCCGGCAAGGTCAGGCTGCGCTGGATGTAAAGTCCCGTGGTCAGCGTGTCGTCGAGCCGGGTCATCCAGGTCACGGTCAGGAACGGCGCCGGAGGCTGCCGCGAGGCGTAGGCATCGACCGAACCAAGCTCGCCCCCGACAAAGGCTTGCAGGCTGTCCGAAAGGGCTTCGACCTCGGCTTGCGAGGCCCGCCAGCGCATCGGCTGGGGGCCGGGCATCCCGGCGCCTTTCACCTGCACGAGGCTGATCCACCCATCGGTCAGCGAGACCGAGCAGAAGACTGCGTGGTCCGGCGAACGGTCGGGCCAGACCTCGAAGGTCATGCGGTTGGCAAAGGCAGGCGGGGACGCAAGGAGTGCGGTCGTGCAGAAAACCAATCCACTGACCCAACGGACCCGCATAGACTCCCTCGTGGGTGTCCTGACTATCCGAATGTTAGCACGGAATTTCTGTCACACAGACCGGAATTGCTTGGCGAGTTTCAGGCCCTGGCCTTGGTAATTCGACTTGATGCCCATGCCATACAGCGTCTCGGGCCGTTCGGACATCCGTTCATAGACGAGGCGACCGACGACCTGACCGTGCTCCAGCACGAAGGGCGCCTCGTGGCAGCGCACCTCTAGCACGCCCCGCGATCCGGCCCCACCAGCGGCGGCATGGCCAAAGCCGGGGTCGAAGAACCCTGCGTAATGCACGCGAAATTCGCCCACCATGGCGAGGTAGGGTGCCATTTCGGCAGCGTAATCGGGCGGGATCGTCACCGCCTCGCGGCTGACGAGGATGTAGAAGGCCCCGGGATCCAGGATGATCTGTCCGTTCCGGGTGTGAAGCTCTTCCCAGAAGTCCGGGGCGGGGTAGTGGCCGATCTTGTCGAGGTCCACGACGCCCGTATGCGGCTTGGCACGGTAGCCGACGAGGGTGCCCTTGGCAGGGTGCAGATCGACCGAGAACCCGAGGCCTTCCGAGATCACAGCTTCGCCGGAGACCAGCGGCTCGGCGGCATGAAGGGCGGTGAGCTCGGCATCAGTCAGGACCGCCTGGCCCTGACGGAAGCGAATCTGGTTCAACCGCTGGCCTTCGCGGACGAGGACAGAAAAGCTGCGCGGGCAGACCTCGGCGAAAAGCGTGCCGGTGTAGCCTTCGGGGATACGGTCGAATTCCACCCCGCCATCGGTGATGGTGCGGGTCAGAAGGTCGAGCCTTCCGGACGAGCTTTTGGCATTGGCGACGGCGGTGATCCCGGCGGGCAGGGCCAGCCGTTCCGCCAGCGGGATGACATAGACGCAGTTCTTTTCCAGCACCGCGCCGTCGGCGAGGTTCACCTGGTGCATGGTGAATTCGGCAAGCCGGTCCTGGACGCTGCGGCCATGGCCCGCCAGAAACGAGGCGCGGACCCGGTAAGCGACCGGACCAAGGCGCAAATCAAGGCTGGCGGGCTGCAGCTGGTCGTCGCGGATTGCGGGGGTCGCGGCCAGCGCCCCTGATGCGATCAACTGGCGCAGGGCCTGTGCGGGCAACACTCCGGATGTCATTGCGTTCCCTCCGCACCGCGAGCCGAACCGGCCAGATATGAAACCGCCCGCACTGCCGGGTGGCAGGCGGGCGGGTTTTCGATGGTCGGGCCGGAGAGATTCGAACTCTCGACCTCCCGCCCCCCAGACGGACGCGCTAACCAGGCTGCGCTACGGCCCGACACGGGGCGATACATACCGGTATTCCGGGCCGGTGCAAGCGGGAAAGCGCAAGGGCCGGTCAGTCGCTGCCACCCTCGGCCCGCGAGGCCAGCCGGGCCCGCAAAGCACGGAGCCGTGGCACGATCCCGGCAAGGTCGGACTGGCGGGCCTGCAAAGAGCCGCGCGGCAATGCCCTGATCAGACTGGCAAAAGTCGTGTCATCGCGAAGCGTTGGCTTCAGGCGTGCGACCGGGGCAGGTGCAGGGGGCGATGCGGGAACAAAGGCCGGCGGCGCATCAAAGAGGGGCAAGCCGCTTTGGTCAGGCCGCGCTTGTGGGATAGAGGCGACCGGGCTTGCGCCGACGGTAGCGACCTCTTCCTCGGTGTCGTCGATTTCGATGAACCCGGCCTCGGCAACCACGTCTTCTGCGGCGGCCAGACCACTGGTCGCCGCCCCGATTGCCAGATCGTCAAGGCTGACGCTGTCGTCGGTCAGTCCGGCAACCTGCCGTACCCCGTGGTCGCGCAGAATCTTCTGCACGCCACGGATCGTGAGGCCTTCGTCGTGCAGCAGGCGCTTGATCCCGGTCAGGAGCGCAATATCGGTCGGGCGATAATACCGCCGACCGCCAGCCCGCTTGACCGGTTTGATCTGCGGAAACCGGCTTTCCCAGAACCGCAGCACATGTGCGGGGGTGTCCAGAAACTCGGCGACTTCGCTGATGGTGCGGAAGGCGTCCGGCGACTTGTCCATCCGCTAGCCTTCCTTAGCGTTTCTTTCCGGCAGCGACGCGATCTTTCATCAGATGCGAAGGACGGAAAGTCAGCACGCGGCGGGGCGAGATCGGAACCTCTTCCCCGGTCTTTGGGTTGCGGCCCACGCGGGCGGTCTTCGAGCGGACCGAGAAGGTGCCGAAGGAAGAGATCTTCACCGTCTCGCCCGTGGCAAGCGCATCCGACATGTGCTGCAGCACGGCTTCGACGAGATTGGCAGATTCGTTCCGGCTAAGGCCCACCTCGCGAAAAACGGCTTCGCTAAGGTCCATCCGGGTCAGGGTCTTCTCGCTCATCTCGTCCCCCCATGAGCATCTTTTGCGGCGAGGATGGGCCGGATGGATTTACGAGTCAATATCAAGCACTTGGGAAGCGGCGTTAAAGGCACTTACCAGCGCAGGACGACCGAGCCCCAGGCAAGGCCGCCGCCGATGGCTTCGGTCACGATCAGGTCGCCCGGCTTGATCTGGCCGCGCTGCTTGCCGACCGACAGGGCGAGCGGGATCGAGGCGGCCGAGGTGTTGCCATGGTCCTGCACGGTGACGACAACGCGGTCCATCGAGACCTGCATGCGCTTTGCCGTGCCCTCGATGATGCGGATATTGGCCTGATGCGGGACGATCCAGTCGACGTCGTCGCTGGTCAGCCCCGCCTTGTCCAAAGCGGTGTGCGCTGTTTCGGCAAGCTTTTCAATGGCATGGCGGAAGACTTCCTTGCCTTCCATCACCAGGTGCCCCGTGGTGCCAGTCGAGGTGCCGCCATCGACGTAAAGGATGTCCTTGTAGCGCCCGTCCGAGTGGAGGTCGGTCGACAGGATGCCGCGATCGGCGGTGGTGCCGGTGCCTTCGGTCGCTTCCAGCACGACCGCTCCGGCACCATCGCCGAAAAGGACGCAGGTGCCGCGGTCCTTCCAGTTCATCAGGCGCGAAAATGTCTCGGCCCCGATCACAAGGACGCGGGAGGCCTGGCCGGACAGGATCAGGGCATTCGCGTTGGCAAGGGCGTAAACGAATCCTGCGCAGACGGCCTGGACATCGAACGCGAAGCCCTTGGTCTGGCCCAGGGCCGCCTGGACCATGGTCGCGACCGAGGGAAAGGTCAGGTCGGGGGTGGAGGTGGCCACGATGATCGCATCGATCGCGGTGGCCTCCATCCCGGCATCGGCAAGGGCAGCCTTCGCGGCGCGGGTGGCAAGATCGCTTGTGGTCTGACCGTCGGCCGCGAAGTGGCGGCGTTCGATGCCCGAGCGCGAGCGAATCCATTCGTCGGAGGTGTCGATAATGGCTTCGAATTCAGAGTTGGGGACGACACGATCGGGCAGGTAATGCCCGACGCCCCTGACTGCGGCGCGTATCGTCATTCTGTCGGATTGCCTCCGGTCCCTGGCCCCGTTGCATGACGGTCGGCCTCCTCGCGGTCGGCCTTCATACGGGCTGCATCCTGCCCCGCAGCTTCGGCGGATGCAACCCGCGCTGCAAGGCGTTCCAGGAAACGGACTTGTGCCAGTTGGTAGGCAAGGCCGATCGCCGCAGCGACCCCGGTTGCATCAGCCGAGCCGTGCGACTTGACCACGGTGCCGTTCAGACCAAGGAAGACGCCGCCGTTCACCCGGCGCGGGTCGATCCGGCGTTGCAGGCGTTTCAGCGAGTTGAGCGCGAGGAGGGCAGCGAACTTCGACATCAGGCCCGCCCCGAATGCCTCGCGCAGGAAATCGGCGATCAGCTTCGCCGTCCCCTCGCCGGTCTTCAGGGCCACGTTGCCGGTGAAGCCGTCGGTCACAATGACATCCACCCGCGCGGAGGGCAGGTCGCCGCCTTCGACGAAGCCCACATAGTCGAAATCGCTGACCGCAGCGACGGCGGGCATGCGGTCATGCGCCTCTTTGAGCTCGGCCCGGCCCTTGTGCTCTTCGGTGCCGACATTCAGGATTCCGATCCGGGGACGCGAGAGTTTCAGGCCGTTGCGGGCATAGGACGCGCCCATGACGGCGTATTGCAGCAGATCTTCGGCCTCGGCTTTCACGTCGGCGCCGACGTCCAGCATCAGGTTGAAACCGCCGGGATTGCGCGAGGGCCAGAGGCAGGCGATGGCCGGGCGGTTCACGCCGGGCAGTTTGCGCAGCCGCAGCATCGACACGGCCATCAGCGCGCCTGTGTTGCCGCAGGACACCGCCGCGGCTGCTTCGCCATCCTTCACAGCGTCGATCGTCGACCACATGGAGGTGCCCTGCCCGTGGCGCATCACCTGGGCGGGCTTGTCTTCCATCGTCACCACGCGTTCGGCGTGGCGGACGGTGACGCGGGGGCCAAGTTCGGGGTGGCGGGCAAGCAGGGGGCGCAGCAGCGCTTCGTCGCCGTGCACGATCACGTCCAGCCGCGGGTAAAGGGTGACGGAATCAACCAGGCCGGCAACTACGGCTGCCGGCCCGCGATCGCCACCCATGGCGTCAACTGAAATGACGACGCGCTCGGTGCCCGGGGCAGACGCAGACTCTGGTCCGAGTGCCATCGGGACGGGCGCGCGATGCGCGGCTTACGCCGCGTCTTCGTCCACGTCGACTTCCCGCGCCAGCGAGACGACTTCGCGCGAATCGTAGTGGCCGCAGGCGCTGCACACGTGGTGCGGACGCTTCAGCTCGCCACAGTTCGGGCAGTCGTTCGGATTTGCGGCGACCAGCGCGTCATGCGCGCGGCGCATGTTGCGGCGGGATTTCGTCGTGCGGTTCTGCGGGACAGCCATGTCTCAACCTCGGGCAGTGGGGACATGTGCCCCGGATTTCCTTTGCTCAACAGCCCCGTGAAAGCCCCTTCGGGCAATACATTTCGGATGCTGTTTCACAGCTTGAATGAGGCGCGGAACATACTCGGATTCCGGGGCGGCGCAAGCCCCTTTTCGCAGGCGCAAAACCGGGATGAGCGGGAGTTCACTCGCCCGTTCCAGACCCCGGTTTTCCCTTCTGCGCAAGCTGCGCCGCAAGGCCCTGAAGGCCCGCAAAAGGCTTCAGGTCGGCATCGGACAAGGGTGTGACGCCTTCGGGGGCATGGACCACCTGGCCCAGCTCTGCCCCCGGCGCGCGGGGATAGAGCGGGAGTGCCAGTGACAAAGCTTCGGCGGCAACCTCGGCAAGGTCGATCTCGTCGGGCATCGGCTCGACGCTGTCATCCTCGGGCATCTCGACCTCTTCGCCTTCGGGCATCTCGAGCTCTGCGACGTAGCGGCGGCGGACGGCCTCGGTGACATTTGCAGGAACCGGGACAAGCGTCAGGCTGCAGGGCTGGTCGGCACGAGCGGTCAGCGTTGCGTCCAGCAAGATCTCATCCCGACCGACTGGCCGGAACTCTCCGGTCAGGTCCAAGGCGTAAAGCGCAAGAAGACCAAGGTCGGCAGCCAGCCGGGCCCTTTCCTCGGCGTCAGGGCGATAGCTGAAGCGGGTGGGCTTGCGCGGGCTGAGGCCGCCAGTGCGGAACCGGGAGGGACGCTGCGTGGCTGGGTTGGACATTGGAGAGGCCTTCACGGGCAGGGCCGGACCTTGACGGTGCGGCGTTCCATTCTTGAACAAGGGGCACTTAGTCTGTTATCCCGATTGCCAAGGGTTTTGAAGAACCCGCGTCGGCATACGGCGTTGCAACGGGCATGAGGGCAGGCATGGCAGATTTCCGGTTGGTGCGGTCGGTCCTTGCGGCCTGTCACCGCGCACGCGCTCAGGGGCTTGTGTTGATCCTTGTGGCCTCGGTCGCGGCCTGTTCGGCGGTCTATCGCAACCACGGCTATGTTCCGACGGACGAGGATCTCGCCCTGGTCGAGGTTGGCAAGGACACGCGCGAGACGGTGGGCCAGAAGATCGGGCGCCCGTCGACCTCGGGCCTTCTGAACGACGTGGGCTGGTTCTACGTGCAAAGCCGCTACAAGCATGTCGGCCCGCGCGAGCCGAAGGAGATCGACCGGCAAGTGCTGGCCGTCACTTTCACCGAGGCGGGCGTGGTCGACAACATCGCACGCTACGGTCTGGAGGACGGCAAGGTCGTTGAGATCTCGCGCCGGGTGACCGAGCCGAACGTCAAGGGCATCTCGTTCATCCAGCAAATCCTGGGCAGCTTTGGCCGGTTGCAGGCCGGGGACCTGCTGGCCGACTAGTCCTTCGGATCGAAGGTCAGGGCCACACCGTTGATGCAATAGCGCAGGCCGGTCGGCTTTGGGCCGTCCGGAAAGACGTGCCCAAGATGGGCGTCGCAGCGGTTGCAGTGCACTTCGGTCCGGCGCATGAACCAGCTGTTGTCGGACTGCTCGCCCACCATTTCCTGATCAAGCGGCGCGTAGAACGAGGGCCAGCCGGTGCCGCTGTCGAACTTGGTGGCCTGATCGAACAGGGGCGCGTCGCAGCAGATGCAGCGGAAGGTGCCTGGCTGCTTCGGAAAGTCGTCATGCGTGAAGGCGCGTTCCGTGCCGTGCTTGCGGGTGACCTTGTAGGCGAGGTCGGAAAGCTGCGACTGCCACTCGGTGTCGGATTTGACGATCTTGTCCATGGTCGGGTCTCCTTTGCAGTGTAATCTAGGGGCTCGGATGCGAGGGGGAAAGGGCGTGGAGCCATTTCAGCGGGGCAGGTTGGTGGCGCGACTGGCGCATGGCCGGGCGGATATGGCGCGGGTGATGGCGTTTCGGGCGGCGGCGTTTCCCCGGGTGAAGGGGGCGGAGGAAGACGATCAGGACGCCCTGTCGGCGCATGTGATGGTCGAGGGCGGGGCGGGGATGCTTGCCTATTTCCGGGTCATGCTGTTCGGCTGGGGGGCGGGGCTGGCGCAGGGCTATGCGGCGCGGTTCTATGATGTGGGGCCCTTGTCGGGCTATGCGCGGCCCATCGCCGAGATGGGACGGTTCTGCGTGGCCCCGGGCGGGGTGCATCCGGATGTGCTGCGGCTGGCCTGGGGGGCGATGACGAAGCTGGTGGATGAGGGGCAAGCGGGGCTTCTGGTCGGCTGTTCGTCGTTCCGGGGGGCCGGGTGGGAGGCGCACCGGGCGGGGCTGGCTTTGCTGGCGGCCGAGTTTGTGGGGCCGAGGGAGCACTTGCCGGGTCGGAAGGCGGCAGAGATCGTGAACTTTCCAGCGCTGGCGGGGCCGGTGCGGGACCGGAGGGCTTCGCTCGCCGGGCTGCCACCCTTGCTGCGAACCTATCTGGGGATGGGGGGCTGGGTGTCCGATCATGCGGTGGTGGACCGGGAGTTGGACACGCTCCACGTCTTCACTTGCGTCGAGGTGGACCGGGTGCCTGCCGCAAGGGCGGCAAGTTTGCGGGCGGTGGCGGGGTAATTGTCCACGGTGGACAAAGTAGGATGTGCAATTGATTTCAGTTGGTTATGTTTTTTCGTTAGGGTGGTGTTAAGAATTTTCAGTTCCCCTAATTCTCACCGCCGTAGAGCGCCTTGAAGGCGGCAGCCGTCGCATAGGCCTCATCTTCGACGGCCTGGTGGTCGAGGACATAGCGCCGGGCGAACCCAAGCAGGCCCCAGCGGCGGAACTGTTCGACATGCTTCACCTCATGCACCCAGAGAACAACGTTGTTCTCGGCGTCCCAGGCATCGGCAAAGATGATCGTGTCGATGGCGGTAACGGCGGTCGCGTCGCCGTAGCGCATCGAGAGAGACTGGACAGTTGCGTCCTCGGCCACACCGACGCGGAACTCGATGCTGTCGAGAAGGGCCGGGGGATACCAGGTCAGAAGCGCCTCGCGGATGTGCGGGGGCATGGGTTCGGTGCCCTGCACCCAAGCGGCATCGCGGGAGGCGACAAGGGCGTTTGCAAGGGTGGCGGCGGCAATCTCGATGCCTGTCTCCAGCGCAGCCTGGGGGTCGAAGAAGCCCTGGGCCTGCGCGCATGAGGCGGGGAGGGCCGCAAGCCAGAGGGCAAGGAGGGAGGCACGACACCAGCACATTGGGTGAAGGTGCCAAGGTCATGGGCCAGCTTCAACCGTGGGATGGCCGGGTGACGGAAAGGTGACCGCCCGTGCCGCGTCGCGCAGACGGGACGGTTGTCAAAATGAGCGCGTGCCGCGCGAAGGTCATTTGTCTCGCGGTCTTGCGTGAAGGACGCAAGACCGCTCGGGACGTGCCTCCGGCGGGGATATTTGTGGACAGATGAAGGCTTGGTCGGGAGAGCCCCCTGCGTGGGAAGAGGGCTGCCCCGGGAGTTGGAGGCTTACGCCCGTCCGCGACGACCACCGCGGCGGCCACCGGCGGCCTGGGATGCCGCTGCGGAGGCTTCGGCGAAGGTCATGCCGCCTTCGACGGCTTCCAGCACCTTGGCGAAGCGGATCCATTCGCCGCCGTTGGCGTCGTGGTTCATCAGGAAGTTGGCGGCGCGGATTGCCTCCATTTCCTGCTGGCGGACCGGGTTCATGATGGCCGAGGTCATGCCCGCACCAATGGCCATCGGCAGGAAGGCACCGTTGATGCCGTGGCGGTGGGGCAGGCCGAAGCTGATGTTCGAGGCGCCGCAGGTGGTGTTCACACCCAGCTCATCGCGCAGGCGGCGGACGAGGGTGAAGACCTGCTGCCCGGCAGAGCCCATGGCTCCGACCGGCATCACCAGCGGATCGACGACGATGTCATGCGCGGGGATGCCGAAGTCGGCGGCGCGTTCGACGATCTTTTTCGCCACGGCGAAGCGGACGTCTGGGTCTTCGCTGATCCCGGTATCGTCGTTGGAAATGGCCACGACCGGGACGTTGTATTTCTTCACCAGCGGAAGGACGAGTTCCAGACGGTGCTCTTCCCCGGTGACAGAGTTCAAGAGCGGGCGGCCTTCGCAAGCCATCAGGCCGGACTCGAGGGCGCCGGGAACTGAGCTGTCGATGCAAAGTGGCACGTCGACGGTTTGCTGGATGATCTCGATCAGGGCCTTCATAAGGGGCGGTTCGACGAAGTTGTTGTCGGCGTAGCGCGGGTCGGTCGCCATCATGTTGGTGAAGACAGCCCCCGAGTTCACGTCAAGAACCGTAGCCCCGCAGGCGACCTGTTCGAGGGCGTCCTTGATGACGGTCTCGAAGTTCCCGGCCTCAAGCTCGGCTGCGAGCTTTTTGCGGCCCGTCGGGTTGATGCGTTCGCCGATGACACAGAAGGGCTCGTCAAAGCCGATGATCACGGTTTTCGTTTTGGATTCAACGACAGTACGAGTCATTCTTAAACCTATCTCTCAGGCAGTTGCGCTGGCCGGAACGCCCGAGGCGCCGCCGTTTTCGGTGACCCATTGGGCATTGGTCTTGATGCCGCCCAAGGGGAAGAAGTGGACCTGTTCGATGCCGAACGCCGGGGTCGCGGCCTTGTGGGCGGCGAGACCTTCGAGAACCTCGGTCGGCTCGTAGGGCAGGAGAAGCTTGGTCACGTCCATGGCGCGCTTTTGCAGCACGCGGAGCGAGGGGCCGACGCCGCAGGCGATGGCGAATTTGATCAGCGTCTGGAGTTTTGCGGGACCGGCGATGCCGATGTGGATCGGAAGCTTGACGCCTTCGGCGGCCAGCTTGTTGGCCCAGGCGATCACGGGGTCAGCCTCGAAGCAGAACTGGGTCGCAATGGCCATCTCGGCATCCGAGCGGTCGGCGAAGGCCTGTTTCCACTTCAGCGCTTGCAGAACGATGGCATCGCCGCCGTCCTTGTCGATGTCCTTGTTGCCTTCCGGGTGGCCCGCAACGTGGAGGCGCTTGAAGCCGTCGAAGAGGCCGGTCTCCATCATCTGCATCGAGCTGTCGAAGTCACCCGCGGGGGTGTTGACACCGCCGCCGAGGAGCAGGGCCTGATTGACGTTCGCCTCACCCTGGTAGCGGGCGATCCAGTCGGCAAGGGTGGCCTTGTCGGGGATGATGCGGGCCGGGAAATGCGGCATCACGTCGAAGCCTTCGCCGTTGATGCGGCGGGCGGTGGCGACCATGTCCTCGATCGGCGTGCCCTCGATATGGGCGATGTAGACGCGGGTGCCCTTCGGCAGGATGGCGCGGAAGTCTTCCACCTTCTCGGCCGTGCGGGGCATGACCTCGATGGAGTAGCCCTTGAGGAAGCCCTCAAGCGAGCCGGTCGCGGGAGCGGCTTCTTCTTTGCGGCGGAAGTTGAACAGGGCCATCACGGTCTCCTTGAGGGTCGGGGGCTGCGGCATCAGGGGTCAGGCCTTGGTCCAGCCTTCGGCGTCGATCAGCGTTTTCAGGCGGGTGGTGTCGAATTCGGCTTCCAGCTTCGCGGCGTAGTCGGCAGCGATAGTATCGGGTTCGCCCTCAAGGTCAGCCACGACGGTCTTGCGCCATTCGGCGAGATAGGCGTCTGCGTCCTTGGCGCCGATCTTCATGGCGCAACGGTCGATCGCCTGTTCGAAGCGTTCGGTCAGCTGGACCTTCGATCCGCGCCGGCCCTTGCCGACGATGACCTGGGCCGGGATGTCGCGCCAGTAGACGACAGTGACTTCGGCCATGATCCTGTGATTCCTTTGTCTTGCGTTGACCCGATTGATAGTCGCCCGATCCCGACAGCCGGTGTCGGATTTCGACATGGTGGGGCTAGGATACGACGCACCTTGTGCAATAGCGTTTCGCCAGATGCCACCCGGTGCGGGCGGCAGGGGCCATTTGGCGCAGCTTGTGAGATTTCGTCAATCGCCTGACGCGGGTCGGAATGACCGGGGCGAGGCGGAACGCGCCTTACCAGTGGTAGTTCATGCCCAACTGGAACAAGTCGAGGTTCACGTCAGTCTGACCGGCCGATACCCAAGGCACGTCCATCGTGCCGAGATCGACGCGATCATAGGTGACGGAAAGGCTGAGTTCGTCGTTGATCATGCGTTCGGCGCCAAGACCAGCTGTCCAACCGGTAAGCGTATCTTCCTGAACAATGATCGCGCCAGCCTGGTTCGTGGCGGTGACATCTGCCCGGGCAAGGCCGCCCGAAGCGAAGTAATGCATCCGACCGGCAGCGAAGCCAGCCCGTCCGCGCAAAGTGATAAGATCGGACGCTATTGTCTCGCAGGCGATGGAGCAGGTGACGAATAGAGCGCTGGTTGGACTGGCGGAAAATGAGCTTAACCCATAGGAAAGCTGTGCGCCGTAGGTCAAGCTGCCCTTTTGCCAGGTGCGACCAAGGCTGAGGACCATCAATGCGCCGCTCCATGAGCCGGGCACAAGTTCCAGATCGCTGGTTCCCTGGATCCATTTGTTTTCACCGCCCGAGAAGGCGAGGGCCGTGCCAAGGTAATAGCCGCTCCAATCCCCATCCGTGGGGGAAGCGGCGTCTTCTTCTGCGAAGGCCGGAAGGCAATGGAATGTCGTCAGCAGACAAGCTGCCAGAATGCTCGATCGGATAGCCATGACTGCCTCGCTTCTTTTTTATGCAAGGGTATGGCCGCGGCGGCCGTGGCGTCAACGAATGCGTGAGGGATGATTCGCTGCGAGGCGCCCGCGCAGGCAGATATGCAACAGGACATCGGGTTGCGAAGCGTGCTTGCGCGGGCGCGGGAAGCCCATTACCCTGATCCCAACCACAGATGGAGGGCGGTCATGACGCCCGAGCGTCCCCGTAGGGCGGACGCTACTGACGCGCAGGTCGAGACGGTTACCCCTGTTTCCCGCGCTGATGAGCCGTCAGCCCTGCCAGAATCCGGGTCGGCCCCGCTGTATGCGGCGCTTGATCTGGGAACGAACAGTTGCCGGATGCTGATTGCCCAGCCCCTGGGCAGTCAGTTTTCGATTGTCGACAGCTTCTCCAAATCAGTGCAGCTGGGCGTGGGGCTGGAAGCCTCGGGCAGGTTGTCGCGGTCCTCGATGGGGCGGACGATCCAGGCGCTGCGGATCTGCGAAAAGAAGATCGAGAGGCATGGCGTCAAGCGGATGCGGCTGGTCGCGACCGAGGCCTGCAGGCGCGCGCGCAATGCCAAGGACTTCATCCGGCAAGTGCGCCGAGAGACCGGGCTGGCGCTGGAGATCATCGCGCCCGAGGAAGAGGCGCGGCTGGCGGTGATTTCCTGCGCGCCCCTGGTCAATGCATCGACCGAGCAGCTGCTGGTCGTCGACATCGGGGGCGGGTCGACCGAGCTTGTCTGGATCGACCTTTCCGCCGTGGCTCCGGAAAACCGGGCGCGGGCGATCATGCGGCTGCACATGGGGTTCAATGCGCAGGGCGAAGGGGCCGTGGCGCGGGTGGTGGACTGGATTTCGGTGCCGCTGGGGGTGGCAACGCTGAAGGACCAGTTCATCGATGTCGATGACGATGCGGCCCGGTTTGCGCTGATGAGCTGGTTCTTCGAGGAGAACCTGGCGAAGTTCAGCCCCTACAACGCGACGAACCCGCGCGAGGGGTTCCAGATCATCGGCACCAGCGGCACGGTGACGACGGTGGCGGCGTCTTTCCTGAACCTGAAGCGCTATGACCGGACCAAGGTGGATGGCTTGCAGATGACATCCGACCAGATCGACCTGGTGATCCGGGAGTATCTGGCGCTGGGACCCGAGGGGCGGCGGACCGACCCGAGGATCGGGCGCGACCGGCATGCGCTGATCATGTCGGGGGCGGCCATCCTGCAGGCCTTGATGCGGATCTGGCCCACGGACCGCTTGTCGGTGGCGGACCGGGGGCTTAGGGAGGGACTTCTTTACGCGCAGATGAGCGTGGACGGCGTACTTGGAGACGGACCCTACACATGACGGAGAAACCGACTTCGGGTCGCGGGCAGCGCGAGTTGCGGGTGCGGGTGAAGACCGCAAAGGGGCGCAAGCTTTCATCGACGCTGTGGCTGGAGCGGCAGCTGAACGACCCCTATGTGATCCGCGCCAAGAAGGAAGGCTTCCGGGGGCGGGCGGCCTACAAGATCTCAGAGCTGGATGACAAGTACGGGTTCTTGAAGCCGGGCGCGCGGGTGGTGGACCTTGGCTGCGCGCCGGGGGGCTGGTGCCAGGTGGCCGTGGCGCGGGTGAATGCCTTGGGGCAGAACTCGAAGAAGCCGGTCGGTTCAGTTCTGGGTGTCGATCTTCAGGAAGTCGAGGCGATCTCGGGTGCCGAGATTCACCAGCTGGATTTTCTGGAGGAGGGTGCCGAGGAGAAGGTAAAGGGCTGGCTGGGCGGTCGGGCCGATGTCGTGATGTCGGACATGGCGGCGGCGGCGAGCGGCCACAAGGGGACGGATCACTTGCGGATCGTGGCGCTGGTCGAGGCGGCACTGTCCTTTGCCTTCGATGTGCTGGAAGACGGCGGGACCTTCGTGGCGAAGGTGCTGGCCGGAGGGGCCGAGCACGAGATGCAGACCATGCTGAAGAAGAACTTCACCAAGGTTGCGAATGTGAAGCCTGCGGCAAGCCGGGCCGACAGTTCCGAGAAGTTCGTCGTGGCGATGGGGTTCCGCGGGCGCCAGGTCGAGGGGGGCGAGGGGCAGGGCGATCTGCATGACCCCGAGGCCGGACCGCTGGGCTGAGCACGACGCATTCTCTAAAACACGAATGAAAAAGGCGCCCGAAGGCGCCATTTTTTCATGCTGTCGGCGAGTTCAGCCGCCCCAGCTGCGGACCGGGCCACAATCCATGTGGACGAAGTTCGAGCGCGAGTACTTGCCAACCCCGCCCGAAGCGCAGGCAGCAGCGGCCTTGGCCATCTGCCCGACCGAGCGCGACGACAACCGCAGATCGGCGGCCTTGCCGACCATGTGCAGCGAATTCTTGGCCACGCCGCGCGACTTGGACCGCAGCATCGCGTTGGTCCGGGGCGAACGGTAGCCGGAGAGAAGCATGTAGGGTTCCGAGACATCCATCAGGCGGTGCGAAGCAGCCATGATGTCGATCGTGCGCAGGTCCATCTTGACGGTTTCATCGGACCGCCAGTCCCGCATGAAGTGATTGATTTCCTTGACGACTTCCGGGATGTATTCGCCTTCGATCCAATAGATCGTGTCCATCGATTCACCGGTGCGACCGGAATACATGCGAATTCTGCGGATATCGCCAGCGCCTTTGAGGACGCCGAAAGCATTGCTGAAGGTCGGGACCGCGATCACTGCAGTTGCAGCGAACGCACCAAGAAGTCCGCGCCGAGAGACGCCCATGAGCCGATTGTCCGTCATTCTAACGTCTGTCCCCGTGCTGTCTTCGACTGCCGTTGCGCAGCTTTTGTGCAACTTCTTCCCCAAGTGCAGCGTCGTTATTGCACAAGTCGAATCGAAGCCCAAGCGCCGATTGTCCGCATGGGTGGAAGCACAACCTCAATCGGCAAATTTTTGCTTAAGGGCTGCAAAATTCGCCCGGTGTGGTCGATCTGCATCGGTTTGAACAACGATCAGTGCCAAAGGCGCGACAATCTTGTGGGCAAGAGCCCTGACTTCCGCTTTGTGAATGGACAAGGTTTCTGCTTCGGGGGAAGGTTCGGTCACACGTTTCAAGCTGTTGAGATCGAGGGTAGAATGCCATTTCCCGCCTTGCACAAGCTGACCCGCCGGTCCTGGCTTGTGCCACTGTCTTTGGTTCTTGTGCAGGCAATCACTTCACCGGTTTCGGCGCAAACGGCGGCCTTCACGCAGTCTCTGGCCGCGACGGCCTCGGCGGATGACGCGGTGGCGGCGTGGTATCGCGAAACGGCTTACGAGACGCTGTGGACCGGGGCCGAAGATGCGGACCGTCGCGCGGCGTTTCTGGCGGCAATTTCCTCGGCCAAGGACCATGGCTTGCCGGTCGCGCGCTATGACGCGGCTGCCCTGACGGCGGCCTTGCGGGCAGCCGAGACCGAGGGCGACCGGGGCCGGGTCGAGGTGGAAATGACGCGGGCCTATCTGGCCTGGGCGCGGGACCTGACCTCGGGTGCCTTGGAGCCGAAGACGGTCGATGGCGGCATTCTGCGCGAGATCAACCGGATCGAGCCGAAAGTGCTACTGACGCGGATTGCCAACGGCAACCCCGAGGCGGTTCTGGCGTGGTTGCAGCCCAAATCCACAGTTTATCTGCAGCTGATGAAGGCCAAGCTGGGGTTGGAAGCCGAGATTATGGCAGGCGGCTGGGGCGAGCCGGTGTCTGCCGCGTCGCTCGCGGCGGGCGACACCGGCCCTGCGGTTGTGGCTTTGCGCGACCGGCTGGTGCGGATGGGGTATCTCGCCCCGACCTCGGTCGCGAGCTATGACCGCGCGCTGCAGGCGGCAGTGACGGCGTTTCAGCTGAACCATGGCCTGACCCCAGACGGAATGGCGGCCGCGCCCACGCTGGACGAGATCAACATTGGCCCGGAAGCGCGGCTGAAGTCGGTCATCGTCGCGATGGAGCGTGAACGCTGGATGGACCTTGACCGCGCGACCAAGCATGTCTGGGTGAACCTGCCGGACTTCCGCGCCAAGATCATCGACGGCGGCAAGACCATCTTCGAGACGCGCGTGGTGATCGGCAAGAACGTCCCGGACCAGCGCAGCCCGGAGTTTTCTGACGAGATGGAGCACATGGTGATCAACCCGTCCTGGGGGGTGCCACGGTCGATAATCGTCAAGGAATATCTGCCGCTTTTGCGCCAGAACCCCAATGCCGTCAGCCACTTGCAGGTGGTCGATGGGCGGGGACGGGTGGTGCCGCGCGGATCGGTCGATTTCTCGGGCAGCTTCCCTTACGGGCTGCGCCAGCCGCCTTCGGACGGCAATGCGCTGGGGAAGGTGAAGTTCATGTTCCCGAACGCCAACAACATCTATCTACATGACACGCCGTCGAAGTCGCTGTTCGATCATGAGGTGCGGGCCTACAGCCATGGCTGCATCCGGGTGGCCGACCCGTTCGATCTGGCACATGAGCTTTTGTCCTGGCAGACCGACAATGCCGAGGCCGAATTCGAGGCGGCGCTGGAGACCGGCAACGAAACGATGGTCAAGCTGAAGCAGGTTCTGCCGGTGCATCTGGTCTATTACACCGCCTATCCCGACGCCAAAGGCCGGATCGGCTATCGCCGCGACATCTATGGGCGGGATGCGGCATTGTGGGAGGCCTTGCAGGCCGCTGGGGTGGAACTGGCGGGCGTTCAGGGATAGACCTTGGGCCTGTACTGCCGGGGGAACCATGGGCCACACAATCCGGGACATCGCAAAGGCGCTTGGCGCCGAGGCGGAGGGTGAGCTTGACCTGATCGTAGCGGGTGCGGCCGAGCCTGCGGCAGCCGGGCCGGATCAGCTGGCCCTGGCGATGGACCCGCGCTATGGCGACGGCATTGCAAAGGGGAAGGCCTGGGCGGCGGTGGTCTGGCCGGGGGCGGACTGGCGCGGGATGGGGCTTCGGGCCGCGATCTTTGCGCCGCGCGGGCGGCTGGCGATGTCCGGGCTGACGCGGTTGATGGACCCGGGCCCGGCGATTGTGCCGGGAGTGCATCCGCTGGCGGTGGTGGATGCAACGGCGATGCTGGGCGAAGGAGCTGCGGTCGGGCCATTCGTGGTGATCGGGGCTGACGTGGTGATCGGCCCAGGCGCGCGGATCGCAAGCCATGTCTCGATCGCCGAGGGCGCGCGGATCGGGGCCGAGGCGCTGATCCTGCAGGGCGCGCGGATCGGGGCGCGGGTCACCATC
The DNA here is from genome assembly GCA_046305855.1 of Paracoccaceae bacterium. Taxonomy (GTDB): domain Bacteria; phylum Pseudomonadota; class Alphaproteobacteria; order Rhodobacterales; family Rhodobacteraceae; genus Tabrizicola. The sequence goes on from JBKDYO010000131.1 coordinate 78,402, forward strand.
GGCGACCGGTTCATCTGCCAGCCCGGCGCGGTGATCGGGGCGGATGGGTTTTCCTTTGTCACGCCGGAAAAGTCGGGGGTCGAGGAGATCCGCGAGACGCTGGGCTCACGCGCGGAGATCCGGGATCAAAGCTGGACGCGCATTCATTCACTTGGGGCCGTAACCATCGGGGATGATGTGGAAGTCGGCGCGAACGTCTGCGTCGACCGGGGCACGATCCGCGATACGGTCATCGGGTCAGGGACCAAGCTGGATAACCTCGTCCACATCGGCCACAACGTCCAGATCGGGCGGGATTGCCTGCTGTGTGGGCAGGTCGGAATTGCCGGTTCGGCGCGGATCGGCGACCGGGTGGTGATGGGCGGTCAGTGCGGGGTCAACGACAACATCTTTGTCGGCGACGATGTGATCTGTGGCGGGGCGACCAAGATTTTCACCAACGCTCCAGCGGGTCGGGTGCTGCTGGGCTATCCTGCGGTGAAGATGGAGACCCATGTCGAGATGCAGAAGGCGCTGCGTCGGTTGCCCCGGCTTGCGGCGCGGGTCGCTGCACTGGAGAAGGGCGAGCCAGACAGCGGTGGGCCGGAGCGCGAATGATGCGGGCCGAAATCGAGCAGGCGGTGATTGCGATCCTTGCGCAGCAACTGTTGCTTGCGCCATCCGAGATCGCGGCGGATGCGCGGATCGATGACCTTGGGCTGGACAGTCTGGGCAAGGTCGAGGCGATCTTTGCGCTGGAGGAACGGTTCGACATCGCAGTTCCGTTCAACGCGAACGAACCGGACCAGCCGGATTTCGACTTCACGTCTGTCCCGAGCATCGTGGCGGGCGTGGAGCGCCTGATCGCGCTGCGGGCAAGCTGAGGTGGGGCAGATGAGGCGCGTTGTCGTGACCGGCATCGGCACGGTGAATGCGCTGGCCCATGACGTGCCGGGGACCTTCGCGGCATTGCGCGCGGGGCGTTGCGGGATCGGGCCGCTGGGCTTTCGCGATGCGGACCGGCTGTCGATCCGCATCGGGGCCGAGGTTCGGGACTGGCGTGCCGAAGAGCTTTTCCCGGCCAGTGATCTGTCGCTTTATGATCCGGTGACCCAATACGCGCTGGTGGCGGGGGCCGAGGCTGTGGCGATGGCCGGACTGCCGCATGGCATCGGGCCGCGGGGCGGGGTGATCCTGGGCACGGCGGCGGGTGGCATCCGGACCTGGGAAGACAGCTATCGCGCGGTCTTTGCCGAAGGGCGGAACCGGGTGTCGCCCCTGGTCGTGCCGCGTTTGATGCACAATGCGCCAGCCTCGCACTTGTCGATCCGGCATGGGCTGTCGGGGCCGGTGCTGGCGGTGGCCTCGGCCTGTGCCAGTGCCAATCACGCCATGGGGCTGGCCTTGCAGCAGATCCGGTTGGGTGTGGCAGACGTGATGCTGACGGGCGGCGCGGATGCGATGCTGTGCTTTGGCGGGATCAAGGCGTGGGAGGGGTTGCGGGTGCTGTCCCCGGATGCCTGCCGTCCGTTCTCGCTGGGCCGGAAGGGTATGGTGATCGGCGACGGGGCGGGGGTGCTGGTATTTGAGGCCGAAGAGCACGCCCGGGCGCGGGGCGCGCGCGTGCTGGCCGAAGTGGCGGGCTTGGGAATGACGGCGGATGCGGGCGACATCGTTGCGCCCAATGTCGACGGGGCGGTCCGGGCGATGCAGGCGGCGCTTGTCGATGCGGGGATGGTGCTGGAGGATGTCGGCTACATCAACGCGCATGGCACCGGGACGCTGGCCAATGACCGGGCGGAAACGGCGGCGATCCGGCAGGTGTTCGGACAGAACCCGCCGCCAGTTTCGGCCACGAAGGCGATGCATGGCCATGCCATCGGCGCGACCGGGGCGCTGGAGGCGATCGCCTGCCTGCAGGCGCTGACCGAAGGCGTGCTGCCGCCGACCATCGGCTATCAGGCCGCCGACCCGGATTGCGCGCTGGACGTGGTGCCGAACGAGGCGCGCGCGGCTCGGGTCGAGGCAGTTCTGTCCAACGCCTTTGCCTTTGGTGGGTTGAACGCGGTTCTGGCCTTCCGTCGGTCCTGAAAAGCAAAGGGCCGACCCGAAGGTCGGCCCCGAGGAGTTTCTACCGGTTGCCCGGATTATTCGCTTTTCGGCTCTTCAGCAGCCGGGGCCGCAGCGCCAGCCGCTGCGGCAGCTGCATCCGCCGCGTCATTGGCCGCAATGACAGCGTCAAATCCCGCAGTGAAGCCCTTGAGCGAAATGGCCAGTTCGACCTTTTCGTCCGGAGCGACGAAGGGGACGATGGTGATCTTCGCGTTGGCGCCGCCTTTCATTGCCGCGACTTCTTCGGCGGTAAAGCCGATGCGGGCGACGCAGCCGATCTGGGTGCAGAACGTGAAGGGATAGGCCTTGGGCTTCCCGGCGTCGATCTGCAGCATCATTCCAGCGGTCAGAAGGGTTTCAAGCGGCGCAATGAAGGTCGCCCCGGCAACCGCCGGACCCTCGCCGCCCTTCGGCAGGTTGAACATGGTGAACTCGGCGACCGAGTTGCCGTCCTTGTCCTTGAGAAGGAGATAGAGCTGGCACGGGTCGGCCCCGGTTTCGGTGCGCACACACCGCTGTTCCCAGGCTTCGAACGAGGCAGCGGTGTAGTTGCTGCCCGGCCCGTCCGCGGCGCCAACCTCTTGGCCCATGGCGAGGTTGTCGGCGGTGGCCGTGTCTGCCGCCACGGTTCCGTCGCCCTCGGCGGGCGCTTCGGTTGTCTGGGCAGCCAGCGGGGCCGCAGTCAGGGCAAGCAGGAGGGCAAGCGCAATGCTCGTGGTCTTTGCCATCTTCGACATTTCCTTTGGTCGGTCGATTATTGGCTCGGTCTCTAACACGCGACTGGAGCCAAGTCAGGTGCGAAAAGCATGCCCCGGCAGGGTTCTGCCCGGAGCGAACGGGAAAATTGAAAAAGGGCCGGAGGACCGGCCCTTTCGGTATCTTTTTTTGCTCCCTGTCGGACTGGCCGACTTCATGGGATGGGACGCTACGGTGGAAAATCGAGGCCGTCAACGGGTTCTTTTGCGGAACGTTGCAGAAAAAAACCGCGCCTTTTCAAGGGCGCGGCCAGTCAACAGGGAGGAAGTCACCATCGACCCCGCATGAAGCGGCAGGACCGATGAGTTGAGTCTGGCAGATTGAAGTTAACAATGTATGTTTGGCCCGGTCAGTATCGGGGCAGGGGCTGCGCGGCCTTTGCAACTTGAGGTTGTGGAGACAGAATCGTGGCAGAACAGTCGGTCGAGGCGGACAGCATTTTCGTGGGTGGCGGTGGCGAAGGGTATGGCGTGCCGCAGCGGCTGTTGCTGAAGTACGGTAACCGGCACGGGCTGATCGCCGGAGCGACGGGGACCGGCAAGACGGTGACGCTGCAGATCCTGGCCGAGGGCTTTTCGGCGGCTGGCGTGCCGGTCTTCATGGCGGATGTGAAGGGCGATCTGGCGGGGATCGCGGCTCCGGGCTCGGCCACGCACAAGCTGCATGAGGCTTTCACCAAGCGGTCGGCGCAGATCGGGCTGGACCTGCAGTACCGTGCGTTTCCAGTGATCTTCTGGGACCTCTTCGGCGAAAAGGGCCATCCGGTCCGGGCGACGGTAGACGAGATGGGTCCCTTGCTTCTGTCGCGGCTTCTGGAACTGTCCGAGCCGCAGGAAGGCGTGCTGAATGTCGCGTTCCGGTTGTCGGACGAGGAGGGCCTGCCGCTTCTGGACCTGAAGGATCTGCAGGCGCTGCTGACCTTCGTGGCCGAGAATGCCGAGGAGATTTCGGGCCGCTACGGGCTGGTGTCGAAGGAATCGGTCGGTGCGATCCAGCGGCGGCTTCTGGTGCTGGAGAATGAAGGCGGTGCGAGCCTGTTCGGCGAGCCGGCGCTGGATCTGGCGGACCTTATGACGGTCGATGCGAGCGGAGCCGGGCGGGTCAGCATTCTGGCGGCGGACCGGCTGATGAACTCGCCCCGGCTGTACGCGACCTTCTTGTTGTGGCTCTTGTCCGAACTCTTCGAGATGCTGCCCGAGGTGGGCGATCCGGACAAGCCGAAGCTGGTCTTCTTCTTTGACGAAGCGCATCTTCTGTTCACCGACGCCCCGAAGGCGCTGATTTCCAAGGTGGAACAGGTGGCGCGGCTGATCCGGTCGAAGGGGGTCGGGGTCTACTTCATCACCCAGAACCCGGCGGATGTGCCCGACACGATTCTGGGGCAGTTGGGCAACCGCGTGCAGCACGCGCTGCGGGCCTTCACGGCGAAAGACCAGAAGGACCTGGCGAAGGCAGCCGAGACCTACCGGCCGAACCCGCGGTTCAAGATCGACGAGGCGATCCGGGATGTGGGGACCGGGGAGGCCGTGACCTCACTTCTGGAGGCCAAGGGGATCCCCGGGATCGCGGAGCGCACCTTGGTGCGGCCTCCGTCCAGCCAGCTTGGGCCGCTTGATCCGGCAACGCGGGCAGCGGTGGTGGCAGCTTCGCCGGTGGCGGGCAAATATGAGCAAGCGCTCGACCGAGACAGCGCCTTCGAAAAGCTGCGGGCGCGGTCCGAAGCGGCAGCGCGGGAGGCGGCGGAACTGGACGCGAAGCAGGCCGAGGAGAAGCGCGAATTCGAGCGCGCCCGGCGTTATGACGCGGATGGTTATGGCGCGGACAAGCCGAAGCGCAGCAGCACCGGGCGGTCGGATTCCATCGGAACGGCCTTCGCTAAGAGCTTTGCCCGGCAACTGGGCACCCGGTCCGGACAGGCGCTGGTGCGGGGTATCCTCGGCTCGATCTTCGGGAAATGAGCAGCCGCGGGCGTTGAGAAGCTTTCCGTAATCGTTATAGTAGTCCGAAATCGGGAGGAACGAATGAAACGGTCACGGATCAACGAGATCATGCGCGCAGCGGACGACATGATCCGACACTACGGCTTTGTGCTGCCGCCCTTTGCCAACTGGTCGCCGGATGAGTTCAAGGCCCGCAAGGATGCCAGCGCCATTGTCGAGGCCCGCTGCGGCTGGGACATCACCGACTATGGTCAGGGCAAGTTCGACGCTTTGGGCCTGTTCCTGTTCACCCTGCGCAACGGGCGGCTGGCGGACCTGCAGCGCGGGGGTGGCATGTGCTATGCCGAGAAGCTGCTGATCAGCCGTCAGGATCAGCTGTCGCCGATGCATACCCATGTCATCAAGGCCGAGGACATCATCAACCGCGGCGGTGCGACGCTGGTGGTCGAACTTTACGGGTCGGACGACAAGGGCAACTTCGCCTGGGACAAGGGCGGGGTCGTGCACTGCGACGGGATCGAGCGGGCCTATGGCCCCGGCGAGAAGCTGAAGTTTGCGCCGGGCGAAAGCGTGACCCTGATGCCGGGCGACTGGCATGCCTTCTGGGGCGAGGGTGGCGATGTGCTGATCGGCGAGGTCTCGACCGTGAACGACGACCTGACTGACAACATCTTCCGCGAGCCCATCGGACGCTTTGCCGAGATCGAAGAGGACGAGGCGCCGTGGCACCTTCTGGTCAGCGACTATGACCGCTGGCTGAAATGAAAACGGGGGCGCTGAGGGCGCCCCCGTTTTCTTTGGCTCTTGTTGGCTTCGGCCTTAGGGCGCAGGCGGGCAGACGCCGTTGACCAGCGCGGTCTTGCAGGCGAGGCCCCCAGTCGCTGCAGAAGCATCGGGGGCCGCCGCCGGGGTGGCCGTGCCGGTGGCGATGCTGGGAGTCGGCAGCACTTTCAGTGCTGGAACGGCCCCGGCCGGGATCACGACAGCGGCAGCGTCTGCCTTGGGCTTCGCTGCCACCTTCTTCGGTACTTGCGGCGGCGGGATGTAAAGACCCTTGGGCATTTCACCGCTTGCCGTCAGCACGACGACCTTCTCGCCACCTTTCACGCGGCTGTAGAGGTCGAGCACGTCCTGATTGATCATGCGGATGCAGCCCGACGAGGCATTGCGGCCGATCGACTGCCATTCCGGAGTGCCATGGATGCGGTAGCCGTAATCCCGACCGCCCGAGGTCAGGTAGATGGCGCGGGCGCCGAGCGGGTTGGTCGGGCCGCCGGGCTGGCCGATTTCATCGTATTTCGCAAGCTCGGGGCGGCGGGCGATCATTTCCTTCGGCGGGATCCAGGTCGGCCAAGGCTTCTTCTCGGAAACTATGGCTTCACCCGACCATTCGAACCCAGCTTTGCCGACGGCGATGCCGTAACGGATCGCCTTCTTGTTGCCGAGCACATAGTAAAGAAGCTTGGTCTTCGGGTTGATGATGATCGTGCCGGGGGCCTGATCGGTTTCATAGGCCACGACCTGGCGGCGGTGGCTTTCGGGGATCTGGTCCACGGGGAGGGCCGGGATCGCGATCCCTGAGTCCATCGTGGCGACGTAGACGTTCTCGTCGGCCTTGGGCAGCGGTTGGTTTGAAGCCGTAGGTCCCGCCGCCGGATCGACGCAGGCCGCAAGAAGTGCAACCGCAAGAATGGCGGGAGTGAGGGTGGCGTTCCGAATAAAACGACGCGATGTCTGAAGCATGAAGCGATCCATAATCAAAAAGCCCCGACGACTGAATGTCGCAGGCCCGTTACCATGCACGCTAGACGAGCGTTATCCACAGGTCAAACCGTGCAGGCCTCGCCATGCGATCACGGGGACGTGAAAAGTGCTGATTTTCCTTGCACAGTTGCCCCCGCGCCGCAGGTAGAGGGGGTCAAAGCGCGGTGCGCAGCGACCAGAGTTCGGGGAAAAGCTCGACGTCCAGCATCCGGCGCAGGTAGGCCACGCCCGAGGTGCCGCCCGTGCCACGCTTGATGCCGATGACCCGGGCCACCGTTGTGAGGTGATTGAAGCGCCAGCGGCGGAAGTAATCCTCGAAATCCACCAGCTTCTCGGCAAGCTCGTAAGCCTGCCAATGCGCCGAAGGATCGCGATAGATCGTGGCCCAGACAGCCTGCACCCCGTCGTTCGCGGTCCAGGGCTGGCGGAGGTCGCGGATCAGGACTTCGGTCGGGACCGGATGGCCCAGCCGGGCAAGGTGGCGCAAGGCTTCATCGTATAGCGGGGGCCGTGCCAGTTCGGCATCAAGCCTGGCCATCAGGTCGGGCCGATGGGCATGGGGCTTCAGCATAGCAAGGTTGCGGTTGCCGACGGCATATTCGATCAGCCGGTACTGCCAGGATTGGAAGCCCGAGGACTGCCCCAGGCTTTCGCGGAAGGTCGTGTAGTCCGAGGGTGTCATGGTGCGCAGGACGTCCCAGGCAGAATTCAGCTGTTCGAAGATGCGCGCGACACGGGCGAGCATCTTGAAGGCTTCCTGTGCGCGGTCGGCGGCAAGCATCCGGCGGGCGGCGTCCAGTTCGTGGAGCGCGAGGCGCATCCAGAGCTCGGACGTCTGGTGCTGGATGATGAACAGCATCTCGTCATGCGCGTCGGACAGCGGCGTCTGCGCGCTAAGGATGCGGTCGATATGCAGGTAGTCGCCATAGGACATCCGACCGTCGAAGGCCATTTGGGCGCCATCCTCGGCGGGGTTGAAGGGGCAGGTGGTCATGTCGGTCTCCGATGTGAAAAGGGTTTTCAGGGTCGGAGAGCGGCCTTTCGGTTGAGGATCGAGAGATTGCCCATGCGTCGCCAGGCCGCGACCCAGCCCGCAGGGCGACAGAGGGGCGGCAGGGTCAATTGGCGCATGGCAGGCCCAGGGCGCGGCAGGTATCGGGGTCAAGACGGCGGTCGGGGGCGTTCTCGTCGGCGATGCCCATGCCGCCGACATAGCCAAGGACCGCCCAGGACATGCCCGCGGCCTCGGCGGCTGCCCGCTTGTCGGTGAGGAAGGCCAGATACCACTCACGCGGGACCGAATGGTCGTCGACGGTGTGCAGCGCGCCGAATTCGCCCAGGAACAGCCGGTCGCGGGGGATGCCGTGCTCGTCCGCCCAGGCGGCGGCACGGTCGATTTCGGCGGTGACGATGCTGTCGGGGAAGGCCCGATAGTCGGCGATGGCCTTGTCGATGAGGTCGGCATCGGCCTGACCTTCGGCGGCGGCCATGCGGTCTTTGGCGGCGGCCGCAAGCTCGGCCGCAAGGTCGTTGGTTACGGCCGAGGGTGGATAGGGCAGGTCCCAGATGTATTTCTCGGGAGCGGAAGACCAGCTGGCGCCCTGGTGGCTGAAGAGGAAGGGCTCATAGCTGTGGAAGGTCCAGAGGACGGTGTCGTCCTGGATCAGCGCGGGGTCGAGGCTGGCCAGTGCGCTGGCCTGGCTCCAGCAGGCCCCGGTCAAGACCAGGGTCAGGTCGGGGGCGGTTGCGCGGACGGCGGCGACAAGTTCGGCCTGCATGGCGGGCCAGCGCGGTGGGGCACCGGCATAGACCGCCTCGCAGTCGAAGGTCGGTTCGTTCAGAAGCTCCAGCGCGACGCGGTCTTGCGGCAGGCTGGCCAGATCGGCGGCAAGGCGCGCGACCATGGTCACATAGTCGGGCCAGAGGCCTTCGAGGATGTCCTCCATCCCGCCGGTTTCGTCGCCGCGGGGCAGGGGATGGAGGTCGACGACGACCTTCAACCCGGCATCCAGCGCAGTCTGCGTCGCGGTGTGGATACCCGTGATCAGCCGGTCCTGATCCGCGCCGGGGCCGTAAGCCAGCAGCGGGCCGGGGTCGGTCGGCATCCGGACGAAGTCGAAGCCCTGTTCCGCCAGCACCTCTAGCATCCGGGGCGTCGTGTCACGCTGCCAGTCGGGGAACGGGTCCAGAGTGGCAGGGTCCGCCATCATCTCGGACATGCTCAGCCAGTCGAGCCAGAGCCCGAGGTTCACTCCGCGCTTCAGGCTGACGGGCTCGGCCACTGCGGGGCCAGTCAGGGCTAGAGCGAGGGCGACGGCGCGGAGCATGACGGGTCCCTTCCTCAGGTGACGCGGGCGCGGGCCTTGAATTCGGGCTTGTCCCAACTGCCGTAGTCCATGATCTTCGCCAGCACGGATACTGCGCGGGCGACGTCGTCTTCGTCGATATACAAGGGCGTGAAGCCGAAGCGCAGGATGTCGGGCGCACGGAAGTCGCCGATCACGCCTTCGGCAATCAGCGCCTGCATGATGGCATAGCCTTCGGGGTGGCGGAACGAGACCTGGCTGCCCCGCATGAGGTGCGAACGCGGCGTGGCCAGCTGCAGCATGGGGGCACGGGTCTCGATGCCCTTGATGAACTGGTCTTGCAGGCGCAGCGACTGGGCATGCACCTCGCGCAGGTCGACGTCGTCCCAGACGTCTAGGGCGGCTTCGAGTGCGGCCATCTGCAGGACAGGCGGGGTGCCGACGCGCATCCGCTCGATCCCGGCGCCGGGCCGGTAGGAGAGATCAAAGGCGAAGGGGGATTCGTGTCCAAGCCAGCCGGAAAGGGCAGGGCGCGCGGTGTCGGCATGGCGGGGGGCGACGTAGATGAAGGCGGGGCCGCCGGGGCCGGAATTGAGGTATTTGTAGGTGCAACCGACGGCGAAGTCGGCGTTCACTTTGGTCAGGTCCACAGCAAGCGCGCCCGCACTGTGCGCGAGGTCCCAGACGGTAAGCGCCCCCATTTCATGCGCCCGTTTGGTGATGTCGGCCATGTCATGACGGCGGCCAGTGCGGTAGTCGACCTCGGTGATCATGGTCACGGCGACGGTGTCGTCGATCGCGGCCATCACCTCTTCCGGGGCCACGGTCTTGAGCCGGTACTGTCCGCCAAGCGTGCGGCAGAGGCCTTCGGCCATATAGAGGTCGGAGGGGAAATTGCCGGTGTCCGACAGGATCACGCGACGCCTGGGGTTCATTTCCAGCGCCGAGGCGAGGGCCTGGTAGACCTTGATCGACAGCGTGTCGCCCAGAACCACGGTTCCAGGGGCCGCTCCGATCAGCCGACCGATCCGGTCGCCCAAAACGGCGGGCTGGGCCATCCAACCGGCCTTGTTCCAGCCGCGGATCAGCATTTCCGCCCATTCGCCTTCCATGGCGCGGGCCATGCGGGCGGGTGCGGACTTGACCATCGGTCCAAGTGAATTGCCATCAAGGTAGGTGACCCCTTCGGGAAGGTGGAAGAGGGCCTTGGTCGCGGCAAAGTCGATGGGCATGGGGTGGTCTCCTTCCCCGCCGTTATCGGGGCTTTGGGCCGCAAAGCCAAGGGGGGAGGCCTTCCCCCGGTCGGGCAGGGCTGCCATCATGCGCGCATGACCCGCCACGAGCCGATTGCCTTCGACCCGGACCCTCCGCGCCCCGATCCGCTGGCGCCGGACGTGATCCGGCTGCGGCAAGCCGTGCGCGCCAGTTTCCGCGCCGTGATGGGTGAGCAGTCGGTGATCCTGCGGGTTGAGGCTGGGCGCAAGGTGATCCGCGGGAAAGGGGTCACCGAGGTGCCAGCGGGCGCGCTGACGCTGGTGCAGGCGCATCGGCCGCTGGACGTGGAGAACCACCCGGCATCGGATGCGCCCTACCGGGCGACGGGCCTTTTGATCGCGTCGTCGCTGCAGCCCCCGACCGGAGAGGCGACGGCGCCGCAGACCGCCGATCCCCGGGCCATCGCGGCCTTCGACCGGGCGCTTGAGCTTTGTCGCAGGCCTGCGGTGCCGCAAACGATCCGCGACCATGCCGTCCTGGAGGTGCTGCTTTGGCTTGACAGCCTTGGCCTGCGCCTGCCGCCGCCCGCGCCGCCGACGCTTGCGGCCCGCATCCGGGCGCTTGCGGCGACCGACCTTGGCCAGGACTGGAGGGCCGCCGATATCGCCCCGCGACTTGGGCTGGCCGAGGCGACGCTGCGCCGCCACCTTGCGGCCGAGGGCACCGGTCTGACCCACCTCTTGACCGATCTGCGGATGAACCGGGCGCTTGGGCTGTTGCAGACGACCGATCTGCCGGTGCAGCAGGTGGCTTTCGAGGTGGGCTATGCGTCGCCCTCGCGCTTTGCCCTGCGGTTCAGGGCGCGGTTCGGCCTGTCGCCGCGCGCGATCCGGCACAGTGATCGGAACGGCACCACAGTTGATCGGCCCGGCACAGCCTGAGGGCCGGGCGCGTGGCATCTTGCGGCTTCCAACCACAGGAGCCCTTGATGCAGACCCCAACCCTTTCCCTGTTCGCACTTTGCCTGATCGCAAGCCCGGCATTGGCCGAACTGGTGTTGACCTCCTCCGATTTTGCTGACGGCGGCACGTTGCCCGAGGCGCAGGTCCTGAACGGTTTCGGCTGTTCCGGTGCCAATTCCTCGCCCGCGCTGGCCTGGTCCGAAGCGCCTGAGGGGACGAAAAGCTTTGTCCTGACAGTCTATGATCCCGATGCGCCGACCGGGTCGGGCTGGTGGCACTGGACGGTCGCCAATATCCCGGTCGAAGTGACGGGTTTGCCCGCCGGGGCCAGCCCCGCCGCCCTGCCCAAAGGCGCGGTCGAGGGGCGGACGGATTTTGGAACCCCGGGTTTTGGCGGGGCTTGCCCGCCGGAAGGGGCGCCGCCGCATCGCTATGTCTTCACGCTTTACGCCATACCCGAGGCCACCTTGCCGCTCGACGCCAATGCCTCGGGCGCGATGGTCGGGTTTTACGCCAACGCGATGGCGCTGGAGCGCGCCACGCTGACGGCGACCTACGGGCGATAGGGTTGCGCCTGCGCTGACCCTCTGTCTAGATCGGGCGCGAGAAGGAGACCCCCCTTGCGCCCGATCCTGACCGAGATTGACATCCCGCCCAGCTGGTTGGCGCTGCACCTTGTCGGCACATGGGCGCTGTCGCACCTGTCGCCTGCGCTTTTGGGCAGTTTCGGCGACTTGGCAGGCAAATTTCTGGTGCTGGCCGGGGGCCTGCTGATGGTTGGTGCCGTTGTGCAGATGGCCCGGCACCGGACAACGGTGATTCCGCGCCGGAACCCTTCGGCGCTGGTCACAACCGGCCTTTTCAGCCTGTCGCGCAATCCGATCTACCTGGGAGACGCCCTGATCCTTCTGGGTGCGATCCTGTGGTTGGACGCCGTGCTTGCACTTCCCCTGCTTTTCAGTTTCGTCTGGTTGATCCAGACCCGTTTCATCCGCGATGAGGAAGCGCGGCTGACGTTGGCCTTTGGTCCTGAATTTGATCTTTGGGCAGCCCGGACCCGGCGCTGGATCGGACGGAAGTGACAGGAAGCGCCGCCGAAAAGTGGGGTTTGAAATAATGTTGCGCGATGCTAAGTGCACAGGGTCAGTTTATGACTCGGGCCAGAACAACGGGGGACGCGGGTGAAGATAGGCGCATTGACAGAGGTATTCCCGGGCGAGAACCGGGTGGCGATGACGCCGGATTCGGCTGTGCAGCTAGCAAAGCTGGGGCATTCCTCGGTGATCCAGTCCGGAGCCGGGGCGAAGGCCGGGTTCTCGGACGCGGCCTATGCGGCGGCGGGGGTCGAAGTGCTGGCGGATGCGGCGGCAGTGATCGCGGCGGCGGATGTGGTCGTCAAGGTGCGCGGCCCGGATGGCAAAGAACTGGCCACGCTGTCGGACGGACAGACGCTGATTTCCTTCTTCTGGCCGGCACAGAACGCCGAGCTGCTGGAAGCGGCGGCAAAGAAGAACCTGACCATCGTGGCGATGGACATGGTGCCGCGGATTTCCCGCGCGCAGAAGATGGACGCGCTCTCGTCGATGGCCAACATCGCTGGCTACCGCGCGGTGATGGAGGCCGGGAACAACTTTGGCCGCTTCTTCACCGGTCAGGTGACGGCGGCAGGCAAGGTGCCCCCGGCCAAGGTTCTGGTGGTGGGCGCGGGCGTGGCGGGTTTGGCGGCGGTTGGCACGGCCACGTCGCTGGGGGCGATTGTCCATGCGTTTGACGTGCGGCCCGAGGTTGCCGAACAGATTGAATCGATGGGGGCGAATTTCGTCTTCCTCGACTTTGCCGAACAGCAGACGGATGGCGCAGCGACCGGGGGCTATGCGGCCCCGTCCAGCCCTGAGTTCCGCGAGGCCCAGCTGAAGAAGTTCCGGGAGCTTGCGCCGGAGATGGACATCGTCATCACCACTGCCCTGATCCCGGGTCGGCCTGCGCCGAAGCTGTGGACCGAGGATATGGTCAAGATGATGAAGCCGGGGTCGGTCATTGTCGACCTTGCGGCCGAGCGTGGCGGCAACTGCGACCTGACGGTGCCGGACCAGAAGATCGTCACCGACAATGGCGTGACCATCGTCGGCTACACCGATTTCCCCAGCCGGATGGCCGCACAATCCTCGACGCTATACTCGACCAACATCCGCCACATGCTGACCGACCTGACCCCCAAGAAGGACGGGGTCATCGCGCATAACATGGAGGATGACGTGATCCGCGGAGCGACGGCGGCGCATATGGGGGCGGTGACCTATCCGCCGCCGCCGCCGAAGATCGCGGCGATTGCGGCGCAGAAGCCGAAGGAAAAGGCCAAGGAACTGACCCCCGAAGAACGCCGCGCCAAGGAAGTGGCCGAGTTCAAGGCGCAGACCCGGAACCAGGTGGGGATGCTGGCCATCGGCGGCGGGCTGATCCTTGCAGCGGGGCTTTATGCGCCCGCGTCCTTCATGTCGCACTTCATCGTCTTCGTGCTGTCGGTCTACGTCGGCGTGCAGGTGATCTGGAACGTCTCGCACTCGCTGCACACGCCGCTGATGGCGGTCACGAATGCGATCTCGTCCATCATCATTCTTGGGGCCCTGATGCAGATCGGGTCCGGCAACTGGCTGGTCGTGATCCTTGCGGCCCTGTCGGTGTTCATGGCCGGGATTAACATCTTCGGTGGCTTCATGGTCACCCGGCGCATGCTCGCCATGTTCCAGAAGTCGTAAGGGGAGCGCGCGAGAATGGAATACGGATTCACTACTGCGGCCTATGTCGTCGCCGCTGTCCTGTTCATCCAGTCCTTGGGCGGGCTCTCGGGGCAGGAAAGTGCCAAGCGCGCGGTCTGGTACGGGATCGTCGGCATGGCCCTGGCCGTGGCGGCGACGCTTTATGGCCCCGGGGCAGGCAACTGGCTGATTTCGTTGGTCATGGTCGCCGTGGGCGGCGTGATCGGCTGGTTTGTGGCGCAGCGGGTGCAGATGACCGAAATGCCGCAACTGGTGGCGGCAATGCACAGCCTTGTTGGCCTTGCGGCGGTGTTCATCGGGTTCAACACCCATATCGAACTGGCTTCCGTCGCGGGCATGGACGAAGCCGCCCGCGCCGCGCTAACCGGCTTTGCCCAGAAGGTGGCGGAAAAGTCCGGGGTGGAGATCGCCATCCTGCGGGTCGAGACCTTCCTTGGCGTCTTCATCGGTGCGGTGACCTTCACCGGGTCGGTCATCGCCTTCGGCAAGCTGGCGGGCAAGGTTGACGGCAAGGCCAAGAAGCTGCCCGGCGGGCATGTGCTGAATGCCTCGGCGGCGATCATCTCGGTGGTGCTGCTGGTGGTCTACCTGCAGTCCGGGTCGACGCTGGCGCTGATCGGGATGACGCTGGCGGCCCTCTTCATCGGCTATCACCTGATCATGGGGATCGGCGGTGCGGACATGCCGGTCGTGGTGTCGATGCTGAACAGCTACTCCGGCTGGGCGGCGGCGGCGATCGGCTTCTCGCTGTCGAACGACCTTCTGATCGTCGTGGGCGCGCTTGTCGGCTCCTCGGGCGCGATCCTGAGCTACATCATGTGCAAGGCGATGAACCGCAGCTTCATCAGCGTGATCCTTGGCGGCTTTGGCGGCACCACGGGACCGGCGATGGAAGTGACGGGCGAACAGATCGCCATCGACGCGGAAGGTGTGGCGGCGGCGCTGAACGATGCGGACAGCATCATCATCATTCCGGGCTACGGCATGGCGGTGGCGCAGGCGCAGCAGTCGGTGTCGGAGCTGACCCGCAAGCTGCGGGCCAAGGGCAAGAACGTGCGCTTCGCGATCCACCCGGTCGCGGGGCGTCTGCCGGGGCACATGAACGTGCTTCTGGCCGAGGCGAAGGTGCCCTACGACATCGTGCTGGAGATGGACGAGATCAACGAGGACTTCCCGGAGACCGACGTGGCCATCGTCATCGGCTCGAACGACATCGTGAACCCGGCAGCGCAGGAAGACCCGAACAGCCCCATCGCCGGAATGCCGGTGCTGGAGTGCTGGAAAGCCAAGCAGGTCTTCGTGTCGAAGCGGGGCCAGGGGACGGGATATTCGGGGATCGAGAACCCGCTCTTCTACAAGGAGAACACGCGGATGTTCTACGGCGACGCGAAGAAGTCGCTGGATGCCCTGCTGCCGATGATCGAGTAAGGCAAGACCAAGCGAAATCCGCGCCTCGACACAATGCGCCCCCGGTCCAAGTGATCGGGGGCGTTGCGCATTTGGCAGTTTCCGCTGAGACTTGGAGAAACCCATGGGCAGTTGGGCGGGGTGATCTCATCCGATCAGCGCCAAGCTCTCCATCACGACAAACAGCATGAGGTAACTGCCGGCGTTCGCCCAAAAGCCGATCTTCATGGCGAGATTGCGGGGAATGCGCAGAACCCCACCGACGATGACGCTCTCAATCAGCCAGGAAGGGATGAACAGCGCGACTACCGCGAAGATCAAGGCCAGGTCCGACACCAGGCCCAGCCGTTCTTCGGGAGAGTGGATCTCCCAGAGCAGAAGGTTCAGAAAGCCTTCCTGTGGCAAGTCCTCGACGAACATGAGGGCGCCTTCGAACAGAAAGGCGACAACGACCCCGATCAGGAAAGATCCAATGTTTGCGAGGACGATGGCGGGCGTGATCTCACGGTAAGCTTCGTAGAGCCTTAGACGCCAAGCCATCCGGTTTGCGATCAAAATTTCAACGAGTACGACCGGTATGAAGCCGAGAAAGCCGAGCCATTGGGTAATCAACGGCATCGACAGGATCATATTGGCGGACGCGGGTGAGGCGCCAAGCGCACAGCAAAACAGTGTGGAACAACCAAGGGTGGATCGGCTCAGCTTTCTTCCTGTCATGGCCACGTACCCCGCATTGCGCTGCTTCGACCGTGTCAAGTCACGCTCATTAGGGTACGGATTTCCCGCCTCTTCCTTGATGCAAATCAGAACGGCTGGCAGCGTGTGCCTTCACTGCCAAGTATCGTTCTTGGCAAGACTGCAACGGTCCGATGGCATGCTAAGTGCCTCGACAGCCTGTTGCCGATGATCGAGTGATCCCAAGGTGGGGTGGGGGCCATCCCCACCCTATTCTTCGCCTGCTGCCTTCGCATCCAGCTGATCCAGAAACACCGCCTGCACCTCGGCAAGCAGCGCGTCGACGCTGGTCCGGAATTTGACCATCGCCGCCTCGGCGTCTGATCGGACATAGGGACGGGCGTTTGCCGCTGCGACGATGGCGGCGCGTGCCTGGACCGTGTCGCGCAGGAGGGGGCGGATGCTGCGAGCCTCGGCGCGGAGCGCTGTGCGCAGGTCTTGCCGCAGATCGTCAGGCAGGCGGGCGGCGGCGGCCTCGGGTCCGAGAAGCTCATCCCGCGCCTCGCGCAGCCGCAGCAAGGCTCCGACAGCAACGGCGTTGAGAAAGAGCGACAGGACCAGCGCCGCAACGAGCGAGATGCGACCCCAGGAGCGGCGCGTGGCGGGCGGCGGCGATACGGGAGTGGTCATGTCAGAACCCCGGCCCAAGGAGCTGGATCAGCGCGCTGACCTCGTCCAGCTCCGGCGGGGGAAGCGCGTAGCCAAGACCGCCAGCCAAAAGCAGAAGGCCAAGCATCAGGCCGGCGGCGGGCAGCGGTTCGGTCAGAACCTCGGCAAGGTGGGTGCGCCCTGTCGTGTCGGGCCCGGCCAGCCGGTTCAGGACGGCCTGCGACAGGGGGGCAATGTCATCGGCTTCCGGCCCGAGAGCCTGTGCCAGCCTTGCCTCCAAGGCGTCATCGTCAGTTCTTGTCATCCCCATATCCCTTTCGTCTCCGCCCGCAGAGCGGCCCGGGCGCGGACCAGTAGTTGTTCCACCGCGCCAGCGCTGATCCCCAATGTGGCGGCAATGTCGGCATTCGTCATCCCCGCAACGGCGCGCAGCAACAGCGCCTGCTGCTGCCGGTCGGGCAGGGCGGCCAGCGCCCGTCGCGTCAGGGCCAGTTCCTGCCTCGCCGCCAGATCGGTTTCGGTGTCCGGACGGTCGTCCTCAGGCTCGGGTGCGGCGTCGAGGCCAAGGAAGCGGCGGAAGCCAGTGCGGCGGTTGCGATCGATGGCAAGGCGCAGAGCGATCCGGTAGATCCAGGTCGAAGGTGCGGCCTTGTCCGGATCGTAGCGGGCGGCTGCGGCCCAGACCCTGAGAAAGGTTTCCTGTGCAAGATCCTCGGCCTCGTGCGGGGCCGCCAATGTCCCGGCCAGAAGGCGGCGCAGGCCCGGCCCGTGCCGCCGGATCAGCCGGGCCATGGCCTGACGGTCCCCTGCCGCCAAGGCCGCCATGGTCTGCCGATCCTCGTCCGCTGTCACATCCGGCCCCGCACGCGCGTCAGCGCCAAGCTTGGTGAAACGATGCCGGGACGCAAGCCCCGGCACCCGTGGCGAGTGTCAGTCGTTGCGCGTCCAGCTGCGTTCGCGGGTGCGGGTATTGCCTTCCGGGCCGGTGACGGTGACTTCGGCCGTCAGAAGCCCGCGCTCGGCGGTCCGCACCTTGGTCTTCTTGGCGGTCTTGCCTTCCGCGCCGGTCACGATGGTTTCGCGCGTGCAGGTCACCTGACCTTCGCCTTTCTCGCAGTCGCGCGAGATCACGGCGTTGTCGCCGCGACCATTCGTGACGGTGATCTCGGCAAGCGCCGGGGCTGCAGGAAGGGCAAGGAAAGCAAGAACGAGGAAGCTGCGCATGATTGGTCCTTTCAATGGCTGCAGTTTGTTGGTGTCGTGCAAGCCCATACGCATGGGGTGCTGCGTCCCTACGCTGCAGATGTGAAAATCATTTGGGCAGCGGGACCGCATCGGATCGGGTATGCTGTGGCATGCCGACAAATCCATGGATTTCCACAAGAAATCCCGTTATGCGGCAGTGAAGCCCGCCCGGACCCGGACCTGACAGAATGCCAATCTCTGACCATCCCCTGCGCTATGCGACCGTGAACGAACTGCACGCGCGACCGTTTCCGTCGCTCGAGGTGCCCTCGACCGCGGTCTATGTGGCGATCAAGGAACCGGTACAGGCGCAGAACCGGGATCGAGCGAAGGACCTTACGCATCTTCTGGCCCTTCTGGACCGCCACGGCAGCCCGCATCCGCAGCCCGGGGCGACGCATTTCCAGGGACCCATCGGACGGGCGGACCTGAAATGGGAAAGCCATACCGAGTTCGTGACCTACACGGCCTTCACGAAAGGTGTCTCAAGCCGGCCTTTCGATCCGGCCGAGGCGGAAGTGATGCCCGAAGACTGGCTGGCCGAGGCGCCGGGCAAGCGGCTGACCTCGGTTCTGATCCGGGTCGAGGAGATGCCCACCAATGATGCCGAGATGCTGACCCGGCTGGACGACTGGTTCGTGCCGGAAAGTCTGGCCGTGGCGCGCGTGGTGGATGGTGCGGCAATCGTGGCCGGGGACTTCCGGATTGATCCGGCGGGGCATGTTCGCTTTGCGGTCTTTGTGGCACCGGGCACGGGCCCGCGCCGGGTGGGCCGGATCGTGCAACGGCTGTGCGAGATCGAGACCTACCGCGCGATGTCGATGCTGGGGCTGATGCGGTCGCGCGACCTGTCGGGGCGGCTGAACGCGCTGGACCCCAAGCTGTCGGACCTCGTCTCCGGTCTCGACAATGCGGAACCAGCGCCAGAGGCGGCCTTGCACCAGCTTTTGACCATCTCGGCCGAGCTGGAGAGCCTTGCGGTGCAGTTCTCGTTCCGGTTCGGGGCAACGGCGGCTTATGAGGCGATCGTCAACCAGCGGATCGAAGTCTTGCGCGAACAGCGGATCGAAGGGCGTCAGACCTTTGGCGAGTTCATGATGCGCCGATATGATCCGGCGATGCGGACCGTGAAGTCGGCCGAAAGCCGGTTGAAGGGGATGGCCGAGCGGGCCGAGCGGGCGGCGGAACTGTTGCGGACCCGGGTCGATGTCGAACGGTCAGCCCAGAACCAGAAGCTTCTGGAAAGCATGGACCAGCGGGCCGACCTGCAGCTGCGGCTGCAGCGCACGGTCGAAGGGCTGTCGACAGTGGCGATCAGCTATTATGCGGTGAACCTGGCGGCGTATCTGCTGGAGCCTGCGGCCCATGCGCTGCACATCAGTCACGGGGCGCTGCTGGCCATGCTGGTGCCGGTCGTGGTGCTGGCGGTCTGGCTGATGGTGCGCCGCATCCGCAAGACCCTGCACTAGGCGATTTTTCGACGAAAAATCGGGGGTCAGCGACCCCGGATGCGCGGGTCCAGCGCGTCGCGAAGACCGTCGCCGATGTAGTTCACCGACAGCACCGTCAGCGAGATCGCAAGCCCCGGCCAGACAACCCGTTCGGGGTAGACCTGCATGTACTGCAGCCCGTCGAACAGCAGCCGCCCCCAGGTCGGGAAGTCGGGCGGGAAGCCGAGGCCGAGGAAGGACAGCACCGATTCGGTGATGATCGCTGCGGCGATTTCAAGGGTGGCCGCGACCATGATGGGCGAGATCACGTTTGGCAGAATGTGCCGCAAGATGATCCGGTTCGGACGCGCGCCGATTGATCGGGAGGCAAGGACATACTCGCGCTCTTTCAGCGTCAGCACTTCGCCTCGAACGATGCGGGCGGTAGACATCCACGAGGTGATGCCGATCGCAAAGACGATCAGGGTGAAGGCGCCAAGCTCCGGCCCGATGAGCCCCGCAATCCGGTCGCGGAAGAGCATCACCATGACGAGGAGAAGCGGGATCAGCGGCAGGGCGAGGAACATGTCGGTCATCCGCATCAGCGGGCCATCGAGGCGGCGGAAGTACCCGGCCATGATCCCGATGAAGGTGCCGAAGACGATCGCGATGGTCATGGCGACGAAGCCGACGGCCAAGGATACGCGACCCGCAAGGAGCATCCGGGCCAGCATGTCGCGGCCAAGCTGGTCGGTTCCCAGGGGGAAACGCCAGGATGGGCCCTGGTTCTTGAGCTTTATCGCCTCGGCCACCGTGAGCTTTTCGGGGATCCAGAGATAGGGGCCGATCAGCACGGCGACGATAAGGATGCCCAGCGTGATCAGCCCGAACAGGGCACCCTTGTGGGTGCGGAACTGATTCCAAATGTCGCGCATCTGGCTGGCCGGCTTTGGCTGGGTGGTGCTGGCGTCAGTCATAGCGGATCCGGGGGTCAAGAAGGCCGTACAGGATGTCGGCGATCAGGTTGAAAAGGACGATCAGCACCGCAAAGATGAAGGCCAGCGTCTGCACCATCGGAATGTCGTTGGCATGGATGGCCCCGATCAGGGCAGCACCAATGCCGTTCACGCCGAAGAGGTTCTCGGTGATGATCGCGCCGCCAAAGATTGCGGGGATGCCAAGCGCGATGACGGTGACGACCGGGATGAGCGAGTTCCGCAACACGTGCTTCAGGACGACGGTGCGCTCCGACATGCCTTTGGCGCGGGCGGTGCGGACGTAGTCCATCCCCATGTTGTCGAGCATCGAGGATCGCATGTAACGGCTGATCGCGGCGGCGTTTGCCAGGCCCAGCGTCATCACGGGCAGGGCCATCTGCTTGATCTGTTTGAGGAAGCTTTCCCAGTCGTTAACCACCAGTTGCGTGTCGTACTTGGTCGGAAACCAACCCAGCCAGACTGCGAAAATGATGATGAAAAGCGTGCCGGAAAAGAAGGTCGGGACCGAAAAGCCCACCATCGCGAACAGGGTCCCGGCCTGGTCGAACCAGCTGTACTGCCGGTAGGCCGAGTAAATGCCAATGGGCACTGCAATCAGGATGCCGACCAGATAGGCGGTGCCGATCACGGTCAGGGTCTGGGGGATGCGCTGGCCGATGATGGTGAAGACCGGGCTGCGCGACTGCCAGGACAGGATGCGCTGTTCACCCTCGACCCAGGTGGTTCCGAACCAGCCGTCGATCAGGCTGGCGGGTTCGACCCAGAAGAACTGCCGGAGCCACAGGACATAGCGGTAGAACACGGGTTGATCGGCGCCAAGCGCCTCGATCATCTTTTGCCGAACGTCCGGCGGGACGGTCAGCGGAATTTCGGACATGGGCGAGCCAGGGGCCAGATCGACCAACAGGAAGATCACCAAGCTGATGACCAGCAGGGTCGGGATAGCCAGCAGAAGCCTGCGAAGCGTGAAGGTGAGCATGCGCGGCGCGCCCTGGATTTGGGAGGGTAGAAAAGGGCGGCGGGGCCGAAGGTCCGGCCCCGCCGTTGGTCAGGTCACTTGACGCGGAACCAGTCCGCCGTGTTCCAGGTTTCCATGTCCCAGGCGTTGATCCAGACGCCACCCAGCGTGTTGGAATGCGCCG
Source organism: Paracoccaceae bacterium (assembly GCA_046305855.1). GTDB lineage: Bacteria > Pseudomonadota > Alphaproteobacteria > Rhodobacterales > Rhodobacteraceae > Tabrizicola. The sequence goes on from JBKDYO010000131.1 coordinate 99,779, forward strand.
AGAGCGTACCGCGATGCACCAGCGGGATCACGGTCATGCTGTCCTTCGTCACCATGTCGTTCAGCTTCTTGGCGATTTCCTGACGCTTGGCGATGTCGGTCGTCTTGGTCAGTTCGGCATGCAGAGCGTCATAGGCCGGGTCACAGAACCGGTTGATGTTCTCGCCCTGCCACTGGGTTTCCGGCGACGGAGCGTTCTTGCACTGGTACTGGCCCAGATAGGATTCCGGGTCAGGGCTTTCCGAGTTGTTGGCATACATCTCGACGTCGGCGTAGAACTTCTGGAACGTGTCGGGCGAACCCGCATCGCCGCCGAAGAACACACCCGGGTCGATGGCCTTGAGCTCGACTTCAACGCCGAGTTCCGTCCACCAATCCTTGATCAGCGCCTGGAAGTCCTGGCGGATCGGGTTGACGGTCGTCTGGTACAGGATCGACAGTTTCTTGCCGTCCTTGTCGCGGATGCCGTCACCATCGCTGTCGGTCCAGCCTGCCTCGTCCAGCAGAGCCTTGGCGCCTTCCATGTCCTGCGCGATGCAGCCGTCATTGGCCGACGCCCAGTCAGCCGGGCCGGGGATCACGTTGCAGGTCGGCTTGCCGCCTGCGCCATAGCCGACTTCAACCAGGATCGAACGGTCGATGGCTTTGGACAGCGCGGTCCGCACCTTGATATCCGACAGGATCGGGTGGGGGTGCTTTGCGGTCGAACGCTCGCCTTCCGGCAGGTCGGGCGAGGGGTCGGTGGTGTTCATCTCGATCCGCTCGACGAGCGTACCGAAGGCCACCACGAACTGGCCCTTGCCAGCGGCAGCCATAGCGGCCTGGCTGTCCGGCGGGATCTGGGTGTTCCAGGCGTAATCGAATTCGCCGGTTTCCATCACGGCGCGGGCCGAACCTTCAGCATCGCCGCCGCCCTTGATCACGGCAGTTGCGAAGGCGGGCTTGGCCGGATCGCGGTAGTTCGGGTTGGCTTCCATCGTCACGGTGTCATTGACGGTAAAGCCGACAACCTTGAACGGTCCGGTGCCAACGGGCATGTTGTTGGCATCGGTGCAGGTCGGGGCTGCAGCGCCGAGGCAGGCCTCGAACTGGGCTTTCTGCAGGATCGGCGACAGGCCGCTGACAAAGGCAGTGTAGGGGTTCGGCTTCGGTCCGCTGAAGGTGACCTTGATCGTGCCCGGGTCAACTGCTTCGACCGAGGCGACACCTTCGTACTTGGTGGCCTGGCTGCAGCCGCCTTCCGGATGGGTGCAGTACTGCCAGGTGAAGACCGCGTCATCGGCAGTAACCGGGCTGCCATCCGACCACAGGAGGCCAGGCAACAGTTTCCAGGTGATCGAGGTCAGGTCGGCCGAGATGCCGCCGTTTTCCAGCGTTGGAATTTCCGCCGCAAGGCGCGGCACGAGCTTGCCATCGGGGTCGACGACGGCCAGAGGCTCGACGACCATCGCGGCGGCCAGGATATCCTTGGTGCCGCCCGAGAGGTAGGGGTTCACGATCGACACGGCTTGCGGGAAGGTGAGCTTCAGCTCGCCATCCGCGCCGCGTTCGGCGAAGGCCGCCGGGGCAATCCCCAGTGCGGCCACAGCGCCCAGAAGGGCGGCTCTCAGTTTCATCTTGTCTCTCCTTGTTGATTACGCTCGTTAGCCTCGGATGCGCCGGTTGATCCGGCGGCAGTGTATAGATGGCAGGCGACCATGCGCCCGGGTTCAACCTCGACCAGGGCGGGTTTCACCGTTTTGCAGATGTCCATGACCTTGGGGCAGCGCGTGCAGAAGTTGCAGCCCTTGGGCGGATTGGCGGGGGACGGGACGTCGCCCTTCAGGATGATGCGTTTGCGCCGGGCGGCGAGCACCGGGTCGGGCTCGTTCACCGCAGACAGCAGTGCCTCGGCATAGGGGTGAAGCGGTCGGGCGTAGAGGTCCTTCGAAGGCGACAGCTCGGCAATCCGGCCGAGATACATCACCGCGACCTTCTGGGCGAGGTGGCGGACCATGGACAGGTCGTGGCTGATGAAAAGATAGGTCAGGCCCAGCTTTTCCTGCAGGTCCTCCAACAGATTGACGACCTGCGCCTGGATCGACACGTCCAGCGCCGCGATCGGTTCGTCGCAGACGATGAAGCGGGGCTTCAGGGCCAAGGCCCGGGCGATGCCGATGCGCTGGCGCTGGCCGCCCGAGAATTCGTGCGGGAAGCGGTTCACGAAGCGGCGGTTGAGGCCGACCTGATCCATCAGTTCGTAGACCCGCTCCAGCTTCTGGTCGCGGGACCAGTCGGTATGCTCTTCCAAGGGTTCGCTGACGATCTCGGACAGAGTCATGCGGGGGTTGAGGCTGGCTTGCGGGTCCTGGAAGACCATCTGCATCGTTGGGCGCTTCTTGCGCAGCGCCTCGGGCTCCATGCGGGCCACATCCTCGCCGTCGATCAGCACGCGGCCTGCGGTGGGCTCGTAAAGCCGCAGAATCGCACGTCCGACCGTGGATTTGCCGCAGCCGGATTCTCCGACAAGGCCAAGCGTCTGGCCTGGCATGATCTGGAACGAGACCCCGTCCACCGCCTTCACGTCGCCGGTGTGTTTGCGGAAGATGCCGGTGTAGATCGGGAAATGCATCTTCAGGTCTTCGACCTGGACGAGCGGGGCAGGGGTGGCGTCAAGCATGGGCCACCTCGACCCGCGCCGGGGCGGTCCAGTGGCAGGCAACGTCATGGCCCTTGCCGACGGCCAGCCCGTCGATGGCGCGACGTGCCGGATTGGCCGCATCACAGGCATCGTGGCGGTATTCGCAGCGCGCGCGGAACGGGCAGGCCGTCAAGGGTACCGTCAGGATCGGCGGCTGGCCCTCGATCACCTTCAGCCGTGTCGTGCGTTCGCCGGTGATGCGGGGAATCGTCTGCAACAGCGCGCGGGTGTAGGGGTGCTGGGGATTGGCGAAAAGCTCGGCCACCGGGGCCTGCTCGACGACCTGCCCACCATACATCACCATGACCCGATCCGCGATGCCGGCAATCACCCCCAGATCATGCGTGATCCAGATGATCGCCATGCCAAGCTTCTGGCGCAGTTCCTTCACCAGTTCGAGGATCTGCGCCTGGATGGTCACGTCAAGCGCGGTTGTCGGTTCGTCCGCAATCAGCACATCCGGGTTGCAGGCGAGCGCAATGGCGATCATCACCCGTTGCCGCATGCCGCCCGAAAACTGGTGCGGATACTGGTGAAGCCTGCGCCGGGCATCCGGGATGCCAACCAGATCCAGCAGCTCGATCGCCCGGGCTTCCGCTTCGGACTTCGACATCTTCATGTGCTTGATCAGGGGCTCCATGATCTGGTTGCCCAGCGTGAAGACCGGGTTCAGGCTGGTCATCGGGTCCTGGAACACGAAACCGACCTTGGCCCCGCGGACGGCGCGCAATTCGTCAGGCGACATTGCCAGAAGGTCGCGACCGTTCAGCAGAGCCTGGCCATTGCGGATGTCGGCTGGCGGCGCGGGCAAAAGCCGAAGGAGTGACATCATGGTCACCGACTTCCCCGACCCGCTTTCGCCGACGACGCCCAGAAGCTCTCCTTTGCGGAGGTGAAAGCTGACATCGTTCACGGCATGGATTTCTCCGCCGCGGGTGCGGAAAACGGTCTTGAGGTCCCTGACTTCAAGGACAGACGCGGCCGGTTCGGCCATTCAGTACTCCCCGCGACGTTCTTATGTCTTGTTATTGTTGACTGATTTTCAGTCATACAGCTTGTGGTTGCTGCCTTGCCGTCAACTCTTTCCGATTCTCAGTCTTCTATCAATCCCGATTTGCCGCGCGATTCCAGACTGTTCACCCGTCAAAATGACCGAACCTTGCGTCATTCTGCCAGATATTGACACGGGCTGGACCCAAGGACAGGCTGGCTACCAAATCTAGTCATAGCAAGGAAAATCACGATGACCGTGCTGACGCCGCGTCAGATTCTGGATCACTTGGTCAAGTTCCCGACAGTCAGCCGCGAATCGAACCTGGACCTGGTCGACTGGCTGGAGGGCTACCTTTCCGGGCATGGCGTGGCCTGCTTCCGGCACTGGAACGAGGACCGGCAAAAGGCGGCCCTGATCGCGCATGCTGGGCCCTGGGCCGAGGGCGCGGTGGTGCTGTCGGGACATTCCGACGTGGTGCCTGTGGCGGGGCAGGTCTGGACTTCGGACCCCTGGACGGTCGTGGAACGCGACGGGAAGCTTTACGGTCGCGGGACCTGTGACATGAAGGGCTATGTCGCGCTGGCTGTCTGGGCCCTGGTCGAGGCGCAGCGGCGCGGGCTGGGGCGGCCTTTGCAGCTGGCCCTGTCCTATGACGAGGAAGTGGGCTGCACCGGCGCGCCTCCCATGATCGAGACGATGCAGGGTGTGGTCCCGAAAGGCGCAGTCGCGCTGATCGGTGAGCCGTCGCGGATGAAAGTGATCACCGGGCACAAGGGCGGGACCGGATACAACGTGCATGTGAAGGGCTATGAGGTGCATTCGTCGCTTCTGCCCGAGGGCGTGTCCGCAGTGATGGAGGCGGCGCGGCTGATCCAATGGGTCAACGACTACAACGACGCGATCCAGGCCGCGCCACGAGGCAAGGTCGGTGCGCGGTTCCATCCCCCCTTCACCACGCTGCATGTGGGTCGGATCGAGGGTGGCACGGCGGACAATATCACTGCCGCAGACTGCCGCTTTGCGGTCGAGATGCGCTGCGTGCCGGATGACGACATCGATGCCCGTGCCGCAGCCTTTCGGCGCGAGGCAGAACGCCTGGATGCCGCACTGAAGGCAATACGGCCCGAAGCCGGGGTGCATCTGTCGAAGTTCTTCGACGTCTCGCCCCTGCGACCCGAGGTCGATGGCGCGGCAGAGGCGCTGGCCCGCGCCCTGACTGGAGAGAATGAAACGGGTGTCGTGTCGTATGGGACGGAGGCCGGTCAGTTTCAGGACGCAGGTTATTCGGCGGTCGTTTGCGGCCCGGGCGACATTGCCCAGGCGCATCAGGCGGATGAGTATCTCGAGGTCTCCGAGTTTCTGGCCGGGCAGCGGTTCATGGAAAGGCTCTTGGAGCGGTTGGCATGAGCTTTCCGATCTCGGAGGCAACTCCGGTTCGCTTTGCCGCTCCGCTGCCGCCCCGTGCCGACGTCGTAGTCGTGGGCGGCGGCGTAATCGGAGTGATGGCGGCCTGGTTCCTGCGCGAGCGGGGGCTGTCGGTCCTGGTCTGCGAAAAGGGCCGGATCGCGGGCGAACAGTCGAGCCGCAACTGGGGCTGGGTGCGCCAACAGGGCAGGGACCCCGCAGAACTGCCGATCATGGTGGAAAGCCTGTCGATCTGGAAGCAGTTGGCCGCCGAGATGGGCGACGCGCTGGGGTTCCGGCAGAACGGCGTGCTTTACATCGCGAAGACGGACGCCGAGATGGCTGCGTTCGAAGCCTGGACAGATCATGCCAAGGCGCATGGGGTCGACACCCGGATGCAGACCGGGGCCGAGGTGACAGGGCGACTGAAAGGTGCTGCGGCCAAGTGGAAGGGTGGTCTTTGGACGGCATCGGACGCTCAGGCCGAACCCTGGACAGCGGTTCCTGCACTGGCCTCCGCGGCTGAAAAGCGGGGCGTTTTTCTGCGCGAGGCTTGTGCGGTCCGGGCGCTGGACATTGTCGGCGGCAAGGTTGCCGGGGTGGTGACCGAATTCGGACGCGTCTCCTGCGATCACGTGATCATAGCTGCCGGAGCCTGGTCACGGTTGTTCCTTGGGCAACACGGGATCAGGATACCGCTTCTGTCTGTGCGCGCATCCGTCGCTGCGACTGCGCCGATGCCCGAGATTTTCGGCGGGTGCGCTGCGGATGACGACATCGGTTTCCGCCGCCGTGTGGACGGTGGCTACACATTCGCCGTGGGTGCATCTGCGGATGACCTGTACATCGGCCCGGATTCGTTCCGCTCGTTCTTTTCCTACCTGCCGCTCTTGCGGAAGGACCTGCGCCCAAGCCGGTTCCGGCCGGTTGCGCCGAAGGGATTTCCCGATGCCTGGGGCACGCCGCGCCGTTGGGCTGAGGATCAAACCAGCCCGTTCGAACGCCAACGCATCCTGAACCCCGCTCCAAACCTGAAATCCCTCGCACGTGCGCAATCCGCCTTTGCCCGCGCCTTCCCGGCATTGGGACGTCCGGTACTGCAAAGCGTCTGGGCTGGGATGATCGACAACCTGCCCGACCTCGTACCGATCGTCGATCACGCGCCGATTGCCGGTCTGACCATTGCGACCGGAATGAGCGGGCACGGCTTTGGCATCGGCCCCGGCATGGGCCGCGTGGTTGCCGATCTGGTTGCCGGGGGGCACGTAGGGCACGACCTCGACCGCTTTAGGGTGTCGCGGTTCAGCGACGGCACGCCGATCCAGCCAGCGACCGGCCTGTGACGGCCCTTGTGCGCGGCTTAGCGCCCTTCGGTCGCCGGGTAGCCCACCTTGTCCAGTGCGGCGATCAGCGTAGAGGCAGCAGCCGGGCCGGTGACCGTGGCGCTGTGACTGGCCAGATCGACGGTGATGGTCCCGGCATCGGGGACCTTGGCCAAAGCCGTCTCGACCGTCATCTTGCAATGGGCGCAGCTCATGTCCGGGATGGAAAGTGTGGTCATCTCTTGTCCTTTCGGCGTGATGGCATGGTCGTCAGGAACCGGCCCGCGTCAAGGCCAAGAATTTGCCCGTGGCTGCGTTCCGGTGCAAAAGCGATGACATTGGGCGGAATCGGGTTTCCAAATCGCTTTGGATCGCGTAGAAGGGGCGAAAGTTTGCGCTAACATGTGCGCGCGGCATGGGTTATGCCAAGACTTGGGCCGCTGCGCCTGAAAGCCCGCTTGACCGCCGCCCTGTGGCGCTTAGGCTTTCCGTGGAGAGAAGTTTGCTGGACAAGACCGTGACCGATCTGAGCGTGACCCCGAATATCCTGCAGGCAAGCATCCTGCGGCATCTGACATTTACAGTCGGCAAGGATGCCCCCCATGCCAGCGCGCATGACTGGCGCATGGCGCTGAGCCACGCGATCCGCGACCAGATCGTCGAGCCCTGGTTCGCTTCGACCCGCCGCACTTGGGCCGAGGACAAAAAGCGGGTCTATTACCTGTCGATGGAATTCCTGATCGGCCGCATTCTTGAGGATGCGATGATCAACCTTGGCCTCTATGACGCCGCGAAAGAAGCGATGGCGGCGTTCGGTCAGGATCTGCGCGTTGTAATCGATGACGAGCCCGATGCCGCGCTGGGGAACGGCGGCCTGGGGCGGCTTGCGGCCTGTTTCATGGAATCGATGGCGACGCTGGGGTGCCCCGCATACGGCTATGGCATCCGCTATGAGCATGGGCTTTTCCGCCAGCATTTCGACCATGGCCGCCAGATCGAGACGCCGGAAAACTGGCTGGCGCAGGCCCATCCGTGGGAATTCGCCCGCCCAGAAAGCCGCTATACCATTGGGTTTAAAGGCAATGTCGAGACGCGGGATGGCCGTGAGGTCTGGAACCCTGCCGAGACAGTGACAGCCGAGGCCTTTGATACGCCGGTCATCGGCTGGCAGGGCAAATGGGCAAACACGCTGCGGCTTTGGGGGGCGAAGGGGACGACGAACTTCGACCTCGAGCGTTTCAACCGGGGCGACTACACGGCGGCTGCGGAACCCGAGACGCTGGCTCGGACGCTGAGCCGGGTGCTGTACCCGGATGACACCACCTATCAGGGCAAGGAATTGCGCCTGAAGCAGGAGTTCTTCCTGACCTCCGCCGCGCTGCAGGACATCCTGCGCCGGTATCTGGCCTCGCATTCCGATCTTCGCGCACTGTCGCGGCATGTGGCGATCCAGATGAACGACACCCATCCGGCGATTGCCGGGCCGGAGCTGATCCGTCTTTTGTCGGATGTCCACGGGCTGCCCTTCGACGAGGCGCTGACCATCGCGCGGGCCTGCCTTGGCTATACGAATCACACGCTGCTGCCCGAAGCCCTTGAAAAATGGGCGACTTTCACTTTTGGCAACGTGCTGCCGCGCCATATGCAGATCGTGGAGCGTATCGACAGCTGGCATCGCCGCGCCTATCCGAACCGGCCGCATTATGTGGGCATCGTGAAGCACCAGGAAGTGCGGATGGGCGAGCTTGCCTTCATCATGAGCCACAAGGTGAACGGCGTCTCGGCGCTGCATTCGGATCTGGTGAAGCAGAACCTGTTCCCGGAACTGAACCGGCTGCATCCGGGGCGGATCATCAACCAGACCAATGGGGTGACCCCGCGCCGCTGGTTGCGGATGGCGAACCGGCCCCTGTCGTCACTGATCACCCAGACGATCGGTGCGGGCTGGGAGGCCGACCTTGACCGGCTGCGCGAGCTTGAGCCGCATGTGTCCGACGCGGGCTTCCGCGATCGTTTCGCGGCTGCCAAGCGCGAGAACAAGGTGGCGCTGTCGAACTGGATCGGGCGCGAGATGGGGATCGAGGTCAGCCCGGACGCCCTGTTCGACGTGCAGATCAAGCGTATCCACGAATACAAGCGCCAGCTTCTGAACATTCTTGAGACGATCTCGCACTGGCAGCGCGTCCGGTCGGACCCCAAGGCCGGCTGGGTGCCTCGCGTGAAGATCTTTGGCGGCAAGGCCGCGCCGGGTTATGCGGTGGCCAAGGAAATCATTCGCCTTATCAATGATGTGGCGACCGTTGTTAATGCTGATCCGCTGGCCAAGGACCTTTTGAAGATCGTCTATCCGGCGAACTACAACGTGACGATGGCCGAGCGGGTCATCCCGGCGTCGGACCTGTCCGAACAGATTTCGACCGCCGGGAAAGAGGCCTCGGGCACGGGCAACATGAAGTTCATGATGAACGGTGCCCCGACCATCGGGACGCTGGACGGAGCTAACGTGGAGATCCTGCAGGAGGTGGGGGCGGAGAACTTCTTCCTCTTTGGCCTGACGGCCGAGGAAGTGGCAAAGCGCCGCGAGGACCCAGATCACGCCAAGAAAGCGATCGAGGGCAGCCAGCCCCTGATGGACGTGCTGCAGATGATCGCCGAGGGCCGCTTTTCGCCTGAAGAGCCGGAGCGGTATCATGGTCTTGTGCACCGCGTCTGGCACCACGACTACTTCCTTGTGGCCAGCGATTTCGACGCCTACCGGGCCGCTCAGAACGAAGTCGACAAGGCCTATGCCGATCCGTTGCGCTGGTGGCAGATGGCGGCCCTGAACACGGCGCGGAGCGGGTTCTTTTCGTCGGACCGCACAATCCGCAGCTACATGGACGAGATCTGGCAGGCGACGTCCGCGCTTTAAGGGCGCAGTCCGACAGGCTTTCGGGAGGGGAAGCATGGCTGAGACGACACTCGACAAAGGCGCGGCAGAGGCGATAGCCGGAGGCTGGCATGGCGATCCGTTCGCCGTGCTGGGCCCGCAGAAACTGGCGAAGGGCTGGGAAATCCGGGCCTTCGTGCCGGGGGCGGACCGGCTTTGGGTGATCTCGGGCAAGACGACGGCCGAGGCGAAGGCCTACCCCGGGGTGCCAGGGCTTTTCACCCATCAGATGGCGCGGAAGGCGGACTACAAGTTCCGCGCGGAAGGCCATGGCAACACGTGGGAATTCGACGATCCCTATCGGTTCGGCCCCATCCTTGGCGAGATGGACGAGTACCTTCTTGGGGAAGGGACGCATCGCCGGCTGTGGCAGGCTCTGGGCGCGCATGTGATCCGCCATGAGGGCATCGACGGCGTCCACTTCGCGGTCTGGGCGCCGAATGCCGAACGGGTCTCGGTCGTGGGCGATTTCAACGTCTGGGATGGGCGCCGCAACTCGATGCGCCGCCGGGGCGCGACCGGCGTGTGGGAGATCTTCATTCCGGGTCTGGGTGAGGGCTCTACCTACAAGTACGAAATCAAGGGACCCGGCGGCCAGGTCCTGCCGCTGAAGGCCGACCCGGTGGGCTTCGGGTCTGAACATCCGCCCGCAAACGCCTCGGTTGTCAGGACAATTCTGGGTGATTGGCATGATGAGGCGTGGATGGAAAGCCGCGCGGTAGCCCATGGCATCGACGCACCGATCTCGGTCTACGAGGTGCATCTGGGGTCCTGGCGGCGGGCACCGGGCAACCGGATGCTGAGCTATGAGGAGCTGGCCGAACAGTTGGCCGATTACGCCGCCGACATGGGGTTCACCCATATCGAGTGTCTGCCGGTCAGCGAATACCCGTTTGACGGATCATGGGGCTATCAGCCCGTCGGCATGTTCGCCCCGACGATCCGCCACGGCACACCGTCCGAATTCCGCGCCTTTGTTGATGCCGCCCACCGCAAGGGACTGGGGGTGATCCTTGACTGGGTGCCGGGCCATTTCCCGACTGATGCGCATGGGCTCGGCCGCTTCGACGGGACCTCGCTCTATGAACATCAGGACCCGCGCGAGGGGTTCCATCAGGACTGGAACACGCTGATCTACAATTACGGCCGGGTCGAGGTGAAGAACTACCTCGTCTCCAATGCCTTGTATTGGCTGGAGGAATACCACATCGACGGGCTGCGGGTGGATGCGGTGGCCTCGATGCTGTACCGCGACTACAGCCGCAAGCATGGCGAGTGGGTCCCGAACAAGGACGGCGGCCGCGAGAACTATGAGGCGATCGACGTCCTGCGCACGACAAACATCACGGCCTATGGCGAAGTGCCGGGGATCATGACGATTGCCGAGGAATCGACGGCGTTTCCGGGTGTGTCGCGGCCGGCGAACTGGGGGGGGCTGGGGTTCGGGTTCAAGTGGAACATGGGGTGGATGAACGACACCCTGAGCTACATGCAGAAGGACCCAATCTACCGGAAATACCATCACCACCAGATGACCTTCGGCATGGTCTATGCCTGGTCGGAAAACTACATCCTGCCGATCAGCCACGATGAGGTCGTGCACGGCAAGGGCAGCATGCTGTCGAAGATGCCCGGCACGGCTTGG